>JAAVHM010000026.1 GCA_014799675.1 Ruminococcus sp. | reverse complement strand
TTTCAGATATGGGTTATCGTGTTGTCACGATCAAAGAATATATTCAGAAGAATAAAAAAATGTTTCCGTATTTGGGCGGAAATAAAATTTGTAATTATTGGCTGTATGTTATGGAACAATACACAGACGCGGAATTTAATGACAGAGAGTATATCACGGTTGCTCCGGATACTCATGTAATTCAGGCAAGTATAAAATTAGGCGTTATTACAGCAGAAGAAGCAGCCCGTTCTGATGTACAGTTAAAGTTAGCACAACAGTGGTTTGATTTATTAAAAGATACGGAATACAAACCAATAGATGTACATACTCCAATGTGGTTATGGAGCAGAGGAAAATTTACCGTTGACATAGCGTAAGAACATTCCAATTTAAAGGAGAGATAAAAATGAAAATGAAAGAAATGCAGAAAGAGATATATCAAAACAAGCTGAATAAGGGCTTCAATGTTACAGATGTTAATATGGAATTCTGTCTCCTTTATGGCGAGGTCGCCGAAGCATATGAAGCTTGGCGTAAAAAAACAAATATAGGGGAAGAATTGGCTGATATTGCTATTTATCTTATGGGATTATCTGAAATTCTCGGTATTGATTTAGAAAGTGAAATAGAGAAAAAGACGGCAATAAATAAGGACAGAGTTTATAATGTCGTTGACGGTGTTTTGACGAGAACATCAGACAATTAAATTCCGATTTGTTTGACGATTTTCAAATACATAAGCTGTCTGAAAGGAAAAATACTATGAAAGAAATCGACCCCAAACAGACAAACCGTGCGGCGGCGTTTGAGATGTGGATGAACGCACCTATGCCAATGGTGACGCTGTTCAAAACGCTGGACATTACACGTCTTTTATCGTTCAGCCGCAGGGAAAAACTCAAATTCAATATGCTGATGTGCTGGTGCATAGGCAGGGCGGCGGTGCAGATTGAGGAATTTTACTTACTGCCTGTTGGCGGCAAGCTTATGGAGTACGATAAAATTGCGGTGAACACCGTTGTCAATACAAAAGACGGAAATATAAGCACCTGCGATATTCCCTTTTCGGAGGAATTGCAAGCCTTCAACAGCGATTATTTAAGGCTTACAAAGCAAGTCGGCGAAGCCTGTCAGCTCCACGAAGTCGGGGACGACTATATGGTTATAGGAACGTCTGCACTGGTCGGTTGCGATATTGACGGCGCGGTAAATATCTATGCGGGAGTTTTCAACAATCCCTTTGTGATTTGGGGCAAATACAGGAAAAAGCTTTTTAAAACAGTTCTGCCCATATCGTTCCAGTTTCACCACACCCAAATGGACGGCGGTCATGCGGCGAACTTTCTTGAATGTTTGCAGAATGAGATAAATAATATAAAATTTTATTGATACATAGACAGCTTGTTGTTAAAAATACGGAGGTCGGCACATGGAACAGCACAATAAAATAATAAATGACACTGCGAAAAAAATATTGTCTCCGCACGGCATTTTTCGCAAGGGTTCGTCAAGGGTCTGGCTGGACGATAACGACTATTTTCTGATCGTTATAGAATTTCAGCCAAGCGGATATGATAAGGGGTCTTACCTTAATGTGGGCTTAACTTTTTTATGGGAAACAAAAGAAGGTCTAAATGACGCATTAGTCTTTGAATTAGGCGGCAGGGTATTTGTAAACGGACGGCAATTTGTGTCCTACAAAGATGACGAAACATTTTCGGAAGAAATGGAAAGCTTTGCTTCCGAAGCTCTGAAAGAGGCAGAAGAATACAGAAAATTCAGAGATTTGGAATATGCCAAAAGAACGCTTGCTAAAGAGGCTAAATTCTGGAATGTTTACAACCTTGCAATGCTTTGCTTTTTTAAGGGAGATTTTACGGACGGAAAAAATATTTTGATAAGTATTTGGATATGTTGAAAAATTCATTTTATAATAACGGTCATTATATTAAATGGTGTGAGGATTTTTATAATTACTGCATTGCCAATATCGTTCCCAAGCTTGATTCCGCCGATTCTGCACAGAGAATGGTGTTTGATATGATAAACCGCAGGAGAGAATATTTTAACAGCAAGACGGCTTTTAAGAAAATGAAAAAAGACATTTTATTTTGAGATAAATTTTACTGTAAAAATACATATTGCTGCTTGAAAGGAGCAAATAAATATGCTTGAACTAAACAACATCACAAAAATTTTTAACGCGGGTACGGTGGACGAAACCACCCTTTTCGACAATTTTTCCTTTAAGCTTGAAAAGGGAGAATTTGCGGCGGTCATAGGCTCAAACGGAAGCGGAAAAACCACCCTGCTGAACCTTGCCTGCGGAACTATCAAGCCCGACGGCGGCACTATTATTTTCAAGGGCGAGGACATTACAAAGCTCCCCGAACACAAGCGTGCGAAAACTATCGGACGCGTTCTGCAAGACCCCCGTCTCGGCACTTGCGGAAACCTTACCATACTGGAAAATATGGCTCTTGCGGACAATAAAAACAAGTCCTTTGGCTTGGGCGCGGGCGTGAACAAAAAGCGTGTGGACTATTACAAAAGCCTGCTGGAGACCTGCGGAATGGGTCTTGAGAACAGAATGAACGTCCCCGTGGGAAATCTAAGCGGCGGACAGAGACAGGCGGCGGCTCTTATTATCGCTTCCATGACGGACATTGACCTGCTTGTCCTTGACGAGCACACGGCGGCTCTCGACCCCAAGTCCTCGGAAACCCTTATGCAGATCACCGACAAGGTGGTAAAGGAGAAAAATCTTACCACACTTATGGTAACTCACAATCTGCGGTTTGCCATAGAGTACGGCACAAGGCTTGTGATGATGCACGAGGGCAGGTGCGTTATGGACATAAAGGGCGTGGAAAAGAAAAATGCAAATGTTGACGATCTGCTGAAAGTGTTTAATGAGATAAGTATTGAAGTGGGCAATTAGAGGCAAGAATTTTTTTATTGGAGGAGATTTTATGAGTACAAAGGAATTGGCGTACAGCATATTTGAAACGCTTACCGAAAAACAGCTTGAGGGCTTTATTCTGCTTTTCTCTGGCAATAATGAAAAATCCGATGAACATAGACCAAAAGCGGGTACGTTAAAGGGTGCGCTTGCCGATCATGCAGACCAAAATTTGATCTCAAAAGAAAAGGAGGCTTGGGCTAATGCCGCGGCTGAAAAACAAATAATTTGGGAGGAGATTTTATGAGTACAGGAGAATACTCTTTCCCAAAATTTCCGGAGGTTGAGCCTGACGAGTGGGACATGGAAATTATTAGGCGTGCCGAGGAAGATAATGATGACGATGTTATGACAATAGAAGATTTTGCAAAAAGTTTGGGAATAGATTTTGGCATCTTATAAAATATTTATTAGGAGAAATTTTTATATGGAAAACAAATTCTTTGCCATTATTTCAAGAATGAAATACATAAACCGCTGGGGACTTATGAGAAACACTCTCCCCGAAAACATCAGCGAGCACAGCCTTGAAACGGCGTTTATCGCTCACGTCCTTGCGCTGTATCGGAACGTGCGGTTCGGCGGAAACGTTGACCCCGAGCGCGTCGCTTTGCTTGCAATGTATCACGACGTTACGGAAATTATCACGGGAGATATGCCCACGCCCATAAAATATTACAACTCGGAAATAAGGGAGCAGTACGACAAGGTGGAAAAGTTTGCGGAGAAAAGACTGCTGGGCTTCCTGCCCGANGACTTGCGGGAATATTACGCTCCCCTGTTCGGAAAGACCGAGGAGGAAAAAGAGCTTTGGCAGCTNGTCAAGGCGGCGGACAAGCTTTCCGCTTTGATAAANTGTCTGGAGGAACGNCAAATGGGCAACGGCGATTTTGCCAANGCGGAGAAAAGCACGCTGAAAGCCGTCCACGAAATGAANTTGCCCGANGCGGAGGAATTTGTNAAAGANTTCCTGACNTCNTACAATCTCACNCTTGACGACCAAGTGCTGTNANCGGAGGATTTTTATGGACAAGTATAATTTTTATTACATAAANCTNAAGGACGGCAATTTNGTNTANCGCNCCGACTGGACGGTGGGGTGCTTTTCCCTTGCNAAAAAATTCAGGACAAAGCCNCANGCGGTAAGCTATGCGAGAAAATTTTATGACGACTCGGAATTTACCGTAAAGGGCGGAGGCGGCATAAAAGATATTGAACCCTATGAATACTAAAACAGACATCATATAATAAAAAACCCTTTGCAGATACGCTCCGCAAAGGGTTTTTATGTGCTGTTTTTAACTGTCAACTGTCAACTATTCACTGTCAACTGCCACTATGCCAAGCACGTCCAGACTGTCCTTGTCAACAACCGACGGGCAAGCCGACATAAGCTCGGAAGCGTTCTGCACCTTGGGGAACGCNGTAACGTCCCGCAGNCTGTCCGCGCCGCACATTATCATTGCAAGACGGTCGAGACCGATTCCCATGCCGCCGTGGGGAGCCGCGCCGTACTTGTAGGCTTCAACCAAAAANCCGAATTTNGCTTCTATCTCCTCGTCGGTAAGTCCCAAAGCCTTGAACATTTTCTGNTGGAGTTCATANTCGTTGATACGNATAGAACCGCTTGACAATTCCGTGCCGTTGAGAACAAGGTCATANGCCTTTGCAAAAACCTTTTCNGGNNNNGTGTCAAGNTACTGCAAGCACTCGTCCATAGGCATTGTAAAGGGNTGGTGCATTGCGTCCCAGTGGTTTGTTTCCTCGTTGTACTCAAAGAACGGGAACTCCGTTATCCACAGGAAATTGAATTTTTCCGCAGGAATAATATCAAGCTGTTTTGCNACNTTAAGACGNAGCGCGCCCAAGGTCGGCANNGTNACNNTNTTTTTGTCCGCAACGATAAGCACAACGTCTCCCTTTTCCGCNCCNACNNNNGANAGAATTTTATCCAATTCGCCCTCGCCCATAAANTTTNCNAANGAGCAGTTNGGAGCNTCCTCGACCCAGCGGACATAGGCAAGTCCCTTTGCGCCGATACCNCGGACGTATTCGGTAAGCTTGTCGATTTCTTTTCTTGTNAGAGTTCCCGCCGCGTTTTTTGCGGTAATTGCACGTACCGAGCCGCCCGCTTCAATCGCGGAAGTAAANACGCCGAAGCCGCAGNCCTTGACGATTTCCGAAATATCNGTAATNTCCATTCCGAAGCGTGTGTCNGGCTTGTCCGANCCGAANCGGTTCATAGCTTCNGTNTANGTNANNCTCGGCANNGGNGTGGGNATTTCAACATNAAGCACGTCATTNAAAAGNCTCTTGATAAANCCCTCGCCCATTTCCATNATGTCCTNNACATCAACAAANGACATTTCCAAATCTATCTGTGTAAATTCGGGCTGTCTGTCCGCNCGCAGGTCCTCGTCACGGAAGCACCTTGCAAGCTGGATATAGCGGTCAAANCCCGACACCATAAGAAGCTGCTTGTANATNTGNGGAGACTGGGGCAGNGCGTAAAATTTNCCCTGATGAACTCTTGACGGAACAAGATANTCCCTCGCNCCCTCGGGTGTGGACTTTATCATCATAGGCGTTTCNATTTCAATAAAGCCGTTCTCGTAGAAATAATCACGGGCGGTCTTTGCGATTTTGCTNCGCATGATAATNTTGTCCTGCAAGGGCTTGCGGCGCAGGTCNAGGTAGCGGTATTTCANACGAAGCTCCTCGTTGGTGTTGGTGTTGTCAACAATTTCAAAGGGAGGCGTCTGCGCCTTTGCAAGAATACGCAGGTCGTCCACAAANATCTCAACGTGACCCGTGGGTATNTTGTCGTTNACGCTCTCACGGGGACGCACCTCGCCCTTNGCCATAACAACGTACTCCGAGTGGCAGGANGANGCTTTCTCAAAAACCNCCTTGTCGGTAGTCTCGTTGAACGTAAGCTGTACAACGCCCGTCCTGTCNCGGAGGACGATAAAAATAATTCCTCCCTTGTCGCGGACGGTGTCAACATATCCGCCNACNGTNACGGTCTCCCCCGCGGTGAGAACCTCTCCGCAGTAATGTGTTCTTTTTAATCCTTTCATGGTATCCATTTTTTAAAACTCCTTTGCAGAAAAATTATTTTATTTCTTCCNTAAANATTTTAACGTCATACCCGCCGTTGTCATTTGCTGAAAAATATATATCATATATTTTACAATTTATTTTCGGCTCGCTGCAATAGGCATGACAGAAAAAATCCACATGACGTTCGCCTATGCTCCATTTTTCATTTTTATCAGAATTATTTGCAATCGTTTTGCCGTACTCTTCCGAATAGCAATCATTTTTCAATATCCTTGAATTTTTTAAATCTGCCATATACATAATTTCTGTAGCCTCGCTAAANTTTTCAAGGCAAAACTTTTCCGGGTCGGCAACGCCTTTAATATAAAGGGTATGATCTATTGAAAGCGTGTCAAATATAGGCATGAATTCCCAAACTGCATTGTAATGGGAAAATTTCATATTTTCGGGAAATTCTGCATTATAAATTTCCTCAAGCTTTTCTATGCGGCTGTTTGTGAAAATATGCCAGCTTTTTATTTGCAGTGACCCGTGCCAGCCGATAATGCAGACTGCCAAAAAAATCACAAAAAACCCAATTACGCACGACCGAAGAATAATTGTCTTTATCCTCTTTTTCTCCTTTTTCGTCACAACATCACCCCGTCAAATATCCATGCCGTCAAACATTTCCGCAACAAAAATATTTGAAAAAATTCCGCAGTAATGTGTTCTTTTTAATCCTTTCATGGTATCCATTTTTAAAACTTCCTTTCATAAGATTAAAATATTGTAAAATTAAATCGTACCGGTGTTCCATAAACAAATATAAATGTTTTCACCGATTACTTTTTCTGTTTCATTTCCGTAAGGCGACCTGTTTACGCCGTCCTTATAATAATAACAAGTTATATAATATGGGTGGTTCATATCATGATTGTAATTGACAGTGAGTTCTCCGTAACCGTTTTTTCCCGCATAGGCAGTTCCGAAATATTTGAAAACAACGTCACGCATTTCCTGCATATCGCCCTCGCGCTCAATTTCAAACATGGTATTGTTCTCGTCAAGCAGGGAAAGCTGATATTCGGAAAATTCTTCATATATATCCTTGTTTTCAAGCACATATTTATAGATGGTGTTAAATGCTTCAAGATTTTCTTGCTTCGATTTTTCAAGGCTGTCTTTCACAGCAAAATAAATCAGGATATGATATGCGACAAATCCAACAGCCGTCAGTATAATGGCAGTCCAGATTATCACACCTATTGCTTTCATTATTTTTTCCTGTTTGTCCATTTTATGTCCCTCCAAACAAAAACTATCAGCTTTCAACTGTCAAATGTCAACTGTATTCAGCATCTCCGCCACAAAAATATTAGAAAAATTATCAATAAACTTATCGTCCAGAGCAACGTCCACCTGTTCGCCGCTTGACATATTTTTCAGCTTGACAATACCGCTTTCAAGCTCGTTGTCTCCGAGAACAATAACAAACGCCGCACCAATTTTGTTGGCGTACTTCATCTGCGGCTTGATACCGCGGTTCATTGTGTCGAACTCGGCACGGTAGCCCTCGTCGCGGAGCTGCTTCGCCATAACAACGGATTTTTCCCTCGCCTTGTCCCCCATTGCCGCAATATAAAGGTCGCACTTTTTGGCAGGGACGAACTCTGCGCCCTTGTTCTCCATAGTCATGATAAGCCGTTCCAGACCCATTGCAAAGCCCAGCGCGGGAGTTGGATTTCCCCCAAGCTGTTCGATAAGACCGTCGTAACGTCCGCCGCCGCAGACAGTACCCTGCGCGCCGATGTCGTTGGTGATAAACTCAAACACGGTCTTTGTGTAGTAATCAAGTCCGCGGACGATTTTCGGGTTAATGCTGAACTCGATACCCATAGCGGAAAGATTGCTTTTCAGCTTCTCAAAGTGTTCTGAACATTCCTCGCAAAGAAAATCCAGAATAACGGGAGCGTCCTTTGCAATGCCCTGACAAATGGGACTTTTGCAGTCAAGAATACGCATTGGGTTTCTCTCCAAACGGTCAAGACAGGTGGGGCAAAGCTCGTCCTTTCTGCCCTCGAAATATTCTTTCAGAGCCTTGTGATATTCCGCGCGGCAGGTGGGACAGCCTATGGAATTTATGAACAGCTCCACATTGTCAAGTCCCAAACGGTCAAGCAGGGACTTTGCAAGGGCGATCATTTCAGCGTCAGCGGAAGCGTCCCCGCTGCCGTACATCTCCGCGCCGAACTGGTGGAATTCCCTGAGACGTCCCGCCTGGGGCTTCTCGTGACGGAAGCAGGAAATTATATAATACACCTTTTGCGGCAAAGCGTCGTTCAGCAAGCCGTTTTCAATAGCCGCCCTTGCCGCCCCAGCCGTTCCCTCGGGACGCAGTGTAAAATCATCGGGGTCTTTTCCGTTGGCGGGACTTTTCGCCGTCACGCTGTACATTTCTTTCTGCACCACATCGGTGGTGTCCCCCACGCTTCTCTTGAAAAGCGCGGTGTTCTCAAAGGTGGGGAAACGAATTTCCCTGAAGCCGTAACACTCCGCCGTTTCCGCGGCGCACCTCTCAACGGTCTGCCACTTGTAGGCCTCCGCCGGGACAACGTCCTGCGTTCCTTTTGGTCTGTTTGTAATTATAGCCATTTTCATTCTCCTTTTATATTCATAATGGTAAATTTCAGTATTTCCACTCAAATGGCTTGTCCTGCTTTTTCAAGCCCGTGCCGTCCGCTTTAATGCGGTAATATTTATACTCATATTCGTGTGTGTCATAATTAAAATTGCTTGCTTCAATGTAAAAATATCCGTTAATAAATTCTGTTATAAATTCCGAACGCGCATCAAACATTTTAGTATCGCAATGAAATACCTGTTCAATTTTATTTGTATCTAAAGATAATTTTCTTATCTCACAGAAACCGTCGCTCTCGGTTGTATAGTAAATGCAATCGTTTTGGAAATACAATGAATTTTCCGATAATCTGCCCTGCGTACCGTAATCGTCAAGCGTTGCAATAAATTTTACGTCCGTTCCGTCAGTATTCATTTTATAAAGCTTACAGCAGTAATCAGATTTCTCAACAGTTCCTTTATCTGTAAACACACCTTCTTTTTCGCTGTACTCAACATAGTATATTCCGTCCGCCGTAACCGTAAAATCAACAATGTAATTTGTGATATGAAAGTATTTGGGATCGGTCATAAAATACAGCTTGTCATGTTCTTTTCCGTCTAACGATATCTTATACAAGCCGCACTCATATACCGACAAGCCATCGTAATCATTTATATCATAGTCTGTTTTGCCGTGTGAAAGCAGAAAAACATCATTATCAGACACGTAAATTTTTTCAATATCCTGATCCGAAAAAGAATATAGAAATTTATTTCCTGTTCCGTCATTCTTAACCTTGTATAACGTGTTGCTAAAATAATCGTCCGCATACCGCCTCTCCTCATCGTATACATCGATATAATATATCCAACCGTCATGGTATAGCTGTTTGTTATACCATAATATATTAACACCCATATCATTTTGCTCTCTGCCGCTTCCGTCGTAATGCTCTCTGTATCCTTGATATCCATTTTCCCAATCTGTCCTGTCACAGGAATAATACCACTCACTCGGTGTTGTAAAAGTGACCTTGTTTGAGGACTTGCTTTTCTCTCCGCCTTTAACAGCAACAACCGAGTATGAATATTCCGTATCGGGAGAAAGATTTTTCAAAGTGACCTTATTTGATCTCACTTCAAACTTTTTGATGTATTTTCCAGTTTTGTCATCGCGCTTGTAAATATAATAGCTTTCCGCCCCCTCGACCTTGCTCCACTTCAAAGATGCCTTATCATGATTTAAAATTTTATACTGCACCGTGGGAGCTTTGATTTCCTCCGCACTTGCATACAACGGGAACAGTACAGCTATAAAAATTGCCGCAAAAATAACCGCAAAAAATTTTTTCATGATAATTCTCCTTTTTATTGTACTGAAAAAACAAAAACCGCCCCATAAGAAGCGAACCTACGATAACAGATTTTCTAACCTCTATCCTCTAAGTTCTATCCTCTAAAAGGGACGGCGAATAACCGTGATACCACCCAAATTTATCCGTAAAAGCTTAAGCTTTTGCGAACCTCATTATCCCTTAACGCGGGGAACGTCCGTCCTTTGTCAGACGGCAGCTCACGGGTGTCCTTGGCAAAATTCCCGCACAGACGCTTTCAGCAAGCAGATTTACTCTGCATACGTCCTCTCTTTGGAGCGAAAAAATTGTTACTCTCCCGGTCAAAGCCTTTAAAAGCTTATGGAATAATATTACTACAAAATTTTTTGTCAATAGATTTGCTTTTATAATAATGTTCCGAAATTTCTAAAATTTAATTATTAATTATTAATTGTTAATTATTAATTAATTCAAGCGGGATTAACGATCTGACGCCAGTCAAGGTCGCCGCGCTCAAGAGCGTGTATAAGCGCTTCCGCCGTGGCTATGTTAGTACCCACGGGAATATTGTGAACGTCGCAAAGCCTGAGCAGGTCGCTTTCATTCGGCTCATGTGCTTTCGGCGTGAGAGGGTCTCTGAAAAACAGGAGCAGGTCTATTTCATTGCAGGAAATTCTTGCGCTTATCTGCTGCGCTCCGCCCTGTGAGCCGCTAAGATACCGCTGAATGTTAAGTCCCGTCGCCTGAGCGACCATTTTTCCTGTAGTACCTGTGGCGCAAAGATTATGCCGTGACAAAATGCCGCAGTACGCAATGCAGAACTGCACCAAAAGTTCCTTTTTTGAATCGTGTGCAATTATAGCTATGTTCATTTTTCTCAATCCTCTCCTATCAGAATAAGCTGCACAATCACCCCGTACTGCGTGAAAAAGAAGCAAGAGGCAAGAGGCAAGAAATTTTTTGCCGGAAATTCTTATTTTTATTGCAGAAGTACCTTAAAGCTAAGGGGAATATCCTCGCCCTTGATTCTCTTGGAAATAGCGTCAAAGGCTCTGAACGCAAGGGACGTGGAGGGAAGCGGGATACCCTTTCCCGTGGAAATTACCACCTCGTTATCGCTGGGGATAACGCCGATAAGCTGAACGCCTATTGTGTCGATGATATTGTCCAGATCGACAATAATATCAGCCTTGAAAATATCGGGGTCTACCTTGTTGATGATAAGGCGCTGCTTCTTATTGCCCCTCTTGTAGAACTCGTCGGACATAAGCCTTGCGTCGCGGACGCATATAGGGTCGGGGGTCGTATTTATCAGAATAAGGTCGGACTGTTCCACAACGTCAAAAACGCTCTCGTTAGTACCCGCGGAGGTGTCAACTATTATGTATTCGTAATATTTTCTCATTTCGTTGCAGATATTTGAAATAGTCTCCGCGTCAATCTTTGCAAACGGGTCTTCGGGGGCGCAGACAATGCTGAGGTTGCTTGCCAACTTGACCTGAGTTGTAGCCTTGTAAATATCACATTCCCCATTGAGGACCGAACCTAAATCATATTTGATATCATCCTTAACGCCGAGCATAATGTCGAGGCAGCGAAGTCCGAAATCCAGCTCGATTATAAGAGTTCTGTGACCCTGCTTTGCGAGGGCAAAGCCAAGCTCCGAGCAGATAGAGGATTTACCTGTGCCTCCCTTACCGGAAGTAATAGCAATAATTTTTGACATAAGAAACTCCTTTCAAGGTGTATGCCGAAAAACAAACAGCATTCCTTATCCCGAGCTCAAATCAAAAAAGCAACCAAAGCCGCGCAAACAGCGGAAGTCTTTCCTGTTTTTACCTGATTTTTTTAAGCTTTTTGATTTGATACCGGTATTACAGAAATTTTACCTACTTTATATTGTACCACAAAATGCAGATTTGTCAAAGTGTTTTTGAACAATCTGCACAACTTTGTTAAACCTGTCGGTAAACTCTTTGATATTTTTGTACAACTTGCATAACAGCGCTGTGCGTGCGGCACTGCGCGTGCAGCGGTGTTCTACCCCAAAGTTAAATACAAAAACACTTGCCTTGATCAAGCCCCTATCAAGGGGCGGGGAAATTGCCGATATGTCCGCATTCCCATACAAAAAGCCGCAATATCTCCCCCGCCCCTTGATAGGGGCTTGACAAAATAAAGTGTCGTAATATCATGCTTTGGGGTAGAACACCGCCGCGGGGCGTTCCCCGCTTTGTGCAAAATAGGCAAATTTTTGCTGAAAAATTTTCTGCATTTTTTTAAGTTGCCTATTGAAAAAAGTACGAAAAAATGGTAATATTATATTTAGGCTTTTTCATGTGAGGCTTTGGTTAGGGCAGCCGTACTGTCAATCCGATGCGGAGCATGAACACGGACGGGGTCATTGCGTCCGTATGCGGCAGAACCGCCCGTGTCGGGTTCTGCCTTGCTGATAATATATTAACGTAAAAAAGATTTATAAGGAGAGTTATTATGCCTAACATTAAATCCGCAAAGAAAAGAGTAAAGGTGATCAACACCAAGACTATGCAGAACAAGGCTGTAAAGTCCAACCTTAAGACTGTTCTCAAAAAGGCTGACGCTGCCTGCGCGGCAAAGTCACAGGACAGCGAGGCTGCTATCCGTCTTGCTATCAAGAAGGTCGATCAGGCTGCCGCTAAGAATATCATTCACAAGAATGCGGCTGCAAGAAAGAAGTCCCAGCTTGCTAAGAAGCTCAACGCTACCAAGCTCTAAGCGAATATTTTTTTACAGCAAAAGTAAGCCGTCCTGTTGAGGGCGGCTTTTTGTAGGGGACGGGTTTCCCGTCCCGCTGTTCCGCAAAATTGGGCGGGGAAACCCCGCCCCTACAAAATTTGTTTGTATTAAATTTTAAAATGCCGTTCGGTAATTTACCAAACGGCATTTTTCAATTATTGCTGTTCCAGATCCTTGCGGAGAATGGATTTTTTCTTCTTTTTCTGCTCGTAAAGAACCGTGTCCGCCTGTGCAAGAATTTTTGAAAGCTCCACGTCCGTGCCGCATTCAAAGGGGTAAACGCCCACGCTCATGTGGATAACATAAGGCTTGTCATGGGTCTTGTTGAAGCTGTCCGTAGCCGCGGTTATCCTCGAACGGACGATAGTTGAAACGTCCTCGCCGCCGCTGTTGTCAACCATTGCAAGAGCCGCAAACTCGTCGCCGCCTATACGTCCGATAATGTCGGAGCTTCTGAACGAGTCGGAAAGAATTCTCGCCGCGCTCTTTATTGCAAAGTCGCCGTCCTCGTGGCTGAACTGGTCGTTGATAATTTTCAGGCTGTCAAGGTCGGCAAAAATGATAAGCGCCCTTTTGCCCTCACGGACGGGGGAATAAATAGTACTGCTTGCCTGCGCGAAAAATCCTCGGCGGTTGTAAACGCCTGTAAGCTCGTCAATTTTTGAAATTGCGTCAAGCTGCAAATTCTTCTCCTTTATCTGCATAAGGGTCTCTTCCAGCTCCAGACGAATGGCCTCCTTGTCCTGAATAAGCCGCAGTATTTTCATTGCCGCGCAAAGCTGAGCCGTCAGTGAGCTTATGTAGTAGAAATAATCATATTCCAATTCGCAGAGGAAAAGTCCGTAATGGTCTGCGTTCAAAAATATCGTGGACAGAACCATTGTCACACGCCTGTCGGTGGGGATATATTTGTGGTTGAAAAGGTTTCTCACCGAAATTTCCTGCTCCTCCGCGGGAATGACCTCCATAACGTCCTTGTTGTGGTAGGACTTTAACAGAACCCTTGATGGAGGTATCCATTCCTCGTTGCTTTTAAGAGTAACGGTATCGGGGAAAACATACAAATAACTGCTTGCCATATTGAGCCGCAGAAGCTTGTCAGAAACAGAGCCGTACCCCTCGTCGTCATAGCTGTCGAAAAGAAGCATATCCTTTGTGATAGAGTTCGACTGCCATGTAAGGAATTCCAGATCGTCTATACGGTTGCCGCTGTGCTTTACAACAGCCCGCATGATTATCTGATACATTCCGACAAAAATCGAGGTAAGAGCCCTTTTGTCACTGTTATTGCCAATTCCCGCCGCAAAGCGCTGATTCAAGTAGGACACTATGTTGCATAGCTTGTTATGGTCAACGTATTTCATGACCTTATCCATTTCGAGAAGCTCCTCAAAGCCCGAGGGAATGTACTCTTTTGCCTCGTCGGTAAGGGTTATTCCGCCCTTGTCGTCCGATTGGAGCTTTTTGAAAACGTTCCTGAAATATTCGATAAAGGAGGACTTTATCTCTGTTATGCTGCTGCTTGTTTTATAATTGTCAAAAAGATATTTTGTGATTGCGGCAATGGTCTGGGCGTCAGTTTTGCACCAGTTATGGTTGAACACGAACGGGTCGTCGTACGTACCCTTGTCGCTGATATCCGACTTGCACCCGCAGGATTTTCTCTTGACCATTGAGGAAAGAACTATCCTGCTTTCAAGAGGAAGTCCGTCAATTAATTTAAGGCATTCCAGAACGGCGTCGTAGCCAAGCTCGGCGGCATCCGCATTAACTGTGGTAAGGGGAGGAGTGAGAGTAGCCGCAACGGGAGAGTCGTCAAAGCCCGTGACCAAAATATCCTTGCCGACTTCAATGCCGCGCTCCTGAAAGACCTCGTATGCGCCCACTATCATAGCGTCGTTGGCAAAAATTATTGCCTCCAGGTCGGGACAGCGGTCAAGAAGCTCTCTTACGACCTCCTGACTGTAGGGAGAAAATCTTCCGTAAGCTATCCTGTCCTCAACAACGGGTATATTGTGCTTTTCGAGGACTTCACGGTAAACGCCCAGACGCTCGTTTGCGTCGTCGTTTGTTTTCGGACCGCTTACAAAGCCTATCCTTTTGCGGTTGTGCTCTGTTATAATGTGTTCAATGCAGTCCTTCAGACCGCTTTTGTTGTCAAAGTACACCGAGGGATACCCCTCCAGCTCGCAGGCAAGAGTGATAACGGGGATACCCTCAAATCTCTTCAAAAATTCAAGCTTTCTCTCCTCGGAAAGGGAGTTTCCTATAGTGCCTATCAGAATAAGTATAACGTCTATATCCTCGGGGAAAGCATATGAAAACAATGTATTGTACTGATACTCGTATTCGGTTCGTTTTTTATCAGCATAATGCCCTTCTATGTATCTTCCGGGGATAATGAACAAGTTAGCGTCGATTTCCTTTGCGCCTATGATAGCCCCGCGGCACACCGCAGAAGCGAAGTCGTCCTCAAGGTGACTGATCAAAAGTCCTATATTAAGCCGTCTGTCCATATCTGTTCCCCTTTCTGTAAATTAATAGCAATAGTAAGATAGTTTGCTGATAATCGGCATAAATTTTTCAAGCCGCTTGTTTTCAGCCTATTTTGCCATTATTATAACACGAAGCCGCACAATTTTAATAGTCGTTTTTTTATAACATTTTATGAATATTCCATAAAAGCGCTGCGTTTCAAAGAATATTTTTGTGCGAAAACGTTTAAAATTGTATAATTCCTGCACTGCGCGTGCGGCGTTGTTCTACCCCGCGGTTAAATGTTACAACACTTTACTTTGTCATGCCCCTATCAAGGGGCGGGTGAAAAACTTTAATCCGTTTATAAATTGTTTACAAATACATTTTGCAAAACAAGCTTGACATTTTACTCAAAGCATGTTACAATACAACTGATATTTAATTCTTTTTGTATTG
Source organism: Ruminococcus sp. (assembly GCA_014799675.1). Taxonomy (GTDB): domain Bacteria; phylum Bacillota; class Clostridia; order Oscillospirales; family Ruminococcaceae; genus RGIG8773. The sequence continues at coordinate 5,612 of JAAVHM010000026.1, read as the reverse complement.
GTTGAAGTAATGTTCTAATGTTACAACATTACTTTATATTTATTAGGTATCAACACCTACTTCGGTGCATGATATATACTTCTTCTAGGTCATTGCTATTTTTAGTAATGACCTGCTTTCTTTTTTTAGGCAAATGATGTATTTGACAAAATTTCTGTAGGGGCGGATCCTGTATCCGCCCGCCGCACAAATTTCAGTTATTTTGCGGGCGCATACAGGATGCGCCCCTACAAAGGCGTTACATCAATTCATAAATTGTTTACAAATATATTTTGCAAAGTCTGCTTGACATTTTATGCAAAGCGTGCTATACTAAAAATGCAAAGTTGACTTTACAAAATATTCGGAGGTGTACATTGAAAACAAGAATACAGGAGCTTCGCAAGGAACGCCGAATTTCTCAGGAGGAGCTTGCCAATGCTGTAGGGGTAACAAGGCAGACCATAACCTCGCTGGAATGTGAAAAGTACACGGCTTCCCTTGTGCTTGCGTACAAGATAGCAAAATATTTCGGAATGACTATTGAGGAAATTTTTGATTTTTCGGAGGTAGATAATAATGAATAAAGCTAAATGTTTCGTACAGAAAAATTATCAAAAAAGAGGTTTTAAAATTGCAATGCAGGCGATACTTTTAGTATGGTGCGGAGCAATGTTTATTGAGCACGGTGACTTTGAAATGTCCCAAGCCGCAGATAACGCGCTGAATTTTGTACAGGGTATGTCCACAAGCCTTTGGGTAGCGTGGATAACATTTTGCATGGTCAAAAAGGAAAATCCCTTTGCGGGCAGGAGGGAAAGGTAATGGAAAATATCAGAAAACAAGCTAAGAAAACTCTTATTATTTATATAGCGGTACTTATTGCGTCTATTGTGCTGTGGGTCTTTTTTAACGTTGTGGAAATAAGAGGCGGCGAAAACAATTCCTCAAATTTCGGAAGAGGATTTTGTGTTGGTGAAATAGCTTTTATGGCAGTTAATATTGCAAGATATTCGGCGGCGTTAAAAAGTGACGAAAAGCTTAAAAGGCTCTATATTTCCGTAACAGACGAGCGTGAAAAGCTTATCTGTGAAAAGTCTGACAGCTCTTCATTCAAGGCGATACTCTGTATTATTGTGCTTTCCGCAATGGTGGCTTCGTTTTATTCCGACACGGTATTTTACACGCTTATTGCAGTCATGCTGACAGTGGTGTTTGTAAAAGCGGGTTTCAGATTTTATTACCGCAGAAAATTTTAAGGAGGGAAATTTTATGGAAAATTTCAAAAAAGAACTCCAAGCCAAAATGACAATGACTGTCTGGGCTGCCGCTTTGAACGAAATCCTTTACTTTGCAATGAATATATTCTGCAAGGAGAAAGTAAGCGAGTTTGCTTCAAATTTAAGCACATATCTTTCAATCGCACTGTTTGTTTATGCTTTGGTGCAATGGTTTCGCTATATGCTTATGATACAGGACGAAACAAAGCTTGAAGCGGCGTACATAAAATCAAAGGACGAGCGCAACATTATGATACGTGAGAAAACCTCGGGGGCAAGCTATATGATATCAATTTATATGCTCTGCGCGGGAGTAATCGTGTCCTCATTTTTCTCGCAGGGTATCTGCATAGCCTTTATGTGCGTTATTATAGCAATGCTTCTGGTAAATGTTTGCTGCAAATTTTACTATGAAAAAAAGTATTAAGGAGGGAACAATATGAAATATCAAAACGACCCCACAAAACCCGACTATAACCCCTCTCCGCAGGAACGTTTCAGATTTAATTATCACTTAAAATGCAGTGTAAGTCTTTTTATCTCGATAGTTTTAAGCAACCTTGCGCGTTTCCTTTTGAATGGAAATTTAAACGGCACAGGAAAATTCGGCGTATTGTTCAGTCTCTGCGTATCGGGCGCAGTGCTTATTTACGCTGCAATAAATATGATACTGTTTTTTGAATTAAAGAAAAAACCCGAAAAGCTTGAAGAGCTTTACAGACAGTACAGCGATGAACGGAATGTTCTGATACGGGAGAAAGTTTCGGGCGGAAGCTTTACGGCATTAGTATTTATTATTTGCATTGCAATGATGATTTTCTCATACATTTCAAAATTGGTGACCTTTGTCCTTGCGGGACTTCTTTTGGTAATGTTCCTTGTCAGGCTTATACTTAAACTGTATTATGAAAAGAAATACTAAAACTTTGTGCATTATTGCCAATTGACAAAAGGCAGAATATATAGTATTATTGTGTTAGTTACTTAATACAATAATAGAATGAAATGAAAGGAAGAAATTTTTATGGCAGCGGTTCTTGAAGTTCAGGGGCTTTCAAAGAAGTACCCAAAAAGGGAAAATTTTGCCGCCGACAAGGTAAGCTTTACCGTAAACGAGGGAGAGATATTCGCTCTTATCGGACCTAACGGCGCGGGAAAAACCACAACGATACGTATGATCTCCACACTCATACAGGCAACGGAGGGAGACGCTCTTGTTGCGGGACACAGCATTGTTAAAGAACCCGACAAGGTTCGGGAGAACATAACATACCTCCCCGACGAAGCCGGCGCGTACAAGACAATGACGGGCATAAATTACCTTGAATTTATGGCGTCCCTTTTCGCAAAGGACAAGGAGACCCTTGACAAATTCGTTGAGCGCGGCAAGGCTATCTGCGGACTTGGCGACAGGCTTTCCGACAAGATAGGCGGCTACTCCCGCGGTATGATAAGGAAGCTTCTCCTTGCAAGGGCGGTAATGACCGAGCCTAAGCTTGCTATCATGGACGAAGCTACCTCGGGTCTTGACGTTATAAACGCTCTTGAAATAAGAAAGATGATAAAAACCCTCGCCAAGGAGCAGAACATGGCGTTCCTGCTTTCCTCCCACAATATGCTTGAAATCGAGTATGTTTCCGACCGTGTGGGAATTATGACAGGCGGCAAGCTTATGGTCGTGGGCGCGATAGACGAGCTTAAGGAACGGTACAGCGCCGCTAACCTTGAAGAAGTTTTTGAAAGGGTGGTGAAGAACAATGAAGTTCGGTAATTTGCTGAAAAAAGAATTAAGAGAGCTTATTACAAAGCAGGCTATTATCAGCATGGTTTTCACAATGGTTCTTCTTATTGTCATGGGACAGATAATGGGTACGGCAATGGAGGAAAGCTTTGACACCTCCACGATCACCCTCTGCAATCAGGACGACAGCGATTTCACGGCAAACGTTCTGAAAAAGATAGACGAGTCCCAAGGTACGTCCATAAACTATGTTACCTTTGAAAGCGACGACTACGCGGCGGAGCTTGAAAGGCTTGACATCAAAAGCGCAGTTATCATTCCGCAGGGATACGGCGACAGCATTACAGAGAAAAAAGAACCTGCAACAATCAAATATGTCAGCACAATGTCAACCGCAGGCATTGCTTCCTCCATGAGTACCCTTTCGGGGGCTGACGTTATAAATGAGATACAGACCGTCTGCATGAACGAAATAATGAGCGAAAATTACGGTCTGACAGCCGAGGAAATTGCTCTTATAAGAGAACCCATGAACACCGTTGAGTACACAGTAAACAACGGCAAGACAGCGCAGGTCTCCGCCTCTGCTTTGAGCGCGATAACCATGATGCAGTCAATGATAGCCCCCTTTGCGATCTTCTTCCTGCTGCTCATGGCTTCACAAATGATAATGACGGCAATTTCCACGGAGAAAATTGACAAAACCTTAGAGACCCTTTTGTCCGCCCCCGTTTCGAGAATGACAGTCCTGTCCGCAAAAATGGTGGCGGCGGTAATTTCCGCCCTGCTGAACGCTTTGTTCATGATAGTGGGATTTGCTTTCTACATGATAGGAATGATGGGCAGCGCGGTAAACGAGATCTCCACCGCCGCAAACGAAATGCCGGGCGTTGATATGTCCGCGGCAGCCGAGGGCATAACAGGCGTCGGTCAGGCAATGGCGGAGCTTGGAATTGCTCTTACTCCGGTAAGCTATGTACTGTTTGCGCTCCAGCTTTTCTTTACAATCGCAATAGGTCTTGCGATCTCCCTTATCCTCGGCGCAATGGCTACGGACGTTAAGTCGGTGCAGACCCTTATAATGCCGATAATGATAGCGGTAATGATACCGTTTTTCGTTACAATGTTCACGGACGTTAATGAAATGTCAACCGTGTTTAAGGTAATTATTTATGCAATTCCGTTCACCCACACCTATACAGCCTTGACAAATCTTATGAATGGTGATATGATTATATATTGGGCGGGGCTTGCGTATCAGATAGTATTTTTTGCGGTATGTATGTTCCTTGCGGTAAAGATGTTTACGACCGACAAGCTGTTTACAATGTCGTTCTCCGCTGAAAACATGAACAAGAAGCGCAAAGGCAAAACAGTTGAAAGTTGACAGTGTACAGGTGACAGTGTATAGTTGACAGTTATTTTTAAAATTGGCTTTAACTGTCAACTTTCAACTATCAACTGTCAGCTGAAAAGGAGGAATTTTCTATGAACAGTATGGATAAAAAAACTAAACGTATACTCATTGGCGCAGGTATTGTTTTATTTATGGTTTGTGTAATTTTTTCCGCATACGCCGGCACAACGGTAGGCGCGGACATAGGCGAATTTATTTACAATATTACGCACTGATAAATCAGTTGAAAGTTGACAGTGTACAGTTGACAGTTATTTTTAAGATCGGCTTTAACTGTCAACTTTCAACTATCAACTGTCAACTGAAAAGGAGGGATTTTATATGAAAAATGTTTTTTCAAAACCTTTGACCTTTAAAGAGCAAAGCAATATCAATAAAGTACTGCTTTGGCTGAATTTTATCCTGCTGATATGCGCTTTGGTAATGAAATGGTTCGGTATTTATGCGGACTTCAATTCAAGCTCAATATTTTTTCTGGGTATGTTCTTAATAAACGCTGCTTTTACCTTTAAAGACGTGAAAAAAAGAGACCTCCGCACTGTTCTTCTTGCAGCAACAATTGTCGGCGACGCAATGTATGTTATCCCCCTGTTCTTTTTGCTTGGCAGAGCTTTCATGCAGAATTTATAATAAAACGGACGGATATGAAATCCGCCCCTGCAAAAATCGGTGATTTTTATGAACGATAAAAGAGATTTTTACACACCAAGGGAACGACGTCCCATAATTTTAAGGTCGTGCAGCATACTCTTCTGCGCGGGGACTCTCCTGCTGTGCATTTTCCATGAAAAAATCGGAATGGAAAAGGGCGACCTGCTGATAATGGCGGGGATATCCCTGCTCCTGCTGACCTTTCTTATACAGGGCAGGCGCGCCGAAAAGAATCTCAAAATAAGCGACAGGGAGCTTATGAAAATGCGTGAGGAATGCGGCAAGGACGATTACAACACCGACATTTATTTTAAATAATTTGAAATTAGGTCTCCCGTCCCCTTGAGGGGGCTTTCGCAAAGTAAATGTTTGTTATAATTTAACAGCGGGAGTGACACGCCTCAAAGCTCAACTTTGTTAAATAATATCGCTCTGTCCCAACATATGATTGATTTTTTATCGTAAATTATAATTTGTTTATGTAGGGGCGGATCCTGTATCCGCCCGCCGAACAAATTTCTGTTATTTTGCGGGCGCATACAGG
>JAAVHM010000025.1 GCA_014799675.1 Ruminococcus sp. | reverse complement strand
TGATCCATAAGTCCGCTGGGCTTGCCGAAATGTGCGTTTTCGGCGTACTGGGCAAACTGGGCGATCTTAACGGGACTTACCGAGCCGCCGTTGTAAAGGTGGGAAAGGATTGTTCCGATAAGGACTTCAAACGCCGCCGAGGAGGAAATTCCGCTTCCCTTAAGCACGTTCGAGGTAGTGTAAGCCTTGAAGCCGCCGATAGAAAGCCCGTCCCGCTTGAAAGCGTCCGCAACGCCCCGTATCAGCGCGGCGGAGGTGTTCTTGTCCGCCTCTTTCACAGACAGGTCGGAAACGTCCACCTCGTCCTGCGGGAAGCCCTCCGACTTAACGGTGATAACGCCGTCCGCCGTTGGAACAACAAATGCGATAACGTCAAGGCTTACCGCCGCCGCAAGGACTTTTCCGCGGTTGTGGTCGGTGTGGTTTCCGCCGACCTCCGTTCTGCCCGAAGCGGAAAAGATCATGGTGTTTTCCTGCGCGCCGAAAAGCTCCTCAAAGGCTTTTTCCGCCTTTTGATAACGCTCCCGCTGGGCGTCCAGAGCCTTTTCTCCGTAAAGCTTTTTAAGTGTTTCATCAATGTTTTTCATATGTAATTCTCCTTTTGTATTATTTTTTTATCAGCCCACAATCGTCACATCATCTGACATAGTTCCCTCAATTATGTAATATTCGGGCAAACGCTTTTCGTCAAATCCTACATGACGCGGTTCATACGGTGTCGCTTTTATTTCGGCAATTGGTTTCACAGAAAAGGTATAGGTCTTTCCAGCCTTTATGCCGTTTATTTTTAAGGACAAATCCTGTGTTTCTTTTAGTAATTTATAACTGCCATCGCTCTTTTTTTGATAAATTTCATACTTTGACGCATTAGGTATTTCGTCCCACCTAAGTATATATTCACCTACCGAGTAATTCGTTTTAACAATAGGCTTAACATAACTTTTCAGCTTTACATTTTCCGCATTATATCCAAACGCTATATTGCTGATCTCAATTTCAAATGAAGGAAGTGTAAGTTCACAAAATTCAGCGTCTTTAAAAACAGTATGTACAATTTTTTTCAGATTTGAATTTGGCGGAATATATACTTCACTCAAATTATCACATGCACAAAAAGTATTGTCCAATTCCTCAACTAAAGGTGGAATGTTGACTTTTTTGAGCGACCTCATATTAAAGAAAGCGTCATGTTCTATTTCCGTTACGCTGTCCGGAATTATAAGCTCCTCAATATTATTACAATATAAAAAAGCAAATTCGGAAATAACTTTTGTACCGTTCGGAATTTCATAAACAGTTCTTTCGTCTTCTTGTGCATATGACATTAATATCTTGCCGTCTTTGCTGAAAACAACGTTATCCACAAGCTTCATGTATTTGTTTTCGGGATTTAAATCAAATTCTTTAAAACTACAGCTTCTGTCTATTGCTTTAATATATAATTTGCCGTGTTTTTTATCTGTAATACTGTCGGGCACTTTCACTTTGTATTCGCTGTACCGATTGCCGAGACTAAAGCGCAGAATTGTTTCATCTTTACTTTCTCCTTTAAAAATTTGCCATGTGCCGTTTGCACTGACTGTATATGCGCTTACTCCTTCATCACAGTATACATCATATGTGTTATCTTTATAAGTGCGATATGAATCCCACAAAGAATCCAAATATGGCGTTTCGGCATATACCGATATTGAACTTGCTATAATAACAACAGATATGATTATTGCTAAAGCATTTCGTTTCATAAATATGACCTCCAAAAGTGTCTGATGTTCAAACATATTTTACCCGCCCCTTGATAGGGGCTTGATAAAGTAAAAGTATACCGTATTTTTCTTTGGGGTAGAACAAGGGTGCAGGCTCAGCCTGCTAATTTGCATCATAGAATACCCTGTAATTTTTCTCCGAATGTGAATAGGTACTCATAACAAGCCCAATGCAGACAAACATACTCGCCATGCTTGAACCGCCCTGACTTACAAAGGGAAGCGGCACGCCGATAACAGGCATTACCCCAAGCACCATGCCGAGGTTTAAAACACAGTGAATGAACATCATGGAGAACACGCCTATGCAGATATATTTGCCCAGATCGTCCTTGGCGATCCTGCTGTTTACAAGGATTTTCAGACAGATAAACGCAAGGGCGGCAACCAGCGCGATACAGCCGATAAAGCCGAAGCATTGTCCCACATAGGTAAAAATAAAATCGTTCTGAACCTCGGGGACGCTTACGTATTCCTCCGCAAAAAGTCCCTTGCCGAAAAGCTGTCCCGAGCCGAGAGCAAGCTTGCCCCAGTACTGCTGATAGGCTATCGCCGCAAATTCGGGGTTGGACATGGGTTCTTCCTCAAAAAGCACAAGGAAACGCAGCTTCTGGTGGGGGAGCATTATTTTGTCCCACAAGACCCAAATTGCGATAGGTGCGGCGACCACGCAGGGGAGAATGTATTTCCATGAAATTCCTGCCGCAAAAATCATGCACAAAAACATGGAGAAAAATATCAGAGCCGTACCGTCGTCGCCTTGCTTTACAACTATAAGCGTGGGGACTGCGCCGTGAATGCACAGCAGAGCAACGTTGCCGATATTGTTTATTTTTTCCCCAACTTTAGACAAGTGCAGGGCAAAGGTCATTATAAAGGCTATTTTCAGGACTTCCGAGGGCTGGAATGTGGTAAAGCCCAGATCTATCCACGCGACGTCGTCCGCGCCGTCCACGGGTCTGTAGGCAAGAGACGTGAACGTCAGCAGGGTCAGACCTATTGCGGCGGGGGCGTACAAAAACCACAACTTTGTAAATTTATGATAATCAAGCGCAGACAGCACAAGCGCGGCAAAAGCTCCTATGCAAAGGCACACGAACTGAATTTTATACATATTTGAGTGGTTCTCGGAGGTTATACCGTTCCGGACAATGGAATACATCAGCAGCACGGAAAACGCCGATACGCCGCATACCGCGATAAAAAGCGTTTTGTCAAGCTTTCTGAAATACTGAAGTATTACTTTTAAAACAGTTTTAAGCATTGCTGTTCCTTTCGTTGTAGGTTGTATAATTTTATTATACATTAAAAATTCGGTCATTGCAAGCGATTTTCGATTTTGACACCAAATTGTAACTTATTTTTTGTAATACTTTTCCGTATCGCAGTATTTTTCATTTATATTCTTTTTCAGAATGTCAAAAATATAGTCGTAGCCGAACCTGCTCATGGAGTTTACTCCGTGGCTTTCCGCAAGGTCTCTTGTGTAGTCGGACAGCTTGTATATCCTCACGTTTTTGTAGCTTCCCTCGTAATGGGTAACTATGGGTGTAAGCTCGATATTGCCTATTATGGGCTTGTCGGCTTCCGCGGCGTTTTCGTCTGTACGGAGGGAAACGTCAAACTCCAGTATGCCGCCGATAAGGTTTTGTCCCACGCTTTGGGCGGAAATAAAGTTCCCCAATGAATACGCGCAGAGAGTAATTGTGCCGTCCTCGCGCTCTATTTCTTCAATGTCACGGAGAACGTGAGGGTGGTTGCCGATAATGATGTCCGCCCCTGCCTCCGAAAGCTGCTTTGCAACATTACGCTGCCAGTCGCTGATAATGTCGGAATTTTCAACACCCCAATGGAGAGCAACAATGCACACGTCGGAAATCTCTTTCGCCTTTTTTATTTCGGAAATCATTGTATCAACGTCGTTTGAGTCGCCAATAATAAGCGGAGAACCCTGAGGCAGATACAGACCGTTCAGGGACTCGGTGTAGGAAAGGAATGAAAAGGTTATCCCCTCAAATTCGGCGGTGCGGATATTGTCCCTGTCCTCGGCGTTTCGGTATGCTCCGCAGACAACAGCGTCCTTGCTGTCCCAGTAGTCAAGGCAGGCGGAAAGACCGTCAGTTCCCTTGTCGAGAGTGTGGTTGTTTGCGATTGTGAAAACATCAAAGCCGATATCAAGCATATGGTCGCCCAGCGCCGTGGGACTGTTGAACATGGGGTATGTGGAGGGTTCAAACACGTCGTTGCAGATCAAGGTCTCCTGATTTATCACGGCAACGTCGGCGGAGCGTATAATTTTCACGATATTTTCATAGGCATAGGTAAAGTCGTAGCCCTCGCCCCCTGCCCGTTCATTTGCCTGCTTGTAAATGCTTGAATGGATAAGATTATCCCCCACGGCGGCAAAGCTTACGGTGCTGTATTCGGGAACAGGTTCGGTTTCCGCGGCAGTGGCCGTTGTCTCCGCAGTTGTTTCCGCGGGACTTGTTTCAGTTGTTTCGGAGACCGAGGAAGCCTCTGTAACGACAGTCCCGTTTGCGTTTTGTGGCTGTTCGTCCGCCTTGCAGGAGGTCATTCCCAAGACCAACGCCGCCGATATGATAATATTTAAAAGCTTTTTCATTTTAATGCTCCTTAAATGTATGTGTCGGTTCATACTATATTATAAAATATTTTATCGTAAATTGCAATGATTTTAAAAAATTCTGTTGAAATATTTTTCCGGTTGTAATATAATAATAAGTAATATGATTTATGTAAATTTATACAATTTACTTTACATATATTAACAGAAATGAGGAGATCAATTGAATTATGAATATATAAAGTCTCTGTCGGAAAAGCTTAACAGCAAAAATATTTCCTCAGACGTTCTGGAAAGCTTTGAGCAGGCTTTTAATGTAGAATATACTCACCACTCCACCGCTATGGAGGGAAACACTCTTACTCTTATCGAGACCAAAGCAGTTATTGAGGACGGTATTTCCGTGGGCGGGAAAATGCTTCGTGAAATTTACGAGGTGGCAAATCACAACAAGGCGTTCGGATATGCAAAGCAAAAAATTTCCGAACGTGCCGCGCTGGACGAAAAGCTTGTAAAGGACATACACGCAATTTTAATGGAGAATATTATAACAGGCGGGGTATACAGAAGCTGTGATGTAGCGATAACAGGAGCAAGCCACACGCCGCCGTCGCCCAACGAGATGTATAATCAGATAAAATATTTTTACGAAATGCTTGACCGTGAGGATATGAACCCAATTGAGCTTGCAGCATGGGTACACGCCGAGTTTGTGCGTATACACCCATTTCCCGACGGCAACGGCAGGACGGCACGTCTGATAATGAACTACAGCCTCATGGAAAACGGCTTTCTGCCTGTAAATATCAGTACCGACAACAGGATAGCTTATTATGAAAGTCTTGATAAATATGCGGCAGAGGGAGAACTAAATTTTTTTGCTGACTTTATTGCAGAGCTTGAAGTCAAACGTCTGGAGCATTACTTGTCAATAAAATTTTAGAACTTATTCTCACGAAAGGAACGATCAAAATGTTGAAATTTTCAAACGAAGCGGTGGATACCGCAAAAAAGGCGGCGGGAGAGCTTGCGGAGGAGATAAACNGTCTCGGAGCAATGAATTTTTCCGAGATANCCGCGGAGGGTACTGCAATGGTTATTGTGGACGCTGTGAACGGTTTTATCCGCGAGGGNGCTATGTCCTCAAAAAGAATTGAAAGCATTATACCGAATATTGTTTCCCTTATGAAAAAGTGCAAGGAAAAGAACATACCCATTGCGGCGTTTGCGGACTGCCACGGCGAAAAGTGCGCGGAGTTTGAAAGCTTCCCGCCCCACTGTATCAAGGGTACGAGCGAGTCGGANATCGTTGACGAGATAAAGACCGAGGGCGGCTATAAGCTTATNGAAAAAAATTCCACAAACGGTTTNCANGAAAAAGAATTTACAGACTGNCTNGAAGCNAACGGCAAGAGCAGGTTTATNGTAACGGGGGACTGNACCGANATTTGCGTGCTGCAATTCTGCCTTAGTCTTAAAACTTGGTTCACTCAAAAAAATTTGCAGTCGGAAATCATTATCCCCCTCAACTGCGTGGAGACCTATGACGCGCCTTACCACGAGGCGGGCTTTATGAGCCTTGCGGCGTATAAAATNCTAAAGGACAGCGGAATAAAATTTGTTTCGGAAATTTTGTGATAGGAGGACGTTAAAATGAAAAAGAACAGCCGTAATCTTACCATGCTGACGGATTTTTACGAGCTTACCATGGCTAACGGTTATCTTGAAAACGGAATGGGGGACACGATAACNTACTTNGATATGTTTTTCAGGAACGTCCCCGACGAGGGCGGCTTTGCCATAATGTGCGGCTTGGAGCAGATGATAGAGTACATGAACGACCTTAGCTTCGACGAGGAGGATATAGAGTACCTCCGCCGCAAAGGNATNTTCGGCGAGAAGTTTCTGGAGTACCTTAAAAATTTCAAATTCTGCTGCGACGTGTGGGCTGTNCCNGAGGGNACGCCTATTTTCCCNGGAGANCCNATNGTTACGGTTCGCGGACCCGCAATTCAAGCCCAGTTNGTGGAGACAATGGTGCTTATCTGCATAAANCANCANAGCCTTATNGCNACAAANGCAAACAGGATAGTCCGCGCGGCNGAGGGCAGACCCGTTATGGAATTCGGTTCGCGTCGGGCGCAGGGCTGNGACGGCGCNATNTANGGCGCAAGGGCGGCTTATATTGCAGGCTGCTGCGGTACNGCNTGNACAATTTCCGACAAGGAAATGGGTACGACTGCTCTCGGNACTATGGCGCACTCATGGGTGCAGATGTTTGACAGCGAGCTTGAAGCTTTCCGCGCCTATGCAAAGTGCTATCCAAACGGCACGACCCTTTTGGTGGACACATACAACGTCCTTAAATCGGGCGTNCCCAACGCNATAACGGTTTTCAAGGAAATGCGNGCAAGGGGCGAGAAGCCCGCGGGAATACGCATTGACAGCGGCGATATAACCTACCTCTCCAAGAGGGCGCGGCAGATGCTGGACGACGAGGGCTTCAGCGACGTTAAAATAGTTGCTTCCAACTCGCTGGACGAATATATTATCCGCGACATTTTNGTGCAGGGCGCAAAGATAGACAGCTTCGGCGTNGGCGANAGAATGATAACCTCCAAATCCGAGCCTGTTTTCGGCGGCGTTTACAAGCTTGTTGCCGTTGAAAAGGACGGAAAAATAGTTCCGAAAATAAAGCTTTCNGAAAANGTNACAAAGATAACAAANCCNGATTTCAAGGAGGTTTGGCGGCTTTTCGACACNACCACGGGAATGGCTATTGCCGACGTTCTCACCTGCCGCGGGGAAATNATNGACGACACAAAGCCTTATGAAATTTTCGACCCCGAACACACATATAAGCGCAAGACGCTGGAGCATTTCAGCGCAATGCGGCTTATGGAGCCTGTTTTTGAGGACGGCGTGTGTATTTACGACCGACCCTCAACGGAGGATATCCGCGAATACTGCGCGGCGCAGCTTGAAACTATCTGGGACGAGGTAAAGCGTTTTGAGTACCCGCACAAGTATTATGTGGACTTGTCCCGNCAGCTTTGGGATAAGAANAACGANCTNNTGCACAAGGAGTACAAGGGATAATGGTNGNAACGGAATACCGAGAGCTTGCGGCGGAGGAAATTTGCAGGGAATTGTTCCGCGATTTCATACGCCGTCAGGAGGTCGTAAAATGTTACCGAAAGGAAAAAGGGGAGTGGGTCATACGTGACGACCCGTTTATCGACGACTGGTCGGAGGAGGATTACGGCTTCCTTGTGAAATGTCTGAAAAATACTGCCGAGACGGGCGGATTTGTGTACGGCGCATTCNGCGGCGGAAAGCTGAANGGCTTTGCTTCGGTTGAAGCAGAACTGTTCGGCGGTGAGGAAAAATACCTTGACTTGTCAAGTATCCATGTTTCCGCGGATATGCGGGGGCATGGCATAGGGAAAAAGCTTTTCCTTGCGGCGAAGTCATGGGCAGGAAAGCACGGCGGGAAAAAGCTTTATATTTCGGCGCATTCCGCGGTGGAGACCCAGGCTTTTTACAAGGCTATGGGCTGCACCGAGGCAAAGGTCTATAACCGAGAGCACGCCGAGAGAGAGCCTTTTGACTGCCAGCTTGAATGCGGGGTAACTCCGTAAAAATTTATGTGCGTGTATTTTTGTAAAAGCTATTGACATAATAAGTAATATATGGTATAATCATTGTATACTAAATTAGTGTATAATTAAATTTAAAGGAGGATCTTATTATGGAAAAGTACGAATGTCCATGCTCTTATGTTTATGACGAGGCGGCAGGCGATCCCGACGGCGGTATTGCTCCCGGCACAAAGTGGGAGGATATCCCCGATGATTGGGTATGCCCCGTATGCGGTCTTGCAAAGAGCGAGTTTACAAAGCTTTAAAAACATACGGCAGTTCACTGAAGGGACTGCCGTGTGCTTTGCTAAAATGTTTGCAAAGGAAGGAAAACCATTATGCTTAAACTGAAAGAAAATATTTATTACGTCGGAGCAATAAATCCCAACCTGCGTGTTTTCGACATTATCATGAAGACTGATTACGGCACTACCTATAACGCTTACCTTATCAGGGGCGACAAGACTGCTCTTGTTGAGACGGTCCACAACCGCTACAGGGGCGTTATGATGGACAATATCCGTGAGATCTGCGACCCCAAGGAAATTGACTACGTTGTATTCAACCACACAGAGCCCGACCACAGCGGCTCGGTGGACGAGATAATCAAGATAAATCCCGATGTAGTTATCGTCGGTTCTGCGGCGGCAATAAAAAATGTCGGCGGAGTTACCAACGGTGAGTTCAAGAGCATGGCTGTAAAAAACGGCGACACTCTCGACCTCGGTCAGGGACTTGTTCTTGAATTTATTTCCGCGCCCAATCTCCATTGGCCTGACAGTATTTTCAGCTATCTTCCCGCAAGGAAAACCGTGTTCACCTGTGATTTTCTCGGTTCTCACTACTGCGAGCCCCTTATCACGGACGACGTTATAACATATCCGCAGGAGTACGCCGAGGCTCTTGCTTACTACTATGCGGCGATTTTCGGACCTTTCCCGAAGTTTGTACGGGACGGTCTTGCAAAGCTTGAAAAGCTTGATATTGAAATGGTTTGCTGTTCCCACGGACCCGTTCTGAAAAACGGTATCAAGCAGGCTATGGAAAAATATGCGGAATGGTCTGCTCCCAAGGACACGGGCAAAAATGTTTCAATATTCTATGTTTCGGCATACGGCTACACAGAGACTTTTGCGGAAAGATACGCGGCAAAGCTTAATTCTCTCGGCGTTACCGCAAAGTGCTACAACATTATAAAGCACGACATGAGCGAAATAACGGCGGCTGTGGGAAACTCCGCGGGACTTGTTTTCGGCTCTCCCACCATAAACAGGGACGCCCTCAAGCCTGTCTGGGACGTGCTTTCCTCCATTGACGCGATAACAAACAGGAGCAAGCCCTTTGCTGTGTTCGGTTCATACGGCTGGAGTGGCGAAGCCGCGGCAATGCTTGAAAGCCGCTGCGAGGGTCTGGGACTGAAAAAGGCACACGAGGCTTACAAATGGGTATTGAAGCCCTCCGAGGCAGACCTTGAACAGGCTGACAAGCTTGCGGAGGAGTTTGCAAAAGCTTTGTAAGGCTTTTGTCTTTTGAAGCTGCTCTAAAAGGTTAGATAAAAATTTAATGAAAAATTACGCAAAGCGGCTAAGAGTTCTCTTAGCCGCTTTAGTGTTTAGAAAAAGTATAAATTTTAATTTTGCGGGGGTAACTTGTTTTTCTTTGTATTTGTTGGTTTGTTTTTGAATTTTGGAAGCAAGGTTATAAACTATTAATCGTTCACAAGGAGCGAGGGAAGAACCCAAAAGGAAGAGGGAGGGGACTCATTGGAACAGTTGGGCGCACGCACGTCCCCTCCCTCTCCCTTATGGTTTCCCCCCTCGCGCTCCTCCTTTCCTTTACTCTCTCCTACCCCTGCTACGCTAACGCAAAGGTAGATT
>JAAVHM010000024.1 GCA_014799675.1 Ruminococcus sp. | reverse complement strand
AACAAACAAACCAAAATTCAAAAACAAACCAACAAGTACAAACAGCCAAAGCCGTGAACAAGTAAAATTTCAAGAAAAAACATACAAAATTCAAAAGCAAACCAACAAGTCCAAACAAATAAAAAAACAAAACAGCAAACAAGTACACAAAAAAACACAACAACACAAAGAAAACATTGTAAAGTAATTTCTGTAAAAAAAGTTGCAATAAAAACGAAAATGTGCTATAATATTCATATTGATGATTATTTCTGAAAGGACGTCCTCAAAATGTCTATTGTTATTGCAGTGGCTAACCAGAAGGGCGGCGTCGGCAAGTCCACCACGGTCGTGAACCTTGCCGCCTGTCTCGGTCAAAAAAAGAAAAAAGTGCTTTGCGTCGATATGGACGCGCAGGGTAATACTACAAGCGGCTTCGGAATAAAGAAAAAAAGTATCGGAGCGTCTACATATGATGTGCTTCTCGGACTGCGGAGAATTCAGGAAGCTGTTATACAAACCGAGTTTGACAACGTCTGGCTCGTGCCTGCGACCTCCGCCCTTGCCGCCGCCGATATCGAGCTTATCGAGGTGGACAATATGCAGAAGCGCATGAAAATGCAGCTGCTTACGATTCGGCAGGATTACGACTATATTTTGCTGGACTGCCCGCCGTCCCTGTCCCTGATACCGATAAACGCTCTCTGCGCCTGCGACACCGTTCTCGTGCCTATGACCTGCGAGTATTTTGCACTGGAGGGACTTTCCCAGCTTGTGGAGTCCATAAGACTTGTGAAACAGCGGTATAATCCCACTATCGACATCGAGGGCATACTTTTCACCATGTTTGACAGCAGGCTCAATCTTACGGCGCAGGTCGTCAGCGAGGTGAAAAAGCATTTTCCGAAAAAAATGTTCAGGACGGTCATTCCGAGAAACGTCCGCATAAGCGAAGCTCCCAGCTTCGGCAAGCCTGTGATTTATTATGACAAAGCCTCCCGCGGGTCGGAAGCGTATATTGCTCTTACCGACGAAATGCTGAAAAGACATAAGGCGGAAGCAAAGGTCAAGAATTGAACGGCTTTTATAATGGCGGGTCAGTTTATTTGTTCCATGTGGAACATTTTAAGGGTGTGTTATACTTGAAAAAAATATTAACGGTACTTATTGCCATTGTAATTTCAAGCTGCAAGGCTTCCGCTATGACAGAACTTGACGAGGTTTCCGACCTTGTTTTCAGCAAGGAATACGGCGCGGAAGAAGTGCTTGAAATTGTAAACGGCGTTTATTACGAGGATATAGCCGCCGAATGGGGAGAACCCAACGGAGGACTTTCGGGCTTTTGGGGAGACATTTGGGTCATTGACGACAACGGCAGTAAAAAACAGATAATCGTTTATTATAACAGCGACGGCTTTGCCGAAAACGTTATAATAGATGATATTGAAGAAAAAATAACAAACAACGTAAATTATACCGATGACGACCCGCCGTTATATTATATGGACGATAATTTTTTTGAGCTTCTTAATAACGGTGAATACAGCTCCGACGAAGTATTGAGAATGCTTAGCGGCATCAAATACAGCGAGCTGCACGAGTTTTGGGGCGAACCCGACGGAGGAGAGGTTACGTGTGTTTGGGGCGACGTTTGGAATATCGGAAACAACAAACAGATAATTGTTTTTTATAACAGCATTGGTTTTGTGGAAAACGTCATAATTTGTAGTATTTAAAACGATACCGACGGAAATATTTAGGAGGATATTAAAATGGCAAAGAAAAAAGCGCTCGGACAGGGTTTGGACGCTCTGTTCGGCGATAACGGCAGCGACAGCGGCGAGGGCGCGGTAACTCTCCGTATGTCCGATATAGAACCTAACCGAAACCAGCCCCGTCAGCAGTTTGACGACGGGTCGATCGCCGAGCTTGCGGACAGTATCCGTCAGCACGGTCTTATACAGCCTATCGTGGTTCGTCCCATGGGCGCGGCTTATCAGATAGTGGCGGGGGAACGCCGCTGGCGGGCTTGCAGAATGCTGGGACTGAGCGAGGTCTCCGCGGTAATAAAGGATTTCACCGACGAGGAAACGGCGCAGATCGCTCTTATAGAAAACATTCAGCGTGAGGACCTGAACCCTATTGAAGAAGCAATGGCGTACCGTTCTCTTATGGAGGAGTACGGCATGACACAGGAGCAGCTTTCCAAAGCGGTGGGAAAATCCCGTTCAGCTATTGCGAACTCGGTGCGGCTGCTCAATCTCCCCGAAAAACTGGTTGAAATGTTAAAGCGGCGGGAAATTTCCGCGGGACAGGCTAAGGCAATTTCCGCCATTGAAAACGAGGAGGAAATGCTTTCTCTTGCAAAGGATGCGGCGGCGGGAAAAATTACCGTCCGCGGCATTGAAAAGATAGCCGCAAAGGGCGCGGCGGAAACGGTTTCCGAGGAAAAAGAAATTCCAGAAGCTTCCGAAAAGAGCGAAGTTCCAAAGGAGACAGAGACGGAAAACAGCTTTTGCGAAAGCACTCCCTTTATCACCGAAATGCAGATAAGCCTTGAAAAGCATTTGGGGAGAAAAGTGCGTATTTCCTCAAAGGACGGCGAAAGGGGAAGCATTACAATTGATTTTTACGAGCAGAGCGAGCTTACCGAAATTGCCGATAAGCTGACTATGTATTGATTGCTAATTGTTTTGTGCGTGACAAATGGAGGGAGTAAATGTGTTTGATTTTTCGGAATTGAAAATGCGGTCAGCCCTCGGAAATTATTTCAGCAAAGTTAATGTCACGCCTGATTATATGGAGTTTTGTCTGCATGAAGCCGAGCCGAGGTATGCGAATGAAATTCGGTTGAACCGCTTGTTTTTCCCCCGTGAAAAGAAGCTGGATTTCTCCTTTTTCAAGGAGCTTTTCGGTTACGAAATGCCGGATATTTTAAAGGCGTATTATTCTATTTGCCATGTTGATGTCAGAGGTTATCATAAAAATGCGCCTGATAAAACGGACGAAATTATGCTCGGTTCAACCGTAACGGACAAGCTTTTTGAATGGTTTGACCCGAAAAGTTTTTGGTTCAATAATTTTGATACGAACAAATATATACCTATCGGAATAACAGGTTATTATTATTCGTATGTTTTTATTGAGCGTGACACTGGGCATATTCTTATTGAGGATTATGACGAAAATGATGACAGCATCAGATTTTTTACTTTCCTGTCAGAAAGCTTGACGAATTTTATTAAAGAGCTGAAACCTACTGATTCTGAATTTTTTAGCTTTTTGCTTAGAAAACTTATTCAAAAGGACAGGTAAATTTATACTCTTGAAACATATTCTCTCATGAACAGATACTGTTGTTCATGGGGGAATTTTTTGCGGCTGAATAAAATTTTCCTGTATCGGTAATACTATTCCAAAACAGGAAAGGAATGATAACCATGCAAAAGGCAGTTATAGAAAAGGTAGTGGGACGTGAGATCATCGACTCCCGAGGCAATCCCACCGTTGAGGCGGAGGTCTTTCTTGCCGACGGAACGGCGGGCAGGGGAGCAGCCCCAAGCGGAGCAAGCACGGGAATTTTTGAAGCTCTGGAGCTTAGGGACGGCGACGAAAAACGTTACTGCGGAAAGGGCGTACAAAAAGCTGTTTCCAATATCAACAACACCCTGAACATCGCTTTAAAGGGGCTTGATCCCGCCGATACCTTCCGTGTGGACAGCGCGCTTATTTCCGCGGACGGCACGGAGGACAAGTCCAAGCTGGGAGCGAACGCCATGCTTGCGGTTTCCCTTGCGGCGGCGAGGGCGGCGGCAAATCATTACAAAATGCCGCTGTACCGCTTTATCGGCGGAGTAAACGGCAGGAAGCTCCCCATGCCAATGATGAATATTCTCAACGGCGGGGCTCATGCGGCGAATAATCTGGACGTTCAGGAATTTATGATAATCCCAAGCGGCGCGCCGAATTTCCGTGAGGGACTTAGGCAATGCGCCGAGGTGTATCACAATCTTGCCAAAATTTTAAAGGGCAGGGGACTCAGCACGGGAGTGGGGGACGAGGGCGGCTTTGCTCCCGACCTTGCGGGGGAGGAGGAAGCTATCGAGCTTATTCTGGAAGCGGTGGAGAAAGCAGGCTACCACCCCCGCACGGATTTTTCCATTGCTCTGGACGCGGCTTCAAGCGAATGGAAGTCGGATAAAAAGGGTTATTTCCTGCCGAAAAAGAAGCTTGCGAAAAGCACCGACGAGCTTATTTCCGACTGGGAAAATTTATGCTCAAAGTACCCCATAGTTTCTATTGAAGACCCTCTTGACGAGGAGGACTGGGAGGGCTGGAAAAAGCTTACAGACAAACTTGGCGGCAAGATAAAGCTTGTGGGGGACGACCTTTTTGTCACCAACCCCAAGCGTTTGAAAAAGGGCATTGAAAGCGGCTGTGCAAATTCTATTCTTATCAAGCTGAATCAGATAGGCACGCTGACCGAGACGCTTTCCGCCATAAGTCTTGCCAAGGAAAGCGGTTACGGGACGATAATTTCCCACCGAAGCGGAGAGACCGAGGACGCTTTCATTGCCGACCTTGCGGTAGCGGTAAACGCGGGGCAGATCAAAACGGGCGCGCCCTGCCGCAGCGAGCGAACTGCAAAATACAACAGGCTTATAAGGATAGAGGAGCAATTGCAGGGCTGCTGTTTAAAATGAATTTTATGGGAAGTTCCTTTATGTGGGGCTTCCCTTTTTTCTGTTTTTGTTTTGTGGGAAATTGTTAGCTTGTCTTTGCATTTTGGATTGTTTGGAACTGTTTGTTTACTTTTGAATTTTGGAGACTTTTTTAGAAACCGTTAGTCGTTCACAAGGTGCGTTTGAAATTGTTGGTTTGTTTTTGAATTTTGAAAGCAAGGTTAGTAACTGTTAGTCGTTCACAGGGTGCGAGCGAGACAACCAAAGAGGGGAGGGGGAGCGCTCATGGAATTCGTTGGACGCGCGCCGCCTCCCCCTCCCCTCTTAGGTTTTCTCTCTCGCGCTCTCACTTTCCTTACTCCCTACCTCCTCCGGCTACGCTAACCTAAAGGTAGATTGGTTTGTTTTAAATTGTTTAATACGGTCGATTTAATGCGTCTGTTATTTGGCAGGTGGTGAAATACAAAAACTCTAATCACGGTTTTCTGTTACATGGTTTAGTTCGCAAAGTNGTTCTGTTCACAAGGTACAAAATAAATTGNAATAATTTATTTTAAATTAACGGAACAATGTTTCTGTAGGGGCGGATTCCATATCCGCCCGCCGCACACCGTATCAGAACATTTTAAACGGGCGCATACAGGATGCGCCCCTACAATTTCTAAATAAATTGTAATAATTTATTTTTGCGATTTCATCTAAATACGTAACATTGAAAAAACTTGAACAAGTAACAGAAGACCGTGATTAGAGTTCTTGTATCGAGCTACCTGCAAAATAACAGACACATTAAATCGACCGTATTGGAAAATTCATAATAAACCAATCTACCTTTAGATTAGCGTAGCCGGAGAGGGTAGGGAGTAAGGAAAGTGAGAGCGCGAGAGAGAAAACCTAAGAGGGGAGGGGGAGGCGGCGCGCGTCCAACAAATCCCATGAGCGCTCCCCCTCCACTCTTTGGTTGTCTCGCTCGCACATTGTGAACGATTAACAGTTACTGAAAAAGTCTCCAAAATCCAAAGACAAACAAACCGTTACCGAAAAAGTCTCCAAAATTCAAAGACAAACCAACAAAATTCCCGCAAAAAAATCAAAGTCCCAAAACAAAAACCCCCTCTTGATTTATAAAGAAAAATATGGTATACTTTATAATAACAGCGGGGAGCAAGTTCCCCCGTAATTTTTTTGAAAGGATTTTTTTATGGCAGGTTTTTTCAGCACCGACAGCAAGCTCTACAGATTTATGAGCAAGCTCACCGACCTATTCAAGCTTAATTTTTTGTGGCTGGTTTTCAGTCTGCCAATCGTTACCCTCGGCATATCCACCACGGCGGCGTACACCGTCGCCCTGAAAATGGCGGAGGGTCAGGAGGGCTACATCGGCGGCGAATTTCTGAAAGCCTTTAAGGCGAACTGGAAGCAGGGTCTCGTTATGTCATTTATCACCATAATATGCGTGTGGGCGGTGTATCTGGATTTTCAGATATTCCGCGCCGCAGAAGAAAATGCTTACGTGTTCCTTATAGTGGGAATTGTCGCGGCGTATGTGCTGGGCTTCTCGCTTCTGTACGCTTACCCGCTTCTTGCGCGGTACGAAAATACCGTTATAAACACGCTGAAAAATTCGTTCCGAATAAGCATGAAATATTTTCTGCGGTCGCTTCTGCTGGTACTGCTTATCGCTTTTGAAATTGCGGTAATGTTCTGGAATCTTGCTACGCTTATACTTATTGTAATTGTTGGTCCCGCGTTTGTTATGCTGACCGTCAGCAGCTTTGCTATGATAATTTTCAGGGAACTGGAAAAAGTCCCGGGAACAGTTGCCGAGCCTGTTTCGGCAGAAACCGACGGGACTGACATTGCCGACGAATAATTTTATAAGGAGATTTTGTTATGCGTTACGAAAAAATTTATCTTGAGGACGTTTTTGACGGACTTGAAATTCCGCCCCAAAAGACCCCTCTTACCATGTTTATACCATATGTGAACGAGGAAGTTTATGCGGGCAGACCTTTCCGCTGCGTTGTTATCTGTCCCGGTGGAGGGTACGAGTATACCTCCGTGAGAGAGGCTGAACCTGTTGCTTTGCGTTTGGCGGGACAAGGTATTGCCGCGGCAATTGTAGACTATTCCACAAACGGTCCGCGCTACCCAATGCAGGTCTTGCAGGTACTTGCGGCGGTAACATATCTCAGGAGGAACAGCGCAGACCTGCACATCGACCCCGAGAAAATCGCGGTAATGGGCTTCTCTGCGGGGGGACACGCCGCCTGCTCCGCGGGAGTTTTCTGGCAGGAGGAATTTGCGGAAAAGGCGCTGGGAATTTCTCACGGCGAGGACAAGCCAAACGGCATGATACTTTGCTATCCCGTTATAACATCGGGAGAATTTGCCCACAGGGGAAGCTTTGACGCGCTTATCGGAAAAGAACCCTCCGCCGACCTGCTCGAAAAGGTTTCTCTTGAAAAGCAGGTCACAAAGGACACTCCCCAAACATTTTTGTGGCACACCGCCGAGGACGGTCTTGTCCCCGCGGAAAATTCACTTTTGTTTGCAATGGCTCTCCGCGAAAAAAACATACCGCTTGAAATGCACATATACCCAAAGGGACGTCACGGAATGTCCCTCTGCGACGAGACTGTGGACAGACCCGAAGACCTTTCGGACAGCGAAAGATACTGCGCGGAGTGGTTTTCCCGCTGCGTAAGGTGGATAAAAGAAATGCTTTGATAATTAATAATTAACAAATAATAATTAATAATTATTATTTGGGACAGCCTGTATTGACATGGAGACCCGTCCTCTGCAAATTTGGTTGAAATTCCGTAGGGGCGCATCCCGTATGCGCCCGTAAAAAATGCGAAAATACGACGGGCGGATATGGAATCCGCCCCTACAATTTATATTACAGGATAATAAAATGTTAAAAAAAATCAGAACCGCAATAAAAAAATACGATATGATAAATAAAGGCGAAACTGTCTGCTGCGCTCTTTCGGGCGGGGCGGACAGCGTTGCTGCGCTTATCGGACTGACCGAGCTTTCGGGGGAAATGGGTTTTTCTCTCACCGCCGTCCACATAAATCACCTTTTGCGGGGCGAGGAAAGCGGCAGGGACGAGAATTTTTGCAGAAACTTGTGCGAAAAAATGGGCGTCCCCCTGACGGTTTTTCAGAGGGACGCCGCCGCTTTTTCACATTCTCTCGGGACGTCTGTGGAAACGGGAGCGCGGGAAATGCGCTACGAAATTTTTGAGGGACTTCCCGCGGACAAGATATGCACCGCCCACAATCTTGACGACAACGCCGAGACCGTTATTTTCCGCATGGCTCGGGGGACAGGTTTAAAGGGTCTGACGGGAATTCCTCCCGTAAGAGGAAAAATTATCCGTCCCCTGCTTTTCTGCACAAGAAAGGAAATAGAAAGCTTTCTTGCAAAGCGCGGTCAGGATTTTGTTACCGACAGCACAAATCTTACCGACGATTACGCAAGGAACAAAATTCGCCATAAAATTATCCCCGCCATGTCGGATATCTGCGGCGGGTTTCCGAATAATGTGGAAAATCTTACCCTTTCCCTTTCCGAGGACGAGGACTTTCTGACAAATGCCGCTTTAAAGTGCAAAAATGACGACCTGCGCGCCCTCCACCCCGCGGTGCGGAAAAGAGTAATTATTTTACAGCTTAAAGAGCATGGGATAAATGTTTCCAATAAGCAGGTGGAAGCTGTGGAAAATATTCTGCGCGGCGGAAAAATTACCCTTGGAAATACCGTCCTGCATTTAACGGACGGCAGGCTTTATTTTACAGAAAACGAAAGCATTGAGGAAATTCCGTCCCAAAATATTGAAAAAGAGGGAGAGTTCGCCTTTTCAAGTGATAAAATTGTGATAATATCGAAAGCAAAAAGCGAAAAAATGAACAAAGCGCAAATTATTAACAAAAATTCAACAACTGACCTGCTGGACTATGATAAAATAAAAGGTAGTATTGTTTTGAGAAACCGACTGCGAGCCGATAAATTTAAACCCGCGGGAGGGAAGCATACAAAAGAGCTCAGAAAGCTTTTGCAGGAAAAGCTTCCGATATGGGAGAGAGGAAAGTCCGCAGTAATAGCGGACGAACTGGGCGTTGTCTGGTCGGAGCATTTCGGCATTGCCGACAGGGTAAAGCCCGATGCTAACAGCGAAAATTTACTGAAAATTGAAATAAAAAACAGATCCGAACAATAATATATTTACAAGGAGGACAAACAAATGGGTTCAAAAAAGAACAGCAACAAGGGGATAATCATATACGCCGTTGTAATGGTACTGGCAATAGTCGCGTTGATAATGTTCCTGAGACAGGCGGCAAAGCCTGTGTCGGAGTACAGCTATTCGGAAATAATGGGATATTTTGACAACTATCAGGTATCCGAAATGAACTTTGATCTCGGCACAGGCGAGCTGGAGATCAAGGTGGAGGGAAAGGATATTCCCATAACATATACCGTTCCCAACGTGACGGTTTTCCTTAACGAAATTCAGACCGGTTCGGAAAACTACCGACGCGAATACAACGAGCGTCACCCCGACGCGCCCCTCGCGCAGGAGTACTACAAGATCCAGGACACCTCGTGGCTCTATAATCTTCTGCCCTCGCTGCTCATTATAGGCTTAATGGTATTTTTCTTCTTCTTTATGATGCGACAGGCAGGCGGCGGCGGAAAAATGAGCAATTTCGGCAAAGCCAACGTGAAAAACGCTTCCAACAAAAAGCACACCTTTGACGACGTTGCGGGCGCGGACGAGGAAAAGGAAGAGCTTGCGGAGATCGTTGACTTCCTTAAAAATCCAAAAAAATACACCGAAATGGGCGCGCGTATCCCCCACGGCGTACTGCTCATGGGACCTCCGGGTACAGGTAAGACCCTCCTTGCAAAAGCTGTTGCGGGCGAGGCGGGAGTGCCTTTCTTCTCAATTTCGGGTTCGGACTTTGTTGAAATGTTCGTCGGCGTGGGCGCGTCCCGTGTCCGCGACCTTTTCGAGACGGCTAAGAAAAATTCTCCCTCAATAGTTTTCATAGACGAAATCGACGCTGTTGGTCGTCAGAGAGGCGCAGGTCTCGGCGGCGGTCACGACGAGCGTGAGCAGACCCTTAACCAGCTCCTTGTTGAAATGGACGGCTTCGACGGCAACGAGGGAGTAATAGTCATTGCGGCAACGAACCGCCGTGACATTCTCGACCCCGCGCTCCTCCGTCCGGGACGTTTCGACCGTGAAGTCATGGTAGGCTATCCCGACGTTAAGGGCAGAGAAGCAATTCTGAAAGTACACTCCAAAAACAAGCCATTGGGTCCCGACGTTGACCTTAATGTTATTGCAAAAACCACACAGCAGTTTACAGGCGCAGACCTTGAAAATATGCTGAACGAAGCGGCTCTCCTTGCTGCAAGAGCAGACCGCAAAGCAATTACCGAAGAGGACATAGAAGAAGCTACAGTCAAGGTGGTTTCTGGTCCTGAAAAGAAATCCCACCTTGTTACCGAACGCGACAAACGCATAACAGCTTATCACGAGGCGGGACACGCAGTTGCAATATATAATCTTCCCGATACCGAAAAGGTACACATGGTAACTATCATTCCCCGCGGAGACGCAGGCGGCTTTACAATGCACCGTCCTACCACAGACGACCGCTTTAAGACGAAAAATCAGCTTTTTAACAACATAGTGGTATCTATGGGCGGACGTGTTGCGGAAGCGTTGGTTTTCGACGACATAACCTGGGGCGCGTCTGCTGATATTCAGTCCGCGACTCGCACGGCAAGAACAATGGTAACTCGTCTCGGTTTCTCTGAAAAATTGGGTCCGGTTCTGTACGGCGGCGATTCCAACGAAGTATTTCTCGGCAGGGACTACGGTCACACTCACCAGTACAGCGAAAGCACCGCAGACCTTATCGACAGCGAAGTAAAGCGTATCGTCAACGAAGCTTACAAGGAATGTGAAAGAATTCTCACAGACCACCACGACCAGCTTGTGAAGCTTGCGGAATATCTTCTCGAACACGAAAAGATAAGCGGCGACGATTTCGAGAAAATGATGAAAGAGATCGAAGAGGAGAGCAGTTCTCCTGCGGTAACTCTTGAGGAGATCGGCATGGACGACATTCAGGGTCTCAGCAAGCTTGAAGAGATCGAAGAATTCGAGAAGAGAGACGATTAAGCAACAGAGATTTTCCGCTGCGAATATTTAAAAAAAGTCCCCCATAGCAAAAAACTTGGGGGACTTTATTAAATTTTTTATAAATCAAGTTATTATAAACTGCTGCATTTCTCTTATGGTCATATCTATAGGTTCAATATTTTTTTCTTTGCAGTATGCAAGAATTGAACGATAATCGTAATGTATCTCATTGTCAAAGGACGAATTGCTGTCAACAAATCCGCCTGCTTCTTCAGCAATATAATCAAGCTCGCATATTTCACGGAATTCCTTTTCGGACATATCAATACCTCCTGAAATTATAATATTCTATCAGACGTGCGGCAGCCTGCTCATCAACAGCCATTCTGAAAGGATGCGGCGAACCGATAAACGAAGCTCCCAAAACCTTTGAATAATGTTCAACAAGCTTAAGATTTTTAGCGTCCATATAGATAAATCCGCCGTAGCCAAGTTCAAAGGAACGCGTCACGGCTATTGCAAACAAGTGACCGCCAACACCTAAATATTCTTTATTATCTCCAAGATTATGCGGTGCGCTCTCGGCAATTTTGACATAAACCGCTTTATCGGCAGCAGCATTTGCGATTGCAATAAGCCCTTGAATGCGGTCGTCATTTTCAGCATTAAGCTTAAATATTTCAAATTTATTCTGTGAAATTTCAGACCATTTAAAATTCCACCCAATTAGACTGTTTAATTCATTTCCCAAAGCTTTGGAATAAATAGTATTAACAATTTTTCCGGTTGAAATTTTTTCAAGACAAGGCGTTAATTTATCAATTTCAATATTCAAATCTATCACGACCTTTAAATTATTATATCATAAATATCAAAAAAAATCAAGCGAGGTACTAAATGAAACTTCTTTTCTTAGGAGACGTTGTGGGAAATATCGGCACGGATTTTGTCTCGCAAAAGCTCCGCACATTAAAAAATTTTTACGGTATAGACGTAACTGTTGTCAACGGCGAAAATTCCGCGCAGGGAAACGGTATCACTCCGACCTCCGCAAGAAATCTTTTCGACAGCGGCGCGGACATAATCACCACGGGAAACCACTGCTACCGCCGCAGAGAAATTTACCACACCTTTGAGACCGAGAAAAATCTTATCAGACCCGCAAACTATCCCAAGGGCAACCCCGGTCGGGGCTTTTGCGTTTACGACATGGGAATGTGCCAGCTTGCGGTTATTAATCTTATGGGGACGGTTTATATGGAAGCTTTGGACAATCCGTTCGCTTCCGCGGACAGGGTAATCGCAAGTCTTTCCACGCCGAATATTATTGTGGACTTCCACGCCGAAGCCACGGGAGAAAAAAAGGCAATGGGACACTATCTTGCGGGACGGGTTACTGCTGTTTTCGGAACGCATACTCACGTCCAGACTGCCGACGAGACCATTCTGAAAGAGCACACGGGATACATCACCGACGCGGGAATGTGCGGTCCCGAGCTTTCCGTACTGGGAGTAAAGACGGAAATTGCTATAGAAAAACAGCGATTCCATGCTCCCGTTAAATTTTCCGAGTCGGAAAATCCCCCGTTTATTAACGGAGTTATAATAGAATTTAACGAAAAAAATGGTAAATGTGTATCAATAGAAAGACTTATAATTAGATAAACCGCTGAAATTATTACCAAACTATTGCATTATAATTAAATTCGGTGTATACTTAAAACAGCGATTTACGGAAATTTTTCAGCAATTCTGGCAAATACCCTTTGGCAAATACCCTTGGTTTGCTTAAAACGGCAGTAAGCAAACCTTTAAGATATAAAAACGGAGGTATTGTTAATGGAAATTCTAAAGGTATCGGCAAGGTCAAATCCAAACGCCGTCGCGGGTGCAATAGCAAGCGTAATGCGTGAAAGCGGTTCGGTAGAGGTTCAGGCGATAGGCGCAGGAGCAGCAAATCAGGCAATAAAATCCATAGCAGTTGCAAGAGGGTACTTAGCTCCCATAGGAGTCGATCTGATTTGTTACCCCGCATTCGGCAGTATAGAAATAGACGGTGAAAACCGCACGGCGATACGTCTTATTTGTGAAGAGCGATAAGCGTCCCGCAGGGCTGAAAAAATTGCAATTATATTTTTTGAAATAAAAAATCTCCCCGATTTCTGAATTTGGGGAGATTTTTTATAATTGTTTTCTGCAAGCGGATAGAAGTAAAACTCAGGCAACCATCCTATAGCACTTTCCCTTAAAAAGTCCCCTCTATTGCACTCGCAGAATTTTTTGTGAATTTCAATGTCGGAATCCATACTTACTTCTTTTACGACATTATACCATAAAAAAATTATTTTGTCAACCCATATTTCTTGACAAAATGTTACATTATGTGATATAATTATTTTGCTGCCAACTCCGTTTCCGTTGTTTAATCGGAAGGAGGTGAACCCGAAAATGGAAATATTCACATCATTTCTTATTTCCGTTGCAGCAGGTGTAGCAGCAAATACCATTTATCACTACATTCTGCATTGGCTTAACGGTCGCAAGAAGTAAAAGACGGCGGCAAAGCCTTAACATTACAGCAGTTGACAAAAGTCCCCGAGGCTGGCACCTCGGGGACTTTTTTGTGATTACCAAAAACGGAAATTCACATTCACATCATCTATGGTTTTATTATACCACACAAAAATTATTTTGTCAACACCTTTAAAAAATATTCATATAGTACCCTTTGCCGCCCTGACCACTTGGACAATGACCGCAAGAAGAAGTACCACATCAATAATTTTAAGAGCAAGACTTATAATAGTTCCCACAAGAGGTATCCATGTCACAATGGAAAGAAGCTTTCCCAACACGAACATTACCGCAAAGCATATTGTGAAAATTATGCCCCAGTTCGCGCAGTGACGGGCATATTCGGAATTTGTTCCCGAAATGAAATAAACTATAAAAAGCACGGGAAACACCGACAGGATACCGACTACCTTGTTTTGTTCAAAATCACTCTGACCGTAATTTGCCATATTTTATCCTAATCACCAATTAAAAGTGTAAATAAAAAATCTGTGCAAAAATCATATATGCAAATTTTTGCTTGATTTTTTATACACTTTTTAATTGGTGATTAGTATTTACCTCCTTACTTAATTACGCGTATCTTTATAACGCTGTCAACGGCAGCAAGCTTGCCGACAATATCGTCGTTGATGTCGCCCGCAGTGTCAAGCATTGTATAAGCGTAATCCTTTTTGGACTTGCTCACCATGTTGTCAATATTTATTTTAGCGTCGCCTAAAACGGAAGTAAGCTGTGAAATTACGTCGGGGATATTTTTGTGAAGTACGCAGATCTTTGTGCCAGCGGCGTTCATTTCAGCGTCGGGGTAATTTACGGAATTCTTGATATTTCCGTTTTCAATATAGTCGATAAGCTCCAGAGCAGCCATCATAGCGCAGTTGTCCTCCGACTCGGGAGTGGAAGCTCCCAGGTGTGGGATAGCGATAACGTTCTTAACGCCCAGAACTTCGTCGCTAGGGAAGTCAACAACATATGCCGCGACCTTGCCGCTTTCGAGGGCGGAAATAATTGCGCCGCTGTCAACAAGCTCTCCTCTTGCAAAGTTGAGAATTCTTACGCCGTCTTTCATAAGAGCAATTGTATCGTTATTTATTGTACCCTTTGTATCAGCGTTGAAAGGTACGTGAATTGTGATATAATCTGCGGCAGCGTAAACTTCCTTAACATCTGCAACAGCCTTTACAGCAGGGTTAAGTCCCAAAGCAGCCTTTACGGAAAGATACGGGTCAAAGCCCACAACCTTCATGCCGAGAGCGACTGCTGCGTTTGCAACCAGTACGCCGATCGCGCCGAGACCGATAATACCCAAGGTCTTGCCCATAATCTCGGGACCCGCAAACTGTCCCTTGCCCTTTTCAACCATTTTGCCGACCTCTGCGCCGTTACCCTTTAAGGTCTGCGCCCAAGCCATAGCCTCGGGGACTTTTCTTGACGAGATAAGAAGTCCCGCGATAACAAGCTCCTTAACAGCGTTTGCGTTTGCGCCGGGAGTGTTGAAAACAACGATACCCTGCTCCGCGCACTTATCAACGGGGATATTGTTTACTCCTGCGCCCGCGCGGGCGATAGCAAGGAGATTGTCGCCGAAAGCCATATCGTGCATAGCGGCGGAACGCACCATAATTGCGTCGGGATTAGCGGGTTCGTCCGCGATATTATACTTTGCGGTATCGAAATTGTCTGTACCGTATTTTGAAATTTTATTCAAGGTTTGAATATTGAACATTTCTATCGACCTACTTTCATAAATTAATTTTCTTCTTTTTTATCCTGTCTGTCAGATGAACTCTTGTCTATTCTTTTTATGGCATTTTCGAGAATTTCCGCCGCCTTGTCGGAATTACCGCTTTTCAGCAGTGCGACTATAAGCTCAAACATTGTGCATAATTCTTGATTAGACATATTAACATCACCTTTCAGAAACAAACATTATAGGACGTTTTTTTTTTAATTATTTTTCTATTTTAAGACCAACGCTGTCAAATTCATCAGTAACAACGACCTTGCCGTCACGGTCAAGCAGGGGAGTAAGACCGCCCGAATAGCCGTCCTCACGCCAAAGGTAATTTACACCTGTTTCGGTATCCGCCCATATTTCAATGATACTTGCAACGCCTTGTTTGTATATCCTTTTAAATCTGTCAGCCATATTAAATTTCTCCTAATATACATTCTGTAGGGGACGGGTTTCCTTGTCAATACAGACCGTCCCGTATTACAATTTACGTAATTTGCGGGCGGGGAAACCCCGCCCCTACAGTTTTTAATTATGAATTTTCTGCCTCAAATTTCTTCATGAATTCAACAAGCTTTTCAACGCCCTCTATAGGCATAGCGTTGTAAATGGAAGCTCTCATGCCGCCGACGGAACGGTGTCCCTTAAGGTTCTCAAAGCCCGCAGCCTTTGCTTCCTTAACGAATTTAGCGTCAAGCTCCTCGTTGCCTGTTACGAAAGGAACGTTCATGAGAGAACGGTCTTTCTTTTCAACAGTACCCTTGAAAAGCTTGCTCTGGTCGAGGAAATCGTAAAGGATAGCGGCTTTCTTCTCGTTGTGCTTTTTCATAGCTTCGAGACCGCCCATTTTCTTTATCCACTTGAACACCTTGCCGCAGATGTAAATACCGTAGCAGGGAGGTGTATTGTAAAGGCTGTCGTTGTCAGCCTGTGTTTTCCACTTCAGCATGGTAGGAGTGCCGGGGAGAACGTCGTCTCTGATAAGATCCTCACGAATAATTGCGATAACAACGCCTGCGGGACCGATATTCTTCTGAACGCCGCCGTATATAACGCCGTATTTTGTAACGTCAACAGGCTCGGAGAGGAAGCAGGAAGAAACGTCCGCAACCAGATCCTTGCCCTTTGTATCGGGAAGCTGCCAGAACTTTGTACCGTAAATAGTATTGTTCTCGCAGATGTAAACATAGTCTGCGTCCTCGGGGATATCGAGGTTTGAGCAGTCTGGGATATAGGAGAAAGTCTTGTCTGCGGAGGAAGCAACATCTACAGCCTCGCCGTAAAGCTTAGCCTCCTGGAAAGCTTTCTTAGCCCACTGACCTGTGATAATATAAGCGGCTTTCTTATTCTTCATAAGGTTCATAGGAACAGCGGCGAACTGCTGGGAAGCGCCGCCCTGCAAAAACAGCACCTTATAGTTATCGGGAATATTCATCAGATCGCGGATATCCTTTTCCGCGTCCTTGATTATCTCGTCGTAAGCCTTGGAACGGTGGGACATCTCCATAACAGACATACCCGTACCCTTATAGTCGAGCATTTCCTCTGCGGCTTCCTTGAGAACTTCCTCCGGCAGAACAGCCGGACCTGCGCTGAAATTATAAACTCTGGACATTGTAAAAGACCTCCAAATAAAATTTTTGTGAGAATTAAAATACAGATTTTAAATACATAGTATAATTATAACATTTTATCTAACAAAAGTCAATAGTAACATTTCCTTTTTTACTTCTTATTTGGAACTGTTGGTTTGCTTTTGTATTTTGTTTGTGGTTTTATTGTTTGAACTTGTTTGTTTGCTTTTGAATTTTGGAAACAAGGTTAGAAACTGTTACTTGTTTTTGAATTTTGGAAGCAAGGTTAGAAACTGTTACTTGTTTTTGAATTTTGGAAGCAAGGTTAGGGATTTGTTAGTCGTTCACAAGGGAGCGAGGGGACACCTTGTAGGGGGAAGGGGGACAAAAAAACCCAACAAAAATCGGCATTCCCCCTTCCCCCTGCAAGGTTTCCCCTCGCGCTCCTCTTCC
>JAAVHM010000023.1 GCA_014799675.1 Ruminococcus sp. | reverse complement strand
TACAAGCGGCGAGCTGGCAGAATGTGTAAAGACAGATGATAATAGTTACTCTATCTCTGTAGATGTTTTGGACAAATGGTTTGACGGCGAAGCTTACGAGAATAAGATAAAAAGTAACTCTTCAAGCGGCGATGACGAGAACTCGGAAAGCTGATTTTTTGCATTTTTTGAAATTTTTTTAAAAAAGTACTTGACAAACGGATATAAATGGTTTATAATAATTAGCGTTGGTGTTTTTCACCATGTTAAAAGAAAGCAGAACTCCCGTTCTCACCCTGCCGCAGCTTTAAAAATCATGGCGAGCAGAGGTCAATATGCGATTTGTTTTACGGACATGGCGCACATTTTTTGTGCGTGTGACTGTGATTTTCGTATGGGCGGAGCGTTCTGTTCCGCCCATTTTCATTAAGGCAGAGGGCAGAGGGCAATTTCTTGCTTCTTGCCTCTGGCTTCTATAAGGCAGAGTATAGAGCCACGGAACAGTTCCCCAAAAACAACTTCTAGCCTCTAATTTCTATTTTCTAATTAGGGCAGAGGATAGAGCTGCGGAACAATTTCCCAAAAACAACTTCTAACCTCTAGCCTCTTAATTTCTAATCTCTAGTAGGGGGTGCTTACCATAAGCAACAGCAGCAAAGATATCCAGATCAATGAAGAGATCAGAGACAAGGAAGTCCGCGTTATCGACAACGACGGAACACAGCTCGGCGTAATGCCGTCCAAGGAAGCGTTAAAGCTTGCCGAGGAAAAGGAATTCGACTTAGTTAAGATCGCGCCGCAGGCAGACCCGCCGGTGTGCAAGATAATGGACTACGGCAAGTATGTTTTTGAACAGAACAAGCGCGAAAAGGAAGCAAGAAAGAACCAGAAGGTAGTGGAGATCAAGGAGATAAGAATGTTCTCCACAATAGATACCAACGATTTCAATACCAAGGTAAATCAGGCTATAAAATTCCTTAAATCGGGGGATAAGCTGAAGGTCTCGGTTCGTTTCAGAAAGCGGGCTATTGCTCATCCTCATCTGGGCGAGGAGCTTCTTGAAAAATTCAAGGAGGCTTGCTCCGAGGCAGGTACAGTTGAAAAGCCGTCAAAAATGGAGGGACGTTCACTTGTGATGTTCGTTTCCCCAAAGGCTTCAAAATAAATTTTGAGAACAAGCTGATTAATTGTGAAGCATTGCTGAAATTATTTAATCGGAGTTTTGTTTAAATTGAAGGAGGATATACATTATGCCAAAGCAAAAAACACATTCCGGCGCAAAAAAGCGTTTTAAGCTCACTAAAAACGGTATGGTAAAGTACCAGAAGACAAACAGACGCCACAGACTTACACAAAAGGCTACAAAGCGCAAGAGGATCAACAGAGCTGCGGGTTACACAGGCTCTGCAAACACAGCAACCGTAAAAATGCTTATCCCTTACAAATAAGGGCTGACGGCACAAACGACACAGGCGGGACGCAGACGTTTCTGCATCTTGCTTCTTAAATTCTAAAATTCTAGTACGGAGGTAAAAGATTATGGCTCGTGTTAAGGGAGCAATGGCTACTCGCAAGAGAAGAAATAAAACATTAAAGCTTGCTAAGGGTTACTGGGGCGCTAAAAGCAAGCACTTTAAAATGGCTAAGGAAGCCGTTATGAAATCAGGAAATTACGCTTACGTTGGAAGACGTCTTAAAAAGCGTGATTTCAGAAAGCTCTGGATAACAAGAATTTCCGCAGCCTGCAAGCTGAACGGAATGAACTATTCGACATTTATGAACGGTCTGAAAAAGGCAGGCATTACTCTGAACAGAAAAATGCTTTCCGAGATCGCTATCAATGACGCGGCAGGGTTCACGGCTCTTACCGAAAAGGCAAAGGCTGCTCTTTAATTAAAAAGTGCTTAAAGGTCAGAAGTGAATTTTTGCTTCTGACTTTTTGTGCTAATAGAAGCAAGAGAAAAAGAGGCAAGAGGCAAGATTTTTGGAGGACGCTATGCAGCTTATCACATCAAAGGACAACCCGAATATAAAGCTTTTCCGCAAGCTTACAGAGAGCAAAAAATGCCGCCGTGAAACGGGTATGTTTCCCCTTGAGGGCATACGGCTGATATCGGACGCCGTAAAGGAAAATGCGGAGCTTCACTCTGTTTTTGTCACCGAAAGCTTTTTGAAAAAGCAAGGTGAAGCATTGAATTTTCCAAGCGGTGTAAGCTTGATTGTGATCCCCGACGAGCTGGGGAAAAGCATTTCCGATACAAGCAGCGCGCAGGGCGTTTTCGCGGTGTGCAAAGCTATCACAAAGCCCCATTTTTCGCAGATCATAAAACGCGGCGGAAAGTATCTGCTGTTATGTAACCTGCAAGACCCGGGCAACCTCGGCACTATCATCAGAACAGCCGACGCTGTGGGACTGGACGGCGTTTTCCTTTCGGAATGCTGCGAACTGTACAACCCGAAAGTTATTCGCTCCACAATGGGAAGCCTGTTCCGACTGAACGTCTCCGAGGTCGTTTTTGAGGAAATTTTCCCGCTTTTTGAGCAAAGGGGAGTACCCTCCTACGCCGCGGTAATCGACAGGGACGCGGTTTCCCTTACCGAATGCGATTTCTCGGAGGGCGGCGTGGTGCTTATCGGCAACGAGGGGAACGGTCTTCCCGAAAATATAGCGGGAGCTTGCCAAAAAAAGCTTACCATAAAAATGAACGGAAATATAAATTCCCTGAACGCCGCAATGGCTGCGGGAATAATTATTTGGGAATTGGTGAAATAAAAAGGAGAATTTAATTTTAATGGAGAGACAGAATATTTTTGATTGGCTTTGGGTAACGAATTGTCTCGGCTGCGGAAATAAAAGGATTTGGGAAATCATCGGCAGATTTTCAAACGTTTCGGAGGCTTGCGCCGCAATGCGGGACAAAAACGCAAGAGCCGAGTTCCTTACGGCAAAGGAGCAGAAGTCTGCGGACGGTGTTGAAAGCAGTCAGATAGACGAGCTTATTTCCTACTGCGAAAAGGGGAATATATACATACTGACATACGACGACGAAAAATATCCCGAACGGCTGAAATCAATTTTCAATCCCCCTGCCGTTCTGTATTGCCGCGGCGATATGACCTGTCTGGAAAATGATTTCAGCATTTCAATTGTCGGCACAAGGCGTCCCTCGGACTACAGCATACGTCTGACAAACGCACTTGCAAAGGAGCTTGCAAAATTCGGCGTGGTAATAATCAGCGGCTTTGCCGTGGGTATTGATATTGCGGCAAATATGTCCGCAGTAAGCAGCGGCGGAAAAACAATAGCCGTGCTTGGCTGCGGTCTTGACCACAATTACCCCAAGGAAAATTTTGCGTACCGAAGCGAAATTGAGAAAAACGGTCTTTTCATTTCGGAATATTATCCCAAAATGGGCGGAAATCCCGTGTCATTCCCCGCAAGAAACAGAATTCTTTCGGGACTTTCATTGGGTACGATAGTGATAGAAGCCGCCGAAAAAAGCGGCGCGCTTATCACTGCGAACCTCGCTCTAAGTCAGGGCAAGGATATTTTTGCCGCCGCGCCCCACGACCTTTTCGACAAAAGATACGGCGGAAACGTCAGGCTGATAAGGGACGGCGCAGTCTGCCTGTGCGGATTAAAGGATATTTTGTATGAATATTACGAAAATTACGGACATAAAATAGCAAGTGCAGCAGATGAACTTCTGATGAAGCTCCCCGAAACGCCCGAACCGAAAAATATTCCAGCAAAAAATAATTCTGTCAAGCAAACAGACGAGCCGTCCAAGGTTAAAAAGCCCGAAGAAGAACCAACAACCGAGCCGCAGTTCGACGTTTCCTATTTAAGCGAGGAGGAAGCGGCGGTTTATAACGCAATAAAAAATTCGGGGACGGAAATGCTTGCCGACGATATTGCGGAAGCCTGCGGCATGGACATAGCGGACGTTCTGTCAATTCTGACCGACTTGGAAATCGACGGCGCAGTTACCCAAAAAGCGGGACAAAAATATATCGCCAATTAAAAGATAAATAATTAGTAAGCAAAGGCTGCTTCCAGCTTCTAGCCTCTTGCCTCTTGCTTCTGATAGCGGCGCGGTTGCCCAAAAGGCGGGAAAAAAATATATTGCCAATTAAAATATATTGCAAATTAAAAGATAAATAATCAGTAAGCAAAAGGCGGCTTCCGGCTTCTTGCCTCTGGCTTCTTGCTTCTGATAGGGAGGATCGATTTTAATGTCAAAGCTTGTAATCGTTGAGTCGCCCGCAAAGGCGAAAACAATAAAAAAATACCTTGGAAGCGGCTATGAGGTAGTCGCTTCAATGGGTCACGTCCGCGACCTGCCGAAATCCAAATTCGGCGTGGACGTTGAAAACGGCTTCGAGCCTGTTTACACCGATATCAAGGGCAAGGAGGAGCTTATCGAAAGCCTTAAAAAAGAGGCTGAAAAGTCCGATTTTGTTTACCTCGCGACTGACCCTGACCGCGAGGGAGAAGCTATTTCATGGCACTTGGCTCAAATGCTGGACTTGCCACTTGAAGACGCAAACCGCGTTACCTTTAACGAAATTACCAAAACAGGCGTAAAAAGCGGTATGGAGAACCCCCGTACCATAGANATAGACCTNGTNAACGCACAGCAGGCAAGNCGGGTTCTTGACAGAATTGTGGGCTATAAGCTNTCNCCGTTTTTGTGGAAAAAAGTCCGCAGAGGNCTTTCCGCAGGACGCGTNCAGTCNGTCGCNGTGTCNCTTGTTGTAGACCGCGAGAAGCAGATAAACAGCTTCAAGCCCGAGGANTACTGGTCTATCGACGCAAAAATGACAGCCCCCTCNTCNAANAANCAGTTCGACGCTTCCTTTGTNGGCATGGACGGNAAAAAGACCGAGCTTCATTCCCAAAAGGAGACCGACGAAGTCCTNAAACGTCTCGAGGGTGCGGAGTACAAGGCGGTTGACGTTAAAAAATCCGTGAGAAGAAAGTCTCCCGCGCCTCCTTTCACNACNTCNACNATGCAGCAGGAAGCTTCCAAAAAGCTTGGCTTTGCCGCGGCAAAAACCATGAAAGCCGCACAAATGCTTTACGAGGGCGTTGAGATAGAGGGNATGGGNTCTGTGGGTCTTATNACCTANATGAGAACCGACTCCCTGCGTATTTCCGACGANGCGAGAGCCGCCGCATACGAGTATATNGGCGANGCNTACGGCAAGAATTATATTCCCACNTCNCCNAAAATTTACAAGTCAAAATCCAACGCGCAGGACGCCCACGANGCAATTCGTCCCTCAATGCCCGAGCTTACCCCCGACAGAGTAAAAAGCAGCCTTACCACCGAGCAGTATAAGCTTTACAAGCTTATCTGGGAACGTTTTATAGCAAGCCAAATGGCAAACGCCCTGCTTGACACNGTTTCCGTTGAGATAGAAGCAAACGGCTGTAATTTCCGTGCAACAGGNTTTTCTGTAAANTTNGACGGCTTTACAGTTCTCTATGAGGAATCCAAAAACGACGAGGAGGGAAAAGTCCTCCCAAATATAGAAAAAGGCGACACNNTGAAGCTTAAAGCCATAGAGGGACANCAGCATTTCACACANCCNCCCGCGCGCTACACCGAGGCTTCNCTNATCAAGGCTTTGGAGGAAAACGGTATCGGTCGNCCNTCCACATACGCNCCNACNATTTCCACAATTGTAAACCGTTTTTANGTTGAGCGTGACGGAAAACANCTCCGTCCCACNGGCTT
Organism: Ruminococcus sp.; assembly: GCA_014799675.1. Taxonomy (GTDB): domain Bacteria; phylum Bacillota; class Clostridia; order Oscillospirales; family Ruminococcaceae; genus RGIG8773. The sequence continues at coordinate 3,337 of JAAVHM010000023.1, read as the reverse complement.
GGGAGAAGTTACNACNGAGCTTATGAANCAGCATTTNAAAAATATNGTTGACTCAAAATTCACCGCCACAATGGAAAGCGACCTNGANAAAATNGAAGTGGGNGAAATGAATTGGGTGGACTCCATAAGCGGCTTTTACGAGGATTTTGCGGACACTCTTTCCAAAGCGGAGGTCGCNATGGACGGCAAGCGNGTGAGAGTTCCCGACGAGGAGACAAGCGAGGTCTGCGAGNTNTGCGGAAAGCCTATGGTCATCAAGATAGGACGNTTCGGAAAATTCCTTGCNTGCAGCGGTTTCCCCGACTGCACNAANACAAAGCGTATCGTCAAGGACACGGGCGGAGTTTGCCCCAAATGNCACAAAAAGGTNTTGCAGAAAAANTCCAAAAAGGGCAAGAAATATTTCGGCTGCGAGGANAATCCCAACTGCGATTTTATGACATGGGATACCCCNGTTTCGGATAAATGTCCCAAGTGCAACGACGGNACNACCCTGTTCAAAAAGGGCGGCAAGATGTTCTGCCTGAAAGAGGGCTGCGGNTANGANGTNGCTATAAGAAAGGAGAAATAACGGTATGGCAATAGAAACGTCCGCCCAAGAAACCATAAATACGCTGAATGCAATTTTTGAAAAGCATAAAAATGACCGTATCTGCGTTTTGGCAACAACCTGCTGCGGGAAAACAACTTTGNTGAAGCAAATTCCCGATTGTGTTGATCTGGACGATGAATTGTGGCCGCAGCTNACAAAAGAAGAAGCGGAATTTATCAGCCGNAAACCNTGGACGAGCGAGATCGGTGATTTTATTGATAAGCTGGTNTATGAGAAAATTTCGGTAAAAGCAGGTCGTCCGTTGTTNACNACAATTATTGTTGACTGCGATGTAGTGGTATATCTTGACATCAGCGATGATTTATTGGCAGAGCATTGNAAAAAGCGTGGAAACGACTTTACGGATTCAAAAAATGTTAAGATGTCTGTAGAAGAAGATTGGAATAATCATAGAAGAAAAGGCGGAAAAACATTTTATTATTTAACTTTGACAGAATAGCGGNNNTACGCNNCGCNGCGATGTTCTACCCCACTGTNAAAAGCTATTATAATAAGCTTTGTCAAGCCCCTATCAAGGGGCGAGTGACAAAGTTCTAACCTCTATTTTCTAAAGGNAAAAATAAAATGAAAGAAAAAATTAGTTTTGACGTACTTGAAGAAAAAGATATACGTTTTTTGTCGGAATTATTGAACAATGAAAGNATACTTGCGGCTCTGCACAACGAAAAGCTGTCCTATGNCGAGTGGCTTGACGTTTACAGAAAATACTGGAAAAACGATACCGACGAAAAGCATTTTATAATGTTTTGGGAGGATAATCCTGCGGGTTGGCTCAAAATAAACGGACTTGACGGAAATGATACCGCATGGCTTTCAATGCTGGCGGTTGCTCCCGAATATCAGCACAATGGATTTGGAACAAAAGCTGTTTCATTTTTCGAGGAATACATTTCCGACCGAGGATTTTCTTCTGTGGGAATAAATACCACGGAGGATAATTCCGCCGCGCAAAATCTGTATAAAAAGTGCGGATATGAAATCACCGAACGCTCCGAAAGCGTTATGGGAGACGGCTCAAAAATGATGAGTTACACATTTTTCAAGGAATTATAAAAGGAGAAGTCATTATGAATTGCCCAAAATGTGGCACTGAAATGAAAAAAGCAGTTATGATGCAGATTTTTCAAGTGGGTAGCATTACAAAAAAATGGTACGATGGTGAAACGAACTCGGACGTAAACTGCTTCGGCTGTCCAGAATGTGGATATATTGAGTTGTATGCCCAATACCCAAAGGTATTTGAGGACGGTTCAAAGGTCAAGGATAAAGGTGTTTGAACATAAATGGAAAAAATAACCGTAATAGGCGCAGGACTTGCAGGCTGCGAGGCGGCATGGCAGCTTGCGAAAGCGGGTCTGGACGTGGAATTGTGGGAAATGAAGCCCCAAAAATTCACTCCCGCACACAAATACAGCGGCTTTGCGGAGCTTGTCTGCTCCAATTCGCTGAAAGCTTCGAGAGTGAATTCTGCGGCGGGACTTCTCAAAGAGGAAATGCGGCGGCTGGGTTCGCTGACCGTCCCATGCGCCGAGGAAACAGCAGTCCCCGCAGGCGGAGCGCTTGCCGTTGACAGGGAGAAATTTTCCGACCTTGTTACCGAAAAGATAATGTCAGAACCCCGAATAACCGTCAAACAGGGCGAGGTTTCGGACATTCCCGAGGGAAATGTCATAATCGCCACAGGGCCCCTCACAAGCGGCGGACTTGCGGAAAGCATAGAAAAGCTCTGCGGCGGGTATCTCAGCTTCCACGACGCGGCTGCGCCCATTGTTACTTACGAGTCCCTCGACAAAGAAAAAATTTTCTTTGCGGCGCGTTACGGCAGGGGTGACGACGATTATATAAACTGCCCCTTTACGAAAGAGGAGTACACCGTTTTCTGGCAGGAACTTAAAAATGCCGAGTCCGCGCCCCTGCATGATTTCGATAAACCAAACAGCAGGGACGATTTCACCGTCTACGAGGGCTGTATGCCAATAGAAGTCCTTGCAAAGCGGGGCGAGGAAACAATGCGTTACGGCGCAATGAAACCCGTGGGACTTTCTGACCCTGTCACGGGGAAGCGTCCCTACGCAGTCGTGCAGCTCCGCAAGGAGAACAGCATGGGTACGCTCTACAACATTGTAGGCTTTCAGACAAATCTGAAATTCGGCGAGCAGAAGCGTGTGTTCTCAATGATACCGGGGCTTGCAAACGCCGAGTTTGTGCGGTACGGCGTTATGCACCGCAACTCTTTCATAAATTCCCCAAAGGTTCTGAACGGAGATTTTTCCCTGCGGACGCGTCCCCGCCTGTTTTTTGCGGGACAGATAACGGGCGTGGAGGGCTACATGGAGTCCGCCGCAAGCGGAATAATGGCGGGTCTGAACATGGCAAGACGGCTTGTGGGACTTGAAACCATAGTCCTGCCGAGAGAAACCATGATAGGCGGACTTGCAAGGTATATTTCCGACGAAACGGTAGAAAATTTCCAGCCAATGGGCGCAAATATGGGAATACTTCCCGACCTCGGCGTTCGCATAAAGGACAAGCAGGAACGGTATCGGGCGGTTGCTGACAGAGCGTTAGCGGCGTTTGAAGAATATATAGTACGATAAATCGGGATTTTGCCATTATTGGAGGATAAGTAAAGTATGGATATCGAAAATACACAGTATGAAGGATACTGTAAAAAAGACATTAAAACAACAGCATTTAAAACACCGTTTGGAGAAGTATCTGTAT
>JAAVHM010000022.1 GCA_014799675.1 Ruminococcus sp. | reverse complement strand
GGGTTTTTTTGTCCCCCTTCCCCCTACAAGGTGTCCCCTCGCTCCCCTGTGAACGACTAACAGTTACCAACCTTGTTTCCAAAATTCAAAGACAAACAAAACGTTGCCACAAAAACAAGTTGATAATATAAATATAAATTTACCACCTTTATCGACAAACTGAGGTGCAAAGTCTATTTTCAAAGACTTTGCACCTTTTTTGTCAGCATTTAAAATTGTGATTTTGTACAAAAAAATGCATTTTTAACCTTGACATATGTCTATTTTTATGGTATAATTAATCATAATTGACTTATTATTCTTTTTGAAATATTTAATTTATATGAATTTTTATTTAAAATTTTATGTTAAATCATATTGTGTGGAGGAAATGTTATGTATCATTGCAGAGTTCGGTTTTATTTGATCGGAGAGGAAAATACCCTTTTTGAAACAATTAAAAAAATGTCTCCGCTTGAAAATTTCACACACGAATTTACCGTAAGCGGAAGCCTTGAAAAGGTCGCCGCAGAAAAGGCGGACGTTATTATTGCAAGCCTTAAAAATAAAAATGCCGGTGAATTTGCCCGTGAAGTGATATCCGCAAAGCGTGAGAACGCCGAGATAATTCTCCTTGCGGAAAGGGAGCAGTTCAGCGGGCTTTCGGAGGCAATGGAAAGCGTAATGGACATATGGGTAACGCCCATGTCTGAAGATGAAGCAAGCTTCCGCTTCCTTAAATGGCAGCAGAGATGCAAGCTGGAAACCGACGCCCGCGAGACCTCTCATTTCTTTGAGACCACAATAAACAGCATACCTAACCTGATCTGGTTCAAGGATAAAAACGGCATACACGAAAAGGTAAACGACAGCTTCTGCAAAACGGTAAATAAGACAAAGGAACAGGTTCAGGGCAGAGGTCACGCCTACATATGGGACGTTGAACAGGACGACCCCGCCTGCATAGAATCCGAACGCGAGGTCATGGAAACAAAAAAGACCTGCGTTTCCGAGGAAAAGATACAGACAGGCGACGGGGAAAGACTTCTTACTACATATAAATCCCCGCTGTACGATCTGGACGGAAGCGTAATGGGTACGGCGGGCGTCGGCATAGATATCACAAAAGAGCGCGCCTATGAGGAGGAGATAACCCGCAAAAGCCGTACTCTTGAAAAGATATTTACAAGTATAGACTGCGGCGTGCTTTGCCATTCTTTGGACGGTTCACGCATACTAAGCGTAAACAGCGCGGCTCTTAAAATTTTAGGCTATGATTCCGAGGACGAGCTTAAAGACGACGGCTTTGACATGGTCGCCCACACCGTTGCTGAAAGGGACAGACATATTATTAGGGAGCGCATGAAAACCCTCAAAAGCCCGGGAGACAGCATAAGCCTTGAATACAGCGTTGAGCATAAGGACGGTAAAATAATCCATGTTATGGGCAACGTCAAGCTTCTTGAGGAAAACGGCGAACTGTTCTATCAGCGTTTTCTCCTTGACTGTACTGCCCAGAAGTTACAGGAAAGCGAGAACGAAAAGCGTCAGTCAGAGCTTGTTCAGGCTCTCAGTATTGACTATAATTTAGTTTGCTTTTTTGACCTTGATTCGGGTATCGGCAACGCTCTGCGTATCATAGACTGCGAAAGAGACGTGCTTAAAACCGTTTTCGGAAACAAGAGCGAGCTTATCCTTGAATATGATTTGGAAAAATATATCGACACCTGCGTATACGAAGACGACAAGGAAATGATGAAAAACGTCTGCTCCCGTGAATGGCTGAAAGAAGAGCTTGAAAATAAAAAGATATGCTATATAAATTACAGAACCTTGTGCGGCGGCAAAATAAGATATTTCCAGCTGAAAGCCGTTCGGACGGGAAAATGGAAAAAAATCAGAGGCGCAGTTCTCGGCTTCCGCTGTGTTGACGATGAGATGCGAAGCGAAATGGAAAAGAAGGAGCTGCTTGAAAACGCTCTTATGCAGGCGAACAGAGCAAGCAAGGCAAAGAGCGTGTTCCTGTCAAATATGTCTCACGATATACGCACTCCAATGAACGCTATAGTTGGCTTCACGTCCCTTGCGATCTCGCATATCGACAACAAAACGCAGGTGGAGGAATACCTCAAAAAGATAATGACATCAGGCAACCATTTGCTTAGCCTTATCAACGACGTTCTCGATATGAGCCGTATAGAAAGCGGCAAAATGCACCTTGACGAAAAGCCCTGCAGTCTGCCCGAAATTTTCCGCGGGCTTCAGAATATCATTCATGGGGATATCAACGCAAAGCAGCTTGAACTTTTTGTGGACACCGTTGACGTCCGCAACGAGGATATAATCTGCGACAAGCTCCGTCTCAATCAGGTTCTGCTGAACCTTTTGAGCAACGCTGTCAAGTATACTGTATCGGGCGGCAAGATAACAATGCGTATCACCGAGATAGCAGGCGCGCCCGAGGGCTTTGCAAACTATGAATTCCTTATAAAGGACACGGGAATAGGCATGAGCGAGGAATTTGTGTCCCACATTTTCGAGCCGTTTGAGAGGGAGAGGAATTCCACAATAAGCGGTATTCAGGGTACGGGTCTCGGTATGGCTATAACCAAAAATATCGTTGACATGATGAACGGCAGGATAGAGGTCAAGAGCCAACAGAACGTGGGTACGGAATGTAAGGTCTCCTTTACCTTCCGCATTAATTCAGAGTCAAGCGAACCCGCTGTGATCCCCGAATTCAATAACTGCCGCGCCCTTGTCGTGGACGACGATTTCAACACCTGCGACAGCGTTTCATATATGCTCCAGCAGATAGGCATGAGGGCAGAGTGGACTTTGTCGGGCAAGGAGGCTGTTCTCAGAACACGCCAGGCTCTTATGCGTAACGACCATTACGACGTTTATATCGTGGACTGGATGCTTCCCGACGTAAACGGCGTCGAGGTGATAAGACGCATACGCAAAGAAACAGGCGGCAGCGTGCCTGTCATAGTGCTTACCGCATACGACTGGTCGGACATCGAGGAAGAAGCTAAGGAAGCGGGCGTAACGGCGTTTTGCAGCAAGCCGCTGTTTATGTCGGAGCTCAGAAACTGTTTGAGTTCTATAAAAAGCGATTCCGAAAAGACGGAAAAAAAGGTGGAAATGGAAGAAAGGCGGCGTAACGAGCGTATTCTTCTTGCGGAGGACAACGAGCTTAATCAGGAGATAGCCATGGCTATTCTCGGTGAAGCGGGCTTCCGGGTCGAAGTCGCCGCAAACGGACAGATCGCCGTAGATATGTTAAGTCAGTCCGAGCCGGGATATTATCAGGTGGTGCTTATGGACGTGCAGATGCCCGTAATGAACGGCTATGAAGCTTCAATGGCAATAAGAAAGCTTGAAAACAAGGAACACGCTTCCATACCCATAATCGCCATGACAGCCAACGCCTTTGAGGAGGACAGGCAGGACGCTCTGAAAAGCGGCATGAACGAGCATATCGCAAAGCCTATCGACGTGAAAAAGCTTATCGAAACCTTGGATCATGTTGTTAATTAACAGCACAACGTTGAGATTTGTAGGGGCGCATCCTGTATGCGCCCGTCGAAAATCTTCCGATACGGTGAACGGCGGGCGGATACAGGATCCGCCCCTACAATATAATTTGCGGCAAATATTTTGTAATAATTGTTAAAAGTTGATTAATTTATATATTTGCTATTGACAAACGGAAAATGATGTGCTATAATTTAATCCATAATATTAAAATGCGCTGACAGGAATAAAAGCCGACCCGCTTTTTTCAGAGAGCCGCCGTTTGGTGCAAGGCGGTAAAACGGTACGGTCATAACTCGTCCTTGAGCAGTCCGCTGAACACCTGCGAACAGGTATACATATTCACAGGCAATTAGGTCGGAACGGGTTCTCCCGTTACAGAGATACGCATTGGATATACCAATAAAAAGTATTGAGATGCGGTGAGGTGCGGACGTTGTCCGAACAAGAGTGGTACCGTGGAAGCTTATGCTTTCATCTCTGTAGTCTTTATGACAAGAGATGAGGGCTTTTTTGTTTGTCCTATAACTCTTTACTCCCGCAAAAAAGTAAAAAGAATGGAGAAATTGCTATGAAAAATTTTAACCACTATCAGAAACGTTACTTTATGCCCCCCGAGCCATGCTATGACTGGGTGAAAAACGAAAGCGTGAAAAAAGCCCCCGTGTGGTGTTCAGTTGACCTCCGCGACGGCAATCAGGCGCTGATAATCCCAATGTCCTTGGAGGAAAAGCTGGAATTCTGGAAGTACCTCGTTAATGTCGGCTTCAAGGAGATAGAGATAGGCTTCCCCGCAGCAAGCGAGACCGAGTATGCATTCTGCCGCGCTTTGATAGAGCAGAACCTCATTCCCGACGACGTTACCGTGCAGGTGCTGACGCAGAGCCGCGAGCATATTATTGCAAAGACATTCGAGGCATTAAAGGGCTGCAAAAACGCTATTGTCCACCTCTATAACAGTACCTCCGTTGCACAGCGTGAGCAGGTTTTCAAAAAGTCCAAGCAGGAAATTATTGATATCGCAACATTCGGCGCAAAGCTCTGTAAGGAGTACCGTGAGAAGACCGAGGGCAACTTCCGCTTTGAGTACAGTCCCGAAAGCTTTACGGGAACAGAACCCGAGTTCTCGTTGGAAATATGCAACGCCGTTCTTGACATCTGGCAGCCAAGCGAAAACGATAAAGTAATAATCAACCTCCCCGTGACTGTCGAGGAAAGCATGGCGCACGTTTACGCCTGTCAGATAGAGTATATGTGCAAGCACATGAAGTACCGTGAAAATGTTGTTGTTTCACTCCACCCCCACAACGACAGAGGCTGCGCGGTTGCAGATACGGAAATGGGTCTGCTTGCAGGCGCTGACCGTGTTGAGGGAACGCTTTTCGGCAACGGCGAGCGTACAGGAAACGTTGATATTGTAACACTTGCCATGAATATGTTCACCCACGGCGTTGACCCGGAATTGGATCTGTCCAATCTGCCCGAAATAACGGAGATGTACGAAAAGCTCACCCGTATGCACGTCTATGAACGTCAGCCATACAGCGGCGCGCTGGTATTTGCAGCGTTCTCGGGTTCTCATCAGGACGCTATCGCAAAGGGCATGAAGTGGCGCGAGGAGAAAAATCCCGAGTTCTGGACAGTTCCATACCTCGCAATTGACCCCAAGGACGTTGGCAGAGAGTACGAGGGCGACGTTATCCGTATCAACAGCCAGTCGGGCAAGGGCGGTATCGGCTATCTCATGGAGCAGAAATTCGGCATAGATATGCCTCCGAAAATGCGTGAGAATTTCGGCTACGCAGTAAAGAGCGTNTCNGACCACAAGCANAAGGAGCTTATGCCCGACGAGATTTATGAAATTTTCCAAGAACGTTATGTAAACAAGACCGACTATTTCAAAGTTGAGGAAGCTCATTACAAGCAGACAAACGGCATTACGGCAAACGTAAGCGTTGCGTACAACGGCAGGACAATTACCCGTGAAGCAAGCGGCAACGGACGTCTCGACGCNGTATCNAANGCAGTCAAGGACGCAATGGGTATCAATTACACAATCGTCGCATATAAGGAGCACGCTTTGGAGCACGGTTCAAGCTCCGAGGCAGCGGCTTATGTGGGAATTGATACGGGAAGCGGCGTGTTCTGGGGTACAGGTATCCACACCGATATTATCGTTGCTTCGGTAAATGCACTGGTTTCAGCAATAAACAACAGCGGCTTGGTAAAATAAAATATANCCGACAGGCGGGAGGAAAATTAGGCAGGTAGCGATAGAAGTATTGTTACCCATGGGAGCGTTTTACCCTTATTGACAAAGTGTGTCAATAAGGGTAAAGGCTCAGCCTTTTCTCCCGCCTTTTTGNTTTTTATGTTGAAATTTTTTTAAAATCGTGGTATAATTTAGAAAAATCANGGAGGANNTTTTTCAATGAAATATACGGTAGAAATATTGCAGAAAAAGGACATACCGTCCTATAAATCCCTTATAGACGAGTGCTTCGGTGACAGCAATGATATTGAAAAATATTACGCCTATTCAGAAGAAAAAGGTTACAAAATATTTGTCGTCAAGGATAATAACGAAATCATCGGCAGCGTTACACAGTATGCAGTGGAACTGTTTACATTTGATTTTCAGCCCTGTTTGATACTGTTCAATGTTGCAGTTCGGCAAAACCGCCGCAGGGAAAATATTGCCTCGGGAATGCTGAAATACGTTATTGAACAGGCAAAAGCCGAGGGTTACAAGTCCATATCCCTGACCTGTCTTGGGGACGCTTATCCCGCACACAAGCTTTATGAAAGCGTTGGTTTTGTCCGTGCGGACAGCGTGAAATATAATATGTATTTTTAAATGCAAGGAGAATACTTATGCCCGATATAATTTTTGACAATCACGACGAAAGAATAAAGTATTACGAATTAATGCTTGAACGTTCTCTCGATAATATTCCCGAATATGCGCTGCCGCAGGGCTACCGCTTTGTTTTTTACAGGACGGGCAACGCGGAAAGCTGGATAAACATAGAAATTTCCGCAAAGGAGCTTAAAGACCATGTACAGGGCGCAGAGGTCTGGGAAAAATACTACGGTGGAAAGGACAGCGAGCTTGCCCGCAGAATGATTTTTATTGAAAACGAAAAGGGCGAGAAAATCGCCACAGCAACGGCTTATTACGACATTTTCGGCAGAGATAAGTCTGGGGACGGCTGGCTTCATTGGGTCGCCGTACACAGGGATTATCAGGGCAGGGGACTTTCAAAGCCGCTTATTTCCCACACCTTGAAGCTTATGAAGTCGCTGGGGTATACCCATGCAAAAATTCCCACCCAGACGACAACATGGCTTGCCTGCAAAATTNANNTTGACTTTGGTTTTGTTCCTATAAAG
>JAAVHM010000021.1 GCA_014799675.1 Ruminococcus sp. | reverse complement strand
CGGGACGGGAAACCCGTCCCCTACATAATTGCGATATTCTGTAGGGGCGCATCCTGTATGCGCCCGTTGAATTACCGACAATATGTGCGGCGGGCGGATATGGAATCCGCCCCTACAGAAACGTTGTTCCGCTAAATGAAAATTTATATAACTCTTGACAGCACCAAAAACTTGTGTTATAATAAATGTACTCAAAGTTTAATTTTTAAAAGGAGCGTTTTTATGCCAAAACAAAAGCTTGTTGAATACAACAGAAACAGTATCCTCGACGCGTCAAGAAAATTATTTTTAAAGTACGGCGTTGAGAAAACCTCAATGGACGATATCGCTTTCAACGCCGAGTGCAGCAAGGCCACGGTATACGTTTACTTCAAAAACAAGGAGGACATTTACTACCACATCACCTCGGAGTACATGACGTCACTGCGGGACAGCGTTCGTGACTGCTTTGCAAATTCCGTTGACTACGAGCGGGCGTACTTTACCATGTGCAATATGCTTGTCAGGTTTGAGCACGATTACCCTATGTACTTCGACTGCATACTTGGCAAGATTGACGTGAGCGCGGAGAAAATGGAGGAGCTTCCCATACTGAAAAAAATTTTCGATATCGGCGAGGAAATAAACAGTATCGTCTGCGACTTCATTGAACGCGCCAAGACGGACGGCTTTGCCAAAGAGGACGTTGACCCCATTCAGGCTACCTTTGTGATGTGGTCAAGCATTTGCGGACTTATCTCACTTTGCTCCGCAAAAAAGGAGTACCTTGAGGACGGTCTCGGCTTCGCAAGGGGAAGCTTTCTGCGGAACGGTTTTTCCATGATACTGGACATTGTCCGTGCGGTGTAAGCTATGACAGGGATTTATTTCAGCGGTACAGGCAACACGAAATTCTGCATTGAAAAATTTTTGGAGCATTTCGGCGGCACGCAATTTTTCTCTATTGAGGACAACGCCGCCGCCCCCGCGATTTCCGAAAGCCGCGACATTGTTTTTGCCTATCCGATATACTATAGTAATATGCCGAAAATCGTCCGCGACTTTATCGAAAGGAATTCCTCCATGTGGCGCGGGAAAAATATTTACATAATCGCCACCATGGGACTTTTCAGCGGGGACGGTTCGGGTGTCTCCGCGCGGCTTTTCAAAAAATTCGGCGCAAACATCATCGGCGGTCTGCACATAAAAATGCCCGACTGTATCGGCGACATCAAGGCTCTCAAAAAGCCTTACGAAAAAAATCTTGAAACCGTCAAATCCGCCGTGCAGAAAATCAGCAATGCGGCGGAAGATTACAAAAATAAAAAGCCCGCACAAGAGGGCTTGAATTTCCTATATCACATGGCGGGACTTTTCGGACAAAGATTATATTTCCACTCAAAGACTAAAAATTATACTGACAGTTCAAAAATCATACACGACGTCTGTACGGGCTGTGGAAAATGCGAAAAGCTTTGCCCTATGAAAAACATTCGCATAAGCGAGGGCAAAGCTGTTTCGGGAAATATGTGTACTCTTTGCTACCGTTGCTTTTCAAGCTGTCCCCAAAGGGCGATAACTATTCTCGGCAGCAAAGTTTTGGAGCAGCATAATATAGAAAACTACAAGGATAATATTTAAACTATCGGTTTAGCAGCTTCAAGCTCGATAAAATGCTTTGCGGCTCTGCCCGAACGTCCGCTTCGGCGCAAAGCGTATGCTTCCGCACGGGTAAGCAGGTCGGGAGTGCATTCGATACCGTACTGCTCCGCAAGATTTTTCACGATTTGCAGATAATTCTCCTTAGTGGGCTTTTGGAACAAGACCTTCAATCCGAAACGTTCCGAAAGAGATATCTGTTCCTCCCTCGTGTCGGAAGCGTGCATATCGTCGCCGCTTCGGTCGGAGAAATTTTCCTTAACAAGGTGACGGCGGTTGCTTGTGCAGTAGATCGCCATGTTGGAGGTTTTCGCCGCGGAGCTTCCCTCCAGAACAGCTTTCAGCGCGCTGAAATTGTCATCGTCCGAGGAAAAAGAAATATCGTCAATAAAAATGATAAATTTCAGCGGGTTGCCCGCGATTTTCTCAATAACTGTTGGAAGCTCCCCAAGCTGGACTTTCGTCAGTTCTATAAGCCGCAGACCCCTGTCGCGGTACTCGTTCACTATCGCCTTGACGGTGGAGGATTTTCCCGTACCCGCGTCGCCGTACAAAAGAGCGTTTGGCGCGGGCTTGTCGTTCAGCAAAGCAATGGTGTTTGCAATAATTTTTTCACGTTCAAGCTCGTACCCGGAAAGCTGTGAAAGCTTTTGCGGGTCGGGATTTTTTATCGGCACAATTCTGCCGTCCTTTAGTGAGAACGCGTGATATTTCGCGAAAATTCCAAATCCCTTGGTGTGCAGGGCGGCAATTCTCTCTCTGTAAATGTTCAAAAAGTCCTTTTCCGAGGTTTCCCAGCAAGCAAAGGGCTTACCTGCTCCCACCGCCGACCACGCTTCCTCCGAGGTGAGGCGTGAAAGCACCTGCAAAAATTCCAGTTCGTTCCGCACCGCCTCGTCAATGTTGGCAGGAATTTCCTTAAACTCCGCGATACGCTTCATATAGACGTTCTCGTCCTCGGTCACAACGTCTATTAAAAAGTCCGTCAAGGAGTCCCCGTGCAGGTAAAGTCCCGAAACAAAATCCCCGTAGCTGTCCGCCGAGGGTTCTTTCAGAAATTTCAGCAGCTTTGCCACGGTCTGCTCCTGCAAAATTCCTCTGAAAACCGCCAGCGACTGCATTTTTTCAGCATATTCTTTAAGCACAAAATCAGTCCTTTTTATATCAGCATATTAAAAAAATCCACATAATTTTGTCCGCCGTAAAATAAATTAAGAAAATTTACGGTTTTTTCATCTTCGTTTATAAAATAAACAACAATATAGTTCTTTACTACGATTTTACGGTATTTTAAAAACGGAAACTGCCCAAAACAAAGCGGATACATATACGGATCATCTTCTGCAAAAGAAATTTTTCTGTTAATGTCCGCCATAAGCTTTTTCGCAGCTTTCGGAGCTTTTAGCTTTTCGCTTATATACTCAAACGCTCTTTCAATATCATTTTCAAATGAAGGAGCAAAAATAAGCTTATAATTCATAACCGTACTTTTCCCTCATTTTTTTGAGTACTTCATTTCCGTCAACACCGTTTCCGCTGTTTATTTCTCCAACAGATACTGAAAGTCTTGTAAAAACGTCAATTGCCGTAACAAGTTCGTCGTATACCTCGCTGCTCATGATCACCATATCGCTGTACCCGTTTTTAGTAATAAAAACCGGCTCGTCTATACTATGGCAAAGTTCGGAAATTTCAAGCGTATTCCTCAAATCTCTGATAGGTCTTATATTTGGCATGAACATCTCTCCTTTACATGACTATGACATAATTATAACATTATTATGCTCAAATGTCAAGCACGACAGTTGCTGAATTGATTAATTTCTAACAAGCATTGAGGAAAGCGTATCAAGCTCCTCATCTGATAATGGAGCACTATACAATTCCATAATATTCCACAAGCCGCTTTGTTTAATTTTATCTTTTGGACTATATGATCCAAGCCAATTATCTGACGGTTTACATTCTTCACACCTTGAAACAGTTCCGATAAGCCTCGCTTCAAAATACAAGCGTTCCTCCTTTGTAGGAACTTCAAACAGCGTAAAACTAAAATTTGTTTGTATGTATTCAGAAATTCTTTTCTCTAATTTTTGTTCAAACTCCCTGTCAATAATATTTGCATACAATTCTTTTTTCGCTTTTGCTGTTGTATCTAATTCCCAAATATCCAAATAAGGGTCATTATCCTGCTTCAAAAAACAACGTCCGATATTTTTCCTAAAAATGCTTCTGTTTTATTTTCATTTTCAAAATGCTGAACAATACGATTTCTCAATTGTCTATCACCTGTATGCGTACCAATACGTACTATCCTGTCACAACCGTGAGCAGTTTCGCCATTTTCAAACAAAATATAAATGCCATTTTTAGGGATATCACTATATCCTGCGCTAAAATCAAATCGTTTACCTTTCATGACAAGGTGATGCAATTGTTCACACAAGTTAGCCATTATAAATTCTCCTTATAAAAAGATAATTGTTTGCCGATCGGCATACCTTTTAAAGGTATCGAAACGTGCTCGATTTCGTCCACAAGATATTTTCGGTATCGCTCACCCGCCAAAAATACAAAATCATCAGATTTCAAATCAGTTTTTAAAGAAAGCTGTGCAAGAACTTTTTCAGCCAATAACTTTACCTCGGAATTCTTCTTTTTATTTAATGTTTCATTATAAGGCTCTATTATATCGGTTTCTTCAAGGAGACCGTATTTGGCGGATAAAATAAAAATTTTGTCTGCATTTATTTTTTTAGCATATTTATATGCGCCTTTAAAAAGAGGACTAATATACATTTCTTTAGCCATTGATTTAACACAACGTTTTTTAGATACACACGAAATTAGAACAACTCGCATATTTTACCGTCACCCCCGACTATTTACTATGAAAAGTATAGCATTATTATATATCAATGTCAAGCATAAACGTTACCCGAAAGCAAGGTCTTTTATGACCTCCCCCGCAATAATCAGCCCCGCTACTGACGGCACAAACGCCAGACTTCCGGGGACTGATTTTTTTGCGGTCTCCTCCTGCGAGGGAAGCGGCGTGAGGGGCGGTTCTTTCGAGTACACCACCTTAAGTTTTTCCACACCCCGCTTGCGAAGCTCGGTACGCATTACCCTTGCGAGGGGGCAGACGGAAGTTTTGTAAATATCCTCAACCTCGAATTTTGTGGGGTCAAGCTTGTTCCCCGCGCCCATTGAGGAAATTATGGGGACGCCGCTTTCACGGCATTTCATCACAAGCTCTATCTTTGCCGTGACCGTGTCCACCGCGTCCACAACGTAATCATATTTTGAAAAATCAAACTCCGCCGAGTTTTCGGGCAGGAAAAAACATCTGTGGGAAACCACTTCCGCCTCGGGATTTATCTTGGCGATACGCTCTTTCATCACGTCGGTCTTGTATTTTCCCACCGTGTCAAGGGTTGCAATTATCTGACGGTTGATATTTGTAATACTGACAGTATCCATATCAAAAAGCTCCAGCGCGCCGATACCCGTCCGCGCAAGGGCTTCCGCAGTAAATCCGCCCACGCCGCCTATTCCGAAAACCGCAACTCTTGCTTCGGAAAGCTTTTTCATATTTTCTTTGCCCAAAAGCAATTCGGAGCGTGCAAATTGTTCCATAACAGCACCCATTTCAAATCGTTATTTTAAGAAATGCACACCGCAAAAGCGATGTGCATTCTGATTATTTTACTTTCTGTTCGGCTTTCTTTTGATTATCAAAAGTCTCATGAAATCATCAAACAAAGAAGTATCTGTCGGCTCAAACATTATCCATTTCCCGTCATGGTAAGTTTTAGTTTCGTCATATATTTTCTGAACTTCTTTTGAATAATTTTCTCTGTCCGTTTCAAATTTTGACCGTTCGTCTTTCCCTAAGATAACCATAAAGCCCACACGGTTTTCTCTTGCATATAATGCACACAGCGTTTTACCGCCCCGACGGTATTTATATTCATATTTCCATGCTTTACCGCCTTTATCCCACAAACGATCCATATCATATTTTTCATCAATTAAAGCACATAACTTATTCCATACATCATATAGAGATTTCCCAACCAAAGCAGTCATTTCTTCTTCGTTAGGTATAGTATCAAGCATATTTGCCCTCCTATATAACTTCCGATTTGTCAGTGCAATTATAACCTGTTTTCACAGGTAAACAATTTCACCAAAAGAAAGTTATTTTATTTCTGCAAAGCCGCAATAGACTGCTCGATCTTCGCCATTTTCTCCTGCGCCTTTGCAAGCTTAGCCTTTTCAGCCTCAACCTGCTGCGCGGGAGCTTTCGCAACAAAGCCCTGATTGTTCAGCTTGTTTGAGGAGAAGTCAATGTCCTTTTGAACCGCCGCCTTTTCCTTGTTTAGACGCGCAAGCTCCTTTTCCTTGTCAACAAGCTCGTCCATAGGAATGAAAATTCTCGCGCTGTCCGTAACAACAGTTACAGCGTCAGGCATATCAATTTTCGCCGCAATTTCCACAGAGGAAGCCGAAGCAAGTCTCTCAAAGAACATCTTGCCCTGCTCAAAAATTTCCGCCTCCGCTGTTTCAATGTGGAGAGCCGCTTTCTTTGAAGGGGGAACGTTCATCTCCGCACGGCGGTTTCTTATGCCGCGGATTGCCGCAATGATTTTCTCAAACTGCTTTTCCTCATTGGAAAAATTCAGTTTCTCATCATACTGTGGGAACTCGGACAGAATACAAGGTACCCCGCTGTCGGAAACGGCAGACCATATCTCCTCCGTAACGAACGGCATAAAGGGGTGCAGAAGCTTCAGCATACCCTGCATTACCCAAACAAGAACAGCCTGTGCGGTCTCGGCAGTTTCGCCGCCCGCCGCAATTCTCGGCTTTGTCAATTCAATATACCAGTCGCAGTAAACGTCCCAGATAAAGTCGTAAAGCTTCGCAACGGCAACGCCAAGTTCAAACGCTTCAAGGTTTTCGTTGACCTCTTTTGCAAGGGTGTTGAACTTGCTGATTACCCACTTGTCCTCAATATTGAGGTTTGCGGGAAGTCCGTTCAGCTTGAAATCGTCGGGGAGGTTCATCATTATAAAGCGGGAAGCGTTCCAAAGCTTGTTTGCAAAATTACGGGAAGCCTTGACCTTTTCCTCCATATAACGCATATCGTTTCCGGGGGCGTTGCCCGTCGCAAGCATAAAGCGGAGAGCGTCCGCGCCGTATTTTTCAATTTCCTCCAGCGGGTCGATACCGTTGCCGAGGGACTTGGACATCTTCCGTCCCTGTGCGTCGCGAACAAGTCCGTGGATAAGGACTGTGTCAAAGGGCGGTTTGCCGGTATTTTCAATGCCGCTGAACATCATTCTGATTACCCAGAAAAAGATGATATCATAGCCTGTAACAAGGGTATTAGTGGGGTAGAAATATTTTAAATCTTCGGTCTCCTCGGGCCAGCCCAATGTTGAGAAAGGCCACAAAGCGGAGCTGAACCATGTGTCCAGCGTGTCGGGGTCTTGGCGCATTTCCTTTCCGCACTTGGGACACTTAACGGAATTTTCCTTTGTAACGACCATTTCACCGCATTCATCGCAGTAAAATGCGGGAATTTGATGTCCCCACCAGATCTGACGGGAAATGCACCAGTCACGGATATTTTCAAGCCAGTTGAAATAAATTTTATCAAATCTTTCGGGGACAAATTTCGTCTCGCCGTTTTTAACCGCGTCAATAGCAGGCTGTGCAAGCGGTTTCATTTTAACGAACCACTGTGTGGAAACCTTAGGCTCAACGGTTGTGTGACATCTCTGACAAGTGCCGACGTTGTGGACGTGTTCCTCTACTTTAATTAAGAAGCCCTCTTTTTCAAGGTCGGCAACGATAGCCTTTCTTGCCTCGTACCTGTCCATGCCCGCATATTTTGGGTAGTCCGCAACGATTTTCGCGTCGTCGGTCATAACGTTGATAACCTCCAGATTATGACGTTTGCCCACCTCAAAGTCGTTGGGGTCGTGGGCGGGAGTGATTTTTACAACGCCAGTACCGAAATCTGTTTCAACATAATCGTCCGCAACAACGGGAATTTCACGTCCGACCAAAGGCAGAACGAGCATTTTTCCAACAATATCCTTGTAGCGGTCGTCGTTTGGATTTACCGCAACGGCAGTATCGCCAAGCAGGGTCTCGGGACGCGTTGTTGCAAGCTCAACATAACCGCTGCCGTCCTTGAAAGGATAGCGGATATGCCAGAAGTGACCCGCCTGCTCCTCAAAAACGACCTCCGCGTCGGACAGCGCAGTTTCGCAGCTGGGACACCAGTTTATCATGCGCTCGCCGCGGTAGATAAGTCCCTTTTCATAGTACTTTATAAATACGTCCTTGACCGCCTTTGAGCAGCCCTCGTCCATAGTGAAACGCTCTCTCGACCAGTCGCAGGAAGAACCGAGCTTTTTAAGCTGTTCAACAATTCTGCCGCCGTACTGCTTTTTCCAAGCCCATGCGCGCTCCATGAATTTTTCACGTCCGAGGCTTTCTTTGGTAAGACCCTCTTTAGCCATTGCGTCAACGATCTTTACCTCGGTGGCAATGGCGGCATGGTCTGTACCGGGAAGCCACAATGCGGAGTAACCGCACATACGCTTCCAGCGGATAAGAATATCCTGCAAGGTCTCGTCAAGGGCGTGACCCATATGAAGCTGTCCCGTGATGTTTGGCGGTGGAATAACGATAGTGTAAGGCTTCTTCTGGGGGTCTCTTGTCGCCTTGAAGCAATCGTTGTCTATCCAGAATTTGTATATTTTATCCTCTACTTCCTTGGGGTCATAGAGCTTTGGCAGCTCTCTTTTCATTTAAAAACCAATCCTTTCCGATAAATATAAAAATACATATTAATCATACCATATTTTCCGCAAAAAATCAACATTTATTTTCAGATTTGGGGCATTTGACATATTCAAAATTTTATGGTATAATTTTAACATAATATTTACAAAATTTATGAAAAATATCGCGGCTTTGAATTGTATTTATAGTAGTATTTAATTTTGGAGGAAGTCAAATGAAAAAATTTTTTATCACGGCAATTGTACTTATTGTAAACATCCTTGCAATGCCCGCAATGGGAACTTTTGCTGAAGGAAAGGAGCTTGAGGATATTCCAACACGGGGATATCCCCTAAGCAGCAAGGCATACTGCCTGTATGACGAAAGCGGCGGCGAATATACGCTGACCTACATCAACAGTAATGGGACAAAACAGCTTTACAAATCCCAAAATGACTTCAAGTCTGACGAAACTATTTCAGAGGACGGCAAAACCGTATTTTTCTCTATTGACAAAGCAATATACAGATACTCATACGAAAGCGACAAACGGGAAAAAATATACACCGTACCCGAAAAGCTGGAGGATATTGAATTGCTCCGTTTGTATTCCTCGCCAAACGGAGAATACTGCACTATATACATGTATATGGAGTATGACGAAACTAAGCTTATCCTTTGGCATGACGGCAAGACTGTAACGCAAACCGAANAAACAAAATTCGCCTATGGTTCCGAAAACTGTTTTTACGGTGCAGATAACCTCGGCAAGGTATTCTACACTATTAACGACGACATCTATATTCTTGACTTTGACGGCAAAAGGCTNGCGGAAAAAGCCCCTAAGTTTTTTTCAGACGGAGAACTTGTGGAAGAGGAATACGGATATAGAGCATGGCTTTTCAAAGAAAGCAGAACATATTTTACACGAAGCGAATGCACAGCTTATTTTGGTGAAATAGGAGGAAAGCGGCATAAGCTGTCGTTTTCCCAAGATCCGATTTTTTCTTTAGAAACTATAAACGGCGAAAGCTTTATTGCGTACAATGACGGATATCTCGCCCGATATGATATGAAAAGCGGCAGGAAAAAGAATATACTAAAAATGGATACAAAAAAATATATGGAAAAACGCTCTGACTTTATTGTGTTCAGCGAAGACCTGAACGAGATAGTTTACATAAATTACTCCAAGAAAAAGCTTGTGCGGCTGTCCGATTGGAACGCTGAAAAGAACCGCTACACAAAACGGCAGGAAATAAAGCTTAACGGTACAGGACNTGAATATATAAATCCCTGCATGAATATGAACATCATTGTAGTTGGTTCTGCCGACGATAAAAATAATTACTACACCGCCGATTTTGATAACGGAAGCTTTGTACCTACCGAATACTTTTACGAAACAGACCGCTTCGGTCATAATATAATTAAAAACGGCGGAAAAATTGAAATTTTAAATTTCGACGGCAGTACGACCATGATTTTCGACNACGCCGGAATAACCTGCGATATATGGTTTTCAAACGGGTTCTGCTGCTTTTACAGCGGTGGTCCCGACGTTTCCTGCAATTACGAGGGGAAATACGACCTGACGTATTACTACATTGACAAAAACGGCAATGCTGTCAAATGGTATGATGAAACGGCGGTATACATGTTTGAACGGGAGGAGGATTNTTGGGTATACTAAAAAACTGCTGTGTAAGAACTTTACACAGCAGAATTTTTTTANNAAATTATACTTTAGGTAAATTTATTTGCAGTAAGTTTANTTACAGCAAATTTTATTTGCAACAGCACTCNCCAACAGGAACTGTCCACTTGTGAGTGTCCTCNATNTTGCCCCACTGNATTCCCGTAAGAGTATCGTAAAGCTTCTGGGAAATTNCTCCNATCTCGCCGTTGTTGATAGGCATTACCTTGTCCTTGTATTTCAGCTCGCCGATAGGGGAAATTACAGCGGCTGTACCTGTGCCGAACGCCTCGTCAAGCTTGCCGTTCTCAAAGGCTTCGATAAGCTCGTCAATGGTAAGGTTGCGCTCCGTTACCTTGTAATTCATGGACTGGAGCAGCTCNATACAGGACTTTCTTGTGATACCACTCAAAATAGAACCTCTGTCAAGGCTCGGTGTGATCACCTCTCCGTCGATNACAAAGAACACGTTCATTGCGCCGACTTCCTCGATGTACTTTCTCTTAACNCCGTCCAGCCAGAGAACCTGTGCGTAGCCCTGCTTTTCAGCCTCGTCCTGCGCCTTAAGGGAAATAGCATAGTTCGCCGCAGCCTTTGTGAAGCCTGTGCCGCCGCTTACTGCTCTTACATAATTTTCNTCAACGTAGATCTTTACGGGAGCAAGACCGTCCGCATAATATGCGCCGACNGGGGACATGATTATTGCGAAAATAAGGTGCTTTGCGGGGTGAACGCCNAGCATGGGGTCAATTGCGAAAATGTAGGGACGGATATACAGGGACGCGCCGTCTGCGTGGGGAACCCAGTCCTCGTCAAGCTTTACGAGAGTTTTGATAGCCTCAACGCAGAAAGCCTCGTCAANTCTNGGNATACAGAGACGGTCGTTGGAAACGTTCATACGAGCCATATTCTGGTCGGGACGGAAAAGCTGAATTTTTCCCTCCGCNGTTCTGTANGCNTTCAAGCCCTCGAAGTCCGCCTGACCGTAGTGGAAGCACATAGCCGCAGGGTCCATGGGNATAGGTCCGTANGGCACAATTCTTGCGTCGTGCCAGCCCTGACCCTCGTCGTAATTCATAATAAACATATGGTCGGTAAAAAGCTTACCGAAGCTAAGCTTGGTTTCATCAGCAGGCTTTTCCTTGGGTGATGTTGTTTTTGTAACTTTGATTTCCAGCATTTGGAATACTTCCTTTCGTACTACAATTTATCCGATAAAAATGCAAATTTCATCNGCATTTAATTTATTATAACATANATCTATTACTATTTCAAGACAAAAAAAGCAGTATTTTATATATTTTTGCAACAAAATATATAACGGCTTGCAAAAATAAAAGCTCCCGCATACACGGGAGCTTATTCTTCNTTAAATATCAGGGATCGTCTTCTTCTGTTTTAAGCGGGAAACAGCCTATAAATTTGGTTTNTANATCCTGCGTGNCAAGCGGCTCAACATCGGANGCAGAAATAGTACTCTCGCTCCAAAGCGCATAAAGACAGCCGCTTCCTGTNGAATCGGTCACAAAAGCAAAGTTGCCGACAAAGTCACTTCCCAANTAATTCGTCATGTCGCAGTTTCCGCCGTTGCTCGAATATCCTATAAGATCGGAAGAATCACCGATATAAACGGTATCGGGGATTATATTGTTTACGCCGGGAGTGGCAATGCTGTCGGCTATAGCATATGTTGCCGCGCCGTAAACATGACGCGCGTTCGTTTTAAGCTTGGAGACCCTTGCATTGTCGATATACCGGAAAAACATCGGGGTAAGTATTGCCGCAAGAATAGCGATGATAGCTATAACAACTATCAGCTCTACAAGAGTAAATCCGCCGAATTTTGCCGTTGCTTTTTTCATTTCCCCGCCTCCCAATATGTAAAAATGTGACTTTTGTTCCTGTAATTATTATAGTAAATCTGCATAGTTTTGTCAATATCATCACAATAAATTTATACAAAATTTACACTTTATATCTATTTGGTGATTATCCAGTAATGTGACAGCTCGTTTTCAAACACGCTGAATTCCCACTGTTTAGCTGTTTTTTCGGGATTTGCGGGGTCGTTTATATAAAAACCGTTTTCGTCATACCCTCTGATAATAAGGGAATGATTTCCGAAAGTCTCACCGTGGACTACTGCCATTACAACAGCGCCCTCTGTATCGACAGCAGATTTTAGTTCAGCTTCGGTAATTTTTTCACCGTTTTCTTTGTCAAAAACGTGCTCCTCTGTGTTAAGACCGAAATGCTCAATAATTTTGGTAATATGATCCTGCTCAATTCCGCCCAAGCCGCTGTAGTTCATTTCATAAGCGTAACTCATGACCTTGACGGGATCGACATTGCTATTATGATTAAGATAAAGATTAGCCATAGTAATAGCGGCTGCCGCACAGCCGTGGTGCTTGATATCGGGATTTTCATAGAGCCAGCGTATATCGTTCATAT
>JAAVHM010000020.1:10638-17802 GCA_014799675.1 Ruminococcus sp. | reverse complement strand
TGTTGCGGGACTCTGCGTTGTGGCTTCCATAGCGGTAATAATCGCAATGCGGCACAAAATAAAAATGGACGGCGAGTATGTTTTCTACAAGGACACCGACGAGTTCAGGCAGCTTATTGCCGAGACAGAGGAAAAATACAAAGCCGAGGAAGAAAAGAAAGCCGCCAAAAAAGCGGCAAAGTCTAAGAACGCAGAGTTACGTCCCGAGGACAGACTTGTTGATGAAGAACCAGAAAAGGAGGAAAATAACAATGGCGAAAATAATTGACGGCAAAGCGGTCTCCGCAAAGGTAAAGGAGCAGGTTCGCAGGGAAGCGGAGGTACTTAAAGATCAGGGTATCGAAATAGGTCTCGCAGTAGTCATAGTCGGAAACAATTCCGCTTCAAGAGTTTACGTAAACAACAAGAAAAAAGCCTGCGAGGAGGTCGGCTTTACCTCATATGAGTATGCTCTCCCCGAGGAGACCACCGAGGCGGAGCTTCTTGAGCTTGTTGAAAAGCTTAACAATGACGACAAGGTAAACGGCATTCTTGTGCAGCTTCCTTTGCCGAAGCAGATAAACGAAAATTCGATAATCAACGCAATCCGTCCCGAAAAGGACGTTGACGCGTTCCACCCCGAAAATGTGGGACACATCATGATAGGTGATTTCAGCTTCCTGCCCTGCACTCCCGCGGGAGTAATGGAGCTTATCGCCGAAACGGGTGTGGACGTTTGCGGCAAGAACTGCGTTGTTATCGGCAGAAGCAATATCGTGGGCAAGCCTATGGCAATGCTTCTCCTGCATAAAAACGGTACTGTGACGATATGTCATTCCCGCACGAAAAATCTTGCGGAAATTTGTTCCAAGGCGGACATTCTCGTTGCCGCCGTTGGAAAAGCAGGCTTTGTAACTCCCGACATGGTCAAGGAGGGTGCAGTCGTTATCGACGTGGGAATGAACCGCAACAGCGAGGGCAAGCTCTGCGGCGATGTGGATTATGCGGCTTGCTTTGATAAGGCGGGGTACATAACGCCCGTTCCCGGCGGCGTAGGTCCCATGACTATCGCAATGCTTATGAGGAATACTTTAACCGCGGCTAAGATAAAGAATAATATTCAATAAAACAGCAATTTTTATCAATCCTCCGAAGAGTAAATATACTATAATTACATCGGGAGGGACGAACATGGAGCAGACGCATATTCAGCGCGTTATCGACTATATCGAAACGCATTTAAAGTACGAGCTTGATAACAAGCTGCTTGCGAAAATTGCAGGCTATTCCGAGTTCCATTTTCTGCGGCTGTTCCGTGAAGCTGTCCGTCTTACACCTGCCGACTACATAAGAAAACGCCGTATTTCTGAAATTGTCCGCCGTATCGGAACAGAGAGCCGACCCATATCGGATATTGCCTTTGAGTACGGCTTCAATTCCAAGGAAAATTTCACCCGCGCCTTTAAAAAGGAGCATAAAATTCTTCCCACGGAGTTCAAAACGGCAAATTGCAGTCTTAGATTGTTTCAGCCATTTGAGTTTGAAAAATCTGAACTGCACCCCGTCGTTTCCATGAGTTATATTAAAGGCTTTTCGGTCATTGCATATCCGTGCGACGAGGACTTGCCAACAAGCTTCTGGAATAAATACAACGCCGAAAAACGTTCCCTGCGCTTGTCAGGCGGTGAAATAACGGAGGATTTCGGCGTTATGCGCTGGAATTCCGAAAAGGGCAGACTTGATTACTACATCGGAATATGCTCCGAAAAAGCAAAGGGAGACATCTCGGGAACTGTGCGTCTTGATATTGCGGAGGGTCTGTACGCCGTATTCGATACGCCGCCCGCTTCACAGCACGATTTTGTCAGCGTTATTCGGCGCACATGGGATTGGATATACAGCGACTGGCTTCCCAACAGCGGTTACCGCAGAGGCGACGGCTTTGAAATGGAAAGCTATGCAGAAACGAGCAGGAAATATTCGGAACGGATATATGTTCCGCTGGAAAGGAAATAAAAATGGCTGAAATTATTAAAACGTTCAGAGAAGAAGTCCCTGCAATGCGCTTTATCGGAAAGAAGTATCCCGATTTCGGAGGTTGGTGGGGCGAATGGTTCGCAAACGACTGGTTTGGCAAGCTGGAGGAAGCAATGGGCGGAACGGATTCCATTCTCAAAATATGGGAAAACGGCGGAGGATATGTTGGACTTGAACGCCGCTGTCCCGATAAGCCCTTTGAATATTGGATAGGTATGTTCACTCCCGCCGATACAACCGTCCCCGACGGATTTGAATGTGTGGACTTTCCCGCAATGGGCTTAGGTACTTGCTGGATATACGGCAAGGAGGACGAAGTACACGACACAAGCGGCTGCGCCGCCGAACTGCAAAAGCATGGAATAAAGCTGTGGAAAGACAGCGACGGCGGAACATGGTCATTTGAGAACTGCCTGTGTCCGCGCTACACAGCTCCCGACGAGAAGGGCAATATTATTATGGATTACTGCTATTACGCAGAATAAACAAGAATAACACCTCACGAATGTGTTAATACTATTCGCGAGGTGTATTTTTTTGAAACGTTTATATGTAATTCTTTCCCTTTTTGCCGCCGTCTCCATAGCTTTGGCAGTACGTCTTGCCCTGCTTATAAACGACGACGAGATAGCCGCCGTCTCGGTTGGCAAAGGCTCGTATACGATAAGATCCGTCAGCAGCTACAGCGGTATATACGACTGCAATATGCTCCCTCTTGTGAATTGCAGGGAAAAATACGAAGCAGTGGTCATACCAAACAGCAGCGGCGCGGTACGCATACAGCCCTACCTTGTTGACTGGGACTCATATTACAGCGGCATAAGCGGCAGCCTGCCCTTTCTTTGCGAGGTAACTCCCGACGCCTATGAATTGGGGGAGGAAGCCGTTATCTTCCGTTCTCTCGTCAGAACGGACAGCAAACAGCTTGCGCCCCATATCGTGGGGTATACCTCCGACAATGTGGGTATGTACGGTCTTGAAAAGGCATACGACGAGTACCTCCGTTCAAATTATTCCGTAAATTCGGCGACTTTCGGCGTGGACGCCCTCGGCAGCGTGTTGGGAGGCGTTGACAGTACCGTAAGCTGTGAGGACACCGTAAAAAGCGGAATAGTTACTACAATAGACAAAAATATCCAGCAAATATGCGAGACCGCCGTCACCGATTTTGAAATAAAAAAGGGCGCGATCATCGTCATGGACGTTAAAAGCGGGGACATAAAAGCCGTGGTGAGCTGTCCCGATTTTGACCCAGTAAATATAGCCGCCTCTCTGAACGACAGCAATTCTCCCTTTGTGAACAGAGCGTTTTCGGCGTACAGCGTGGGCTCTATCTTTAAGCTTGTGACCGCCGCCGCCGCTTTGGAGCAGGGCATAAGTCCTCAGTACAGCAACATCTGTACAGGCGCGGTTGACATAAACGGACAGGTTTTCAACTGCCATAAATGGGGCGGTCACGGCGAAATAAATATGCGGGAGGCAATGGTGCAGTCCTGCAACCCGTATTTTATTATGTTAAGTCAGTACCTTAACGGCGAGCAGTATGTCAAGACCGCCTCCGATTTAGGCTTCGGAAAATCTGCCGAGCTTTGTTCGGGCATGGTATCTTCTTCGGGAAATCTCCAGACCCCAAAGGAGATATCCGTTGCCGCCGAAAGAGCAAATATGTCTTTCGGGCAGGGTATGCTTACCGCAACACCTCTGCAAATCTGCCGCATGACCGCCGCTATAGCCAACAACGGCGTGATAAATACCCCGACCATTATAAAAGGCTTTTGCGATGAAAACGGAGAGATAGACTATGCTCCCATAAAAGCAGGGGAACGGGTGCTGTCCTATGAGACCGCAAAAACTCTGAAAGGCTTTATGCTGCGGACGGTCCGCGCGGAAACGTCAATGTCCAACCCCGATAAAACCTCGGCGGGCGGGAAAACCTCCACTGCCCAGACGGGAAATTTCGACGAAAACGGAAACGAGATAATGAACTGCTGGTTTACAGGATATTTTCCGTCCTACAGCCCAAAGTATGCCGTTACCGTCCTTGTGGAGGGCGGCAAGTCGGGGAACTCCGTTTCGGGACCCGTTTTTAAGCAAATCGCCGACAATATCACCATATACGAAAAAGCGGCTGAACAGTAACCACTGTTCAGCCGCCGTATGTTTTTTACATATTATTCATCATCAAAGTTGCCTGGGATATGGAGCTGCTTAACGGGAATCCTCTTCAAGGGAGAATAAATATATTTAGAGCATGAGGAATCGCCGTTGACAAGACCTCTTTTTTCACAAAGCACCTTACCGCCGTCTTTAGCCCTTGTTCCGAAGTTGCAGTACTGGCACTGGGGCGGGATATCGTTTCCGAAATATTTCTTTTTTGCCATAGTAACAATCCTTTCTTTCAAATAATTTAACTATTATCATTATATCATACTTCTTTCTTTTTTTCTATAGAAATATTTGATAATAATAAAATTGTCATAATTAACAAAAACAGAACGGGAATTAGTGAATTCTGACGGTGAGCCAATCCTTTTGGGGCAATCACATATACCGCTTCTGCGTTAAATACTACAATTAACATTTTACACAAAAAATATGAAATAATCGTTGCTATTATTCTGCTTAAATAAAAATGTTTTGTTGATAATTTATTACTGACAAAACCCGCTGTCTGAATGAGAACGCATATCCCTCCGAACGAGAGCAGAGCCGCCGCAAGTGGGATAAGTCCGTAATTATTCGGGGTAAGTCCCGAAATGTTGCTTATCTCGATAACTGACTTTACAGCCGCTATGCTGTCGGGGAAGCTAAGCCCCGAAGCTTTTGAAATAATTTCCGCCGTGTAATTTATTGCCCCAAGCTTGTCAAAAATGCAGATTATGGAAGAAAAGAATACAATTACCGCACAAATGGAAAACATTCCCTTAGCCCCGCTGTAAATAGACTTTATCAGACAGTCAAATGAAACGTCCAAAGTAACTTTTTTCCTGCTTTTGGGAGGAATTTTCCTGCCAAGTCCCGTAATTACTCCAATAATAATGTTTGCGCCGATAACTGCCGCAAAAATGATCATTCCAATTTTAACGCTTGAGAAAAGCTTTACCCCCGCAATACTGCAAATAAAAGCGGGTCCCGCAAGGTAGCAGTAGGAAAGCATATGCTCCGCGTCCCCCTTGCTTATTTTGCCCTCGCTTGCCATGTCCGCAAGAAGCCTTGCCCCGACGGGATAACCTCCCACGCTTCCTATTAAAAATACGGAGAAATATTCCTCCGGTATGCGGAAAACNTACCTNGNNATCAGNCCGAAAGGNTTGCTTAAAACNGCGTAAATATTGCTNGAAACNATAAATCCCGAAATGACCATAAAAGCGTACAGCGACGGTATTATGACTTCCATGCANACCTTNAGGGANTTCATNACCGCAGCGCATACGTCCTTGACAAAAACGATAAGNAAAAAAGCGTACAGTACNGCNAAGACNATTCCAATGTAATTTTTGATGTTTTTCATTTGCAATGCTTCACCTCTTGTAATTTNNGGCAATTTTATTTTATAAAGTATATGGCAAAAATTCCCGTAATATAATTTAAGTAACGAATTTTAACAAGGAGGAGCATATGAACCTAAAAANCAAGTATAACGCCGTTGTTGCAAAATATGTCAAAAAACGGCTTTATCTGAATACATATATGAATTTAACGGACAACACTCANATAGAGCTTGAAAANTGTCAGAAAATACTGGAATACAANGATATTTTCGTNAAGATAAAAACCTCCACNATTGTGGTGAGCATATGGGGNGAAAATATAAAGCTTTCCGATTATAATACNGACGGTATTATAATCGACGGCAAGTTCACNTCNATAGAATTTGAATAGCGGGAGGTAATTTCATGTTCGANAANATCAGAGGAGTTATAAGNTTTGAAGCAATTGNTCCCGAGCCTGAAATTTTTATCAACAATTTAAAGGCAAGCTCTGNTTCNGTAACAAATTTAANGTGTAAAGGCAATAAGCTTGCGGGTGANGCGTATTGGTCAGACCTTGAAGANATAAGGCATATTGCCGAAGCGGACGGCGTTCAGNTNAGTATTNCNAAAAAGCGNGGCGGCGTTTTCACCGTNCGAAAATACCGTTTAAGAGCAGGACTTGCTGTGGGCTTTTTNCTNGCAGTAATATTGGTGGCNTANNTGTCAAATGTGGTAATGTCTATCGAAGTTTTCGGNAACGAGACCATTACNGATAAGCAGGTGGAATCGCTTCTGAANGACTGCGGCATACATATAGGNNCGTTTATACCAAGCGTTGATNTGCGNGAAGCGGAACGGATAATAGTTTCCGAGTCCGAGGAAATNTCATGGATAGGCANACGCTCGTCNGGCTGCATAATAGAAGCCGAAATAACCGAAGCAGACAANCCGCCNGANATGATACCCACANGAACNCCNTGCAATGTTGTTTCCGCCAAGGACGCCGAGATAGTGGCNATACACGATATCTACATGGGTATGCTTATNCCNATGCTCCACGACGGCGTTAAAAAGGGGGACTTGCTTATCAGCGGCACNGTTGAGGACGGCAAGGGCGGNGTNTANTACGCNCANGCAATGGGNAAAATNATCGGCAGATACGACGAAAANGTAACTTTTTTNCAGCCNTATTCGGAGGAAAAGCTCCAATATACCGAAAAAATCACAAGAAAGACCCTGAACTTTTTCGGATTGAAGATACCGCTTTATGTNGGCAGAAATAATTTTGAGCANTACGAATATGATGAAAAAGTGTCCTTTTTGAAAATTTTTAACATACAGCTTCCCGTTGGCATTATGTATTCGGANTATAAGCTTTACGATACCGAAANTGAGGAAATNNCTCANGAAANGGCGGTNCAGCTTTTAGAGGAAAAAATAAGNCTTTGCGAGAAAAATTTCTACTCGGANGANGATATGANNATTATCGGCAGNGAGGTNTTTTTTTCCGAAACNGANGAGGGAATGACCGCCGTTGTCAAGTANACNTTGGAGGGNGACATAGGCGTAACAAAGGAAATTATGGCAANGTAGCGGGGAACGCCTTAATATTTGCACAGAAAANTTTTCAACATTTTTAACTAAGATTTTCTTATTANCCCCTTTTATTTTTNNT
>JAAVHM010000020.1:0-10633 GCA_014799675.1 Ruminococcus sp. | reverse complement strand
TNTNTTATAATATANTGGAATATTTNTATGCAGAGGTGCAAAATGGCAGAAACTGTTATTAATTTGGAAAATACCGATCAGGCTCTTGCCCTTTTCGGAAACTATGACGAGAACATCAATCTGCTCCAGCGGCAGTATAATGTTGCGGTGCTGAACCGCGGCAATGATATAAGAATAAGCGGCGGCGAGACGGAGGTCGCAAAGGCGAAGTCAGCGGTGGAGGCTCTTATNGAGCTTATAAAGCGGGGCGANCATATAAACGAGCANAGCATACGCTATGTNAANTCNATGGTTGACGAGGGTATGCAGCAGCAGATAACACAGCTTGCNGACGGCGGGATCTGCGTTACCGCAAGCGGCAAGGTAGTNAAGGCNAAAACTCTCGGTCAGAAAAAATANGTGGACGCTATCGGCAANAACACCATTGTAATGGGCGTCGGTCCTGCGGGAACGGGCAAGACATATCTTGCAGTCGCAATGGCTGTAAAGGCTTTCAAAGCCCACGAGGTCACGAAAATAATACTTACAAGACCTGCGGTTGAAGCGGGNGAAAAGCTTGGNTTCCTNCCGGGAGACTTGCAGAATAAGGTAGACCCNTATCTNCGCCCCCTTTACGACGCGCTTTTNGATATGCTTGGNGCGGACGCGTTTGCAAAGCACATGGAGCGCGGAAGTATCGAGGTCGCGCCCCTTGCATACATGAGGGGACGTACTCTTGACGACTCGTTTATAATNCTTGACGAGGCGCAGAANACAACCCGTGAGCAGATAAAAATGTTCCTGACCCGTCTNGGCTTCAACAGCAAAATGGTCATAACNGGAGACATTACTCAAATAGATTTACCCGACAGCAGAAAATCGGGNCTTATAGACGCAATGCACGTACTGAAAAATGTTGATGATATTTTTATTACAAGATTTACCGAAAAGGACGTTGTGCGCCACAAGCTTGTGCAGGACATAATCAAGGCGTATGAAAAGGCGTACAGCGGACAGGGCGGCGGAAAGGTTTGATATAAATGGCAATAAAAGTAATGATAAGAAACAATCAGAAAAAAATAAAGCTCCCNGTGGGACTGCGGCTTCTTGTAAGGAAGTGCTGTCAGGCGGTGCTTGTTTCGGAAAATTTNGATAAATCGGCGGANGTAAGCGTTTCCTTTGTTGACAACAACGAGATACGCCGTCTCAACAGGCTTTACCGTGACAAGGACAAGCCTACGGACGTTTTGTCATTNCCNTTGGGNGAAAACGGCNTTTANGACGTGAACAACGAAACNGGAGCTGTTCTTTTGGGGGACGTTGTTATCTCCATAGAAACAGCGATAAAGCAGGCNAAAATGTACAATCACCCCCTTGAGCGTGAGGTTGGTTTCTTAACGGTACACTCCATGCTTCATCTGCTTGGATATGACCATGAAACGTCTCCCCTTGAAGCGGAGAGAATGCACGAAAAGGAAGAAATGGTTCTTGAACGTCTCGGAGTAACGCGGGACAATACTTATTCGGAAAGCGTATGAAGGATTTTTTCAAAGCCTTTGGTTACGCATGGCAGGGCATTGTACAAACGGTAAAGACCCAGCGGAATTTCCGTTTTCACATAGCCGCAATGGTGTATGTTACGGCGTTTTCGCTGTTTTATGAGTTTACAAAGGGAGAGTACGTCCTGCTTGCGCTGACGTTTTCCTCGGTAATTTCGGCGGAACTTATCAACACGGCGATAGAAGCGGCGGTGGACTTGTTTTCCCCCGAACATCACAAGATTGCAAAGCTTGCCAAGGATGCGGCGGCGGGGGCGGTACTTGTTACGGCGATTTTCGCGGTGGCTGTCGGGGTACTGCTTTTCGGCGATATTGACGTTATAAAAGAAATTTTTCGGTACTACGGTTCGCATATTCCCGCTTTGGTTGGACTTATTTGTTCATTTGGGTTGGCGTGGGTGTTTGTTTTCATGCCGCCGAAAAAATAAATGCAGTAAATGAAACTGACGGAGATTTAAGGAGAAAAAATGCACTTACTTTTCTTATGTAGTCAAAACAAAAGGCGCAGTCTTACGGCTGAAAAAATATTTAACGGATACAACGGACATAAGGCATATTCTGCGGGAACGGAATCAAATTCAAGGGTCAAGGTCACTTCGGGACTTCTTGGTTGGGCTGATATTATTTTCTGTATGGAAAAGAAGCATATGAGGAGAATAAAGGAAAAATATCCCGATGTGATAGCGCATAAGAAGCTGATTTGTCTTAACATCAGCGATGATTATGAATATATGGACATTGAGCTTCAGGAATTGCTTATGTCCTGTGTTCAAGAATACATTTGAAGAACAATACATTATGAAAGGAAAATAAAATGAACACAAAAATAGAATTTATAACAATAGTCGGACGTGCAAACGCAGGAAAATCCTCGCTTCTGAACGTCCTGACAGGTGAAAAGATAGCGGCGGTAAGCAGCAAGCCGCAAACTACCAGAACAAGAATTACTGGAATTGTCACAAGGGAAGAGACCCAGTATGTTTTTATGGACACCCCCGGCGTCCACAAGGCAAGGACAAAGCTCGGGGAGCATATGAACAAGGCGGTAAAGGACTCCGTAACGGACGTTGACCTTATTCTTATGGTCATGGACGTTACTAAAAAAATCGGCGAAAACGAGCTTAATATTATAAAAAGCTTTCGCAAAAACGACAATGTTATCCTTATTCTCAACAAGATAGACCTTGTGAAAAATAAAGAGGAAATTGCCCTGAAAATTGCGGAATTTATTCCTCTGTACGATTTCAAGGCGGTAATTCCAATAAGCGTCCTTGAAAGGGACGGTGTGGATATTGTCTGGGAAGAGGTGGAAAAATACGCCGTGGAGGGTCCCCATTATTTCCCTGACGATAAGTTCACAGACCAGCCCGAGCGTGTTCTTGCGGGGGAAATTATCCGCGAGAAAATACTTAACCTTATGAATGAGGAAATACCTCACGGAATTGCTGTTACCATTGAAAAAATGGAGGAGCGTGTCAATAAAAACGACGAGGATATTCTCGATATTTCGGCAGTCCTGTACTGCGAAAGGGAGTCACACAAGGGCATGATAATCGGAAAAGGCGGCGCTATGCTGAAAAAAATAGGACAGCTTGCCCGTGAGGACTTGGAGAGCTTTTTTGAAATAAAGGTCAATCTCCAGTGCTGGGTAAAGGTCAAGGAGGACTGGAGAAATAAGGAAGGTCTTATCCGCAATTTCGGTTTATCAAATAATTCCACTAATATGTAAAACATTACAGGGCAATAATTATAGTACAGCTTTAATTTTAGGAGGGCTATACTATGATCGATAACTATAATGAAAATAAATGGGATAAGTTCGAGCTTAGCGGACGTGTGACGGATTACCTTGATTACAAGGGTATTCCCACAAAATATTTTTCAAACATTAAAGGGGAGCGTACCAATGCTGATAACGGTGACGGGACTGGTGATAGCGGAACGTAATCTTGGCGAAAGCGACAAGTTTATTGACATTCTGACCGCTGAGTACGGCGTTGTTGANATNTGNGCAAAGGGCGCAAGGAAGATCACGGGAAAAAACAACGCCTCTACCCAGCTNCTTTCCTACGGCAAATTCTGTTTCAGCAAGCGGGGCGAACGCTTTTATCTTAACAGCAGCGANCCTATAAGGGTTTTCTATGAGATAAGACTNGATATGAAAAAGCTTGCGCTTGCNGANTATTTCATTGAAATATCNAAGTACTGCGTTACCACAGGTCAGAGCGCAAAGGACGCAATGAGCCTGCTNCTNAATTCTCTGCACTTTCTTTCCGAGGGAACGAGAAGCTGCGAATTTTTAAAAAGCGTGTTTGAGCTTAGATTTCTTGCGGAAATAGGAATGATGCCCCAGCTTATAGGCTGNCGTGACTGNTACAAATANGAGGCGGAGGAAATGTTTTTCCTGATAGAACGCTGCTGNCTTTTATGCGGCGAGCATTTTTACGGCAGAGGCTTTGAGGAAAACGAGTATCATATACGNNTNACAANAACCGTCCTGCATACNCTTNGNTATATTTGNCTTTCGGANAAAAACAAGCTTTTTAATTTTAAGCTTGGNGANCAGTCCCAGCGGCTGCTTAACGANATTACGGAAAAATATATTTTGTCACGTCTTTCAAGAAGCTTTAAAACACTTGATTTTTACAAAAAAATATGNGAAGAAGAAAATACGTACTTAGACGGAGGTTTAAATGAAGAAAACNATGAATAAATATTACACATCTCTTGAATTACATAAAATACTGGAAATGCTTTCGGANGAAGCTTCAAACGAGCTTACCAAGGAAATGACNTTGTCCCTCGAACCGCAGACCGACGTTGACGCTGTAAGGAGCGAAATAAAAAAGACTTCNGACGCNTTCGANCTGTCGGTAAAATACGGTACNCCCGCNTTCTGNAATTTTAAGGACGTGCGNGGTTCNCTNAANCGNGCNAAATCNGGNGCAAGCCTTACTCTGCGGGANCTTCTTGATATTGCNCAAATGCTTTATCAGGTGAGAATGNTGTCGGANTGGTACACTTCCTGTCAGGACGAGGANACCTCAATAGGTTANCTTTTNGTGTCCCTGTCNCCAAANAAATATTTGGAGGACAAGATAAAGGACGCGATAATTTCCGAGGAGGAAATTTCCGACATGGCAAGCTCNGCCCTTGCTAATATCAGGCGGAAAATCGCACAGGCNGGAGTTAAGATACGTGAAAGCCTTGACAAGCTTGTAAAAAGCGCNGACGTNCANAANTCNTTGCAGGAAAATATNGTTACAATGCGTGACGGCAGATATGTTNTGCCGGTTAAAGCNGAGCATAAGGGCAANATTCAGGGACTTGTCCANGCNACNTCNTCAAGCGGCGCNACNTATTTTGTAGAGCCTATNTCNGTTGTNGANGCAAACAACGAGATACGCGTNCTNCAAGGNGANGANCAGGACGAGATNGANCGTATNATTGCGGAAATGAGCGCGGACTGCGCGGCNTATGCNGAGCAGATCTCAAACGATTATCTCACCTGCGCGGAGCTTAATNTGTATTTTGCNAAATCAAATCTTGCCGCAAAAATGAGAGCAAGNGTTCCCGAAATTTACGATAACGGTCAGATAGATCTGAAAAAAGCAAGACACCCGCTTATCGACAAAAGCAAGGTCGTTCCNATAGATATAAAGCTTGGNTACGATTATCAGGCNTTGATAGTNACGGGTCCAAANACNGGCGGTAANACNGTNCTGCTTAAAACCGTNGGCTTGCTGACCCTTATGACAATGTGCGGCTTGCTTATCCCTGCGGGGGACGGNAGCAGNATTTCTGTCTTTGANAATATTCTNGTGGANATNGGCGACCGNCANAGCATTGAGAANAGTCTNTCCACATTTTCNTCACANATNGGAAATGTTGCGGAAATTCTTGAAATNGCGGATTCAAGNTCNCTTATACTTTTCGACGAGCTTGGTTCGGGAACAGACCCNGTNGAGGGCGCGGCNCTTGCNGTTTCCATTATTGAAAATCTGAANAANAAGGGNAGCNGNNTGCTTGTNACAACTCACTATCAGGAACTGAAGCTGTACGCTATCGAGGGNGAGGGCATTGAAAACGCCTCCTGCGAGTTTGATTCGGCAACAATGCAGCCTACCTACAGNCTTATNATNGGNTCTCCNGGAAAGTCAAACGCNTTNTCAATTTCCTCAAAGCTTGGAATTCCCGACAGTATCATAGAACGTGCAAATCAGCTTGTTTCCACGGAAAATCAGCGTTTTGAGGAAGTCATTGCACAGCTTGAGGAAACAAGGATAGAGCTTGAAAAAAGGGAGCGTGAAGCCGCCGAGTTAAAGCGTGAGCAGGAACAAAAGCTTGCGGAGCTTGAAAAGGAAATTGAAAAGCTTAACAAAAGCAAGGATGACGAGATTTCCAAAGCAAGAGTTCAGGCAATGCGTATCGTTGAAAGCTGCCGCGCACAGGCGGACGCTCTTATCGACGAGCTGAACGATATCAAAAAGCAAAAGGACAAGGAGAATTTCTCACAGCTTGCGGTAAACGCAAGGTCGAAGAACAAGTCCGCCCTTAATAAAATGTTTGACACGGCGAACCCGATAACGGCTTCCGAGAGTAAGGAGTACGTCCCTCCGCGCCCCTTTAAGCGCGGGGACAATGTCGTTATCGTCGGCGTGAACAAAAAGGGAATCCTTGCAGGCGACCCCGATTCCTCGGGAATGGTCTACGTCCAGTCGGGAATTATGAAAACCAAGATAAGCGTTAAAAAGCTCCGTCTTGTAGAACCCGAAAAGGTGACTTACCAGAATAAAAAAATATCCACAAAGGACGTTCGCGGAAAAATGGAGCGTTCCTCCTCATTGGAGCTTGACATAAGAGGAAGCGCGGTGGACGAGGGTATCCACGAGGTGGATATGTTCCTTGACAACGCAGTCCTTGCGGGAGCAGGAATTGTCACTATCATTCACGGCAAGGGTACGGGTACTCTCCGTCAGGGAATACACAGGCACCTTAAATCTCACCCGTCGGTAAAAAGCTTCCGTCTCGGACGCTTCGGCGAGGGCGAGGACGGAGTTACCGTTGTGGAGCTTAAATAAAAAAATCATATGAAAAGCGGTATGTCAGATTTGAACAGGTTAATTTTAGCTGCAGCTACAGTTGTAATGCTGTACGTTTCCGCAAATATTTTTTGTAACATTGATAATAACGTCAGTACGGAATATACCGTGCCGGCGGAAGATGATGTTCTTAACGAAGTCTATGCCTCCGTAATTGAAAGCAATGCCGAAAAGCTTGAAAATGTTTTTGAGTACGGCGATAGGTTCTGCACTGTATATATTTCCACAAAAAATGATTTGAGCGTTCATCAGAGAATACTTGATGAACTGAATACACTTTCCGGCGCAATATGCAGCGGTACGGAAAGCGATTATGAAAAGGTGAGAAAATTTGCCTATTGGGTGGCAGAAAATGTTTATTATAACGATGTTTCCGCAAATACAAGCGTCAATGCGGAAGTAATATGCCTTGAAACCGTACTGAAAACAAAAACTGCGACCTGTGCAGGGTATTCAAATTTATTTTCGGCTCTTTGCAATATGCAGGGCATATACTGTATTAATATGAGAGGCGGTACTTGTGTGGCGGCAGATACGGACGAGTATCTTATGAATGTTCCCATGAACCACGAGTGGAACGCCGTTAGGCTTGACGGTGAGTGGGTGTTTGTAGATGTAACTTGGCTTTCAAACAATAATTATAATGAGGACGGTTATCATAAAGCTGACGACTTTGACGATATGTATTTTGATATAAGTCTGGAGCGTATGAGCTATGAGCACCGCATTGACTTGGTTGACTACAGAGATTTCAAGTCCTCGGTCAATGCCTTTGATGAAAACGGGAGGTGGGCAGAATGAATTTTTCTGCGGCAATTTTCGATCTGGACGGAACTTTGGCAGATTCCAATTCGGTCTGGAAAAAAATTGATATTATTCTTTTGCAGAAGCGTGGGATAAAATGCAGCGACGCGCTTGCGGACAGTCTTGCTTCAATGACCTATGAGGACGCTTTCGCCGAAATGCAGAAGCTTGGAGTAAAGGACAGCTTTCAGGAGGTCATTAAGGAATTCAACGATCTGGCGGCGGAGGAATATCGGCATAACATATTCTTAAAGGATTATGCTGTCGAATACCTTACATATTTAAAGGGGCATGGTGTTAAAATTGCCCTTGCCACGGCTTCNCCGANAGAATTGTACGANCCNGTTCTGCGGCACAANCACGCTTACAGCTATTTTGACGCGTTCTGCACNACCGACGAGGCNGGAAGAAGCAAGGATCANCCCGACNTTTATCTTCTNGCCGCTTCAAAGCTGGGAGTTTCNCCCAATGANTGNGTTGTTTTTGAGGANNTNCTCAAAGGNATNGTCAGCGCAAAGAACGCNGGAATGNCNGCTGTAGGCGTTTATGACAAGTATTCNGCGGAGGATATTGTTACCATAAGAGCCGCCGCAGATAAATTTATTATGAATTTTTCNGAAATGATGAAATAAATTTTACAAAAACTGTTGAAAAAAATATTTAAATGTTGTATAATTAATTAGANCNTATNNTAAACANGTATANGAAACAGTCTTTTAAATAAAGGGGGAATCTTAATGGATTCTTATATTGTACGTCAGGCTATNTTGACCGAAANTCAGGAAACGGCAGGTTACGAGATCCTTTATACCGATAACAGCTTAAANGAGNGCTACACGGACGACGCNGCTGCCGCAAANACTATNGAGAACTTTTTGTCCTCTATGGACAGCGGAAAGTTCCTTAACGGNAANACCGCTTTTCTGACNTTTACGTCAAATCTTCTCGAAAAGAATATCCCGAANATGTTTGCNACAAACAAANTGGTGATCGAGATAGAGGATTCGCTTATCACAAATCCTTACTCGCAGAATTTGATTACCAAATATAAGCAAAGCGGCTATAAGATCGCAATAGTNGATTTTGAGTTCGCTCCGAGNTTTTTCGGNATTCTCGATATTGTGGACTATATCAAGGTGAATTTCGGCGGGGANAATTCCTCNGTNGAAAATATCATNAACATCGGAAAGTCNTTCGACAAGAAGATNATTGCCTANAATATCGAAAATCAGGAAGCCTACGACAAGGCTAAGGCTTTGGGCTGTACTTATTTTCAGGGTACTTTCGTTTCCGAGAAAATGCCTACCACCGTCAGAAAGGTCAACTATTTGCAGAGTAACTTCTTCCTGCTCATGGTTGCNGTTACAAAGGACGAACCCGATATCGACGAGATAGAAAGTATTATNTCCCGCGACGTTTCGCTNACGTTCTCNCTTTTGAGACTTGTAAACTCGGCNTATTTTGCTTTGAGAAACAGGGCAAAATCGGTCAAGCAGGCTCTTGTAATTCTCGGATTGGGTCAGCTNAAACAGTGGATNTACCTTTTNAGCTTCAAGCAGGACGACGGTTCTATGCCCGACGAGCTTATCAAGATATCNTTCCTTAGAGCGACCTTTGCAAGCGAGCTTCTGGANTANGCCGANAATATGCCTATNTCACGTTCCGAAGCGTATTTGCTGGGTATGTTTTCTACCTTGGGCAAGCTTATGCAGATGCCTCTTGAAGAAATTCTGGANCAGCTTCCTNTNGGCGACGAGATAAAGCTTGCGCTNCTTAAACACGAGGGNAGNGCAGGCTTGCTGTACGACCTTATACTTGCNTANGAAAAGGCGGACTGGAAAGCTATGTCNGTNTGCGCCGCNGAGCTTGGCATACCCCAGTCAATGATNGCTCAGAAGTATTTTGAGTGCGTTGAAAACGTAAACAGCATCTGGGACGGTCTTACCAACGTCAATGCTNCNGAAGAAGAATAATTTGAAAATATTATAAAAAAAGCTTGACAAGCGGTGTAANTTGTGATATAATAATTAAGCCGCATGTTTTGGGCATGGTCAAGTGCGTTTGTTCGCCGCCCAACTACAGCGAGTTTTATTGAAAAGGCAGGTGCCGTAAATGT
This sequence comes from Ruminococcus sp., assembly GCA_014799675.1. Taxonomy (GTDB): domain Bacteria; phylum Bacillota; class Clostridia; order Oscillospirales; family Ruminococcaceae; genus RGIG8773. Next base: position 1,073 of record JAAVHM010000020.1, on the reverse strand, counting down.
ACGCAATTATCGAAACCGGCGGAAAGCAGTATCAGGTTAAAGAGGGCGACGAGATCTTTATCGAGAAGCTCGACGTNANCGCTGACGATACTGTAACCTTTGACAAGGTCGTTGCTGTCGGAAAGGACAGCGGTCTTGAGGTTGGTGTTCCNTATGTAGGCGGTGCAGCAGTTGAAGCTAAGGTTCTNAAGAACGGAAAAGCTAAGAAGATCACTGTTTTCACCTACAAGCCCAAGAAGGGTTCTTCCCACAGGAAGCAGGGTCACAGACAGCCTTATACTAAGGTTCGCATTGACGCTATCAAGGCATAAGCTGAAAAAAGCTTTATTTTCGTTACCGGAGGTGTAATTTAGAAATGGCACATAAAAAAGGTATGGGCTCCACCAAGAACGGCCGTGATTCCGAATCCAAACGTCTTGGTGTGAAGAGAGCAGACGGTCAGTATGTTCTTGCNGGAAATATCCTCGTTCGTCAGAGAGGTACACACATTCANCCNGGNGAGGGTGTAGGCAAGGGTTCAGACGATACGCTTTTTGCTATGACAAACGGCAGAGTAAAGTTCGAGCGTGTTGGACGTGACCGCAAGAAAGTCAGCGTTTACGCTGAATAATGTTTACGCAAATAAAAGTCTCTTTTTCGGCATGGCTGTGAAAGAGACTTTTTGTTTAATTTTTTAGGGGGAATAAGATTTATGAGAAAATATAAATGTCTTGCGGCGTTNATGTNNGNNCTGCTNCTTTCGGGCTGNAATGCAGGGACAGACGCTGAAACGGCTTNGGAACAAAGCACGGNTTCGGAGACCGTNCAATCGGAAGAAATNAGTACAACNACTTCGGTCANAGTTTCGGAGCAAACCACGGTTTTGGAAACTGTTCAGTCTGAAACAACAACGCAAACGACGGCAGTTTCGGCTTCAAGTTTGGATAAATTGATAAAATATGAGGACGGAGATGACTATGGCTATAAAGACATCGACGGAAATATAGTTGTTCCGGCTCAATATCCCAATTCAAGTTATTTCAATAATCCGGATATGACAGGTGAGGCTGTTAAGGTATAAAATGGCTTGTATT
>JAAVHM010000019.1 GCA_014799675.1 Ruminococcus sp. | reverse complement strand
GAAACCTCAAAGGGGGAGGGGGAATGCCGATTTTTGTTGGGTTATTTTGTCCCCCTCCCCCTTTGTGGTGTCTGACCCCCGAATTTGTGAACGACTAACAAATTCCTAACCTTGCTTCCGAAATTCAAAGACAAACAAACCGTTACCCATAAAACAAGTTAATAAAATAAATTAAAATTTATTAGCAAAGTAATAATTTTTGCTTGAAAACCTACTAATCCTATGTTATAATAGAATAAACAAACACAAGCCTTGAAAGGAGTACTGTTATGAAAATTTCAACAAAGGGACGCTATGCTTTGAGAATGCTGCTGGATTTGGCAATGTACGGCGCGGACGGCTTTGTCGCCTTGAAGGATATTGCCGAAAGACAGAATATTTCTAAAAAATATCTGGAGCAGATAGTGCCGCTTCTGAATAAATCCAATATGCTGAAAACCAACCGCGGCTATCAGGGCGGCTATATGCTGTCAAAATCCCCCTCGGAATATACCGTTGGCGAGATACTCCGAATAACCGAGGGAAGTCTTTGTCCCGTGGCTTGCCTACAGTATTCTCCAAACGACTGTCCCCGTGCGGGGGAGTGCATTACCCTGCCTGTGTGGGAAGGGCTGTACAAGGCTATCACCGACTATCTTGACGGCATAACCTTGCAGGATATTATTGACAATTCTTCGCAAGCGCCTGATTTTGTAATTTAGAGGCTGGAAGTTAGAAGCTAGAGGCTGGATGCCGGAAATCATAAACTAAGAAGATAGAAATTAGAACCCAGAGACAGGAGTTAGAAAATAGAAATACAGTTTCGGAAACATATAGTTCTAGCTTCCGGCCTCTTGCCTCTAGCTTCTAATAGGAGGAAATTATGACGAAAAATACTCCCGTAAACGAGCTTAAAGGCGTGGGCGAAAAACGCTCCGAGATGTATAAAAAAATCGGGATAAATACCGTGGGAGATCTGATTTTTCATTTCCCGAGACGGTATATAGACTACTCGTCCCCCGTAGCCATAAGCGCGGCTGTCGTCGGCGAACACGCTGTAATAAAGGCAATGGTGATACAAAAAAATCCCGCCGCAAGGATCCGGCAGGGGCTTACCCTTTATAAAGTCTTTGCGGAGGACGACGAGGGCGAACGTATTTCAATTGTTTTTTACAACAACCGCTTTGCCGCGGAAGCCCTGCATGAGGGCGAGGAATATCTTTTCAGCGGAAAAATTTCGGGCAATCGTGTCCGCAGGGAAATGAATTCTCCCACCGTCTTAAAGGCGGAGGAAAAAAATCTGCTCCGTCCCGTTTATCCCCTTACCGAGGGGCTTACAGCCGCTATGATAAACACAAATATTTCAGAGGTCTTAGACCATGCGGGGGAGGATTTTTTCGCCGACGCATTGCCCGACAAGCTCCGTTTGGAGTACTCTCTTTCCACCCTTGAATACGCTTTGAAAAATATACATTTTCCCAAGGACGACCACGCCGCCGAGGTCGCAAAAAAGCGTCTCGCCTTTGACGAACTGCTCCGTCTGCAATTGGGTATGATGATGATAAAAAGCCGCGCCCGTACCGAGACCTGCTGTAAAATGAAGCCGCAGAAAAAAGCTCTGGAACAGCTTTACAGCAGCCTGCCTTTTGAGCTTACGGGAGCGCAGAAACGCGCCGTGGAGGACATNGAAAAAGACCTTTGCGGAGAAGTCCCCATGAGCAGNCTTGTGCAGGGAGACGTTGGTTCGGGNAAGACCGCCGTTGCCGCCGCCGCCGCTTTGATCGCCGCAAAAAACGGCTTCCAGACGGCGCTTATGGCTCCCACGGAAATTCTGGCGGCGCAGCATTACAAGANNCTTTCNGAAATGCTTGAACCGCTTGGGATAACNGTNTGCCGCGTCACAGGNTCAATGACGAAAAAACAGCGGACNGAGGTCGCCGAACAAATTTCAATGGGCGAATGTCTTGTTGCGGTTGGAACTCACGCCCTTATTTCGGGTACTACAAATTTCANAAATTTAGGGCTTGTAATTACNGACGAACAGCACCGNTTCGGCGTAAATCAGCGGGCTTTGCTTNCGGACAAGGGAAACAATCCCCACAAGCTTGTAATGTCCGCAACGCCCATACCGAGAACCCTTGCGCTGATAATTTACGGCGATCTTGATATATCCGTGCTGAACGAATTGCCAAAGGGNCGGCGNAANATAGAGACCTTTGCGGTAACTTCAAAGCTGCGGGAGCGCGCTCTCGGCTTTGTGAAAAAACAGCTTGAGGAGGGCAGGCAGGGTTACATTGTCTGCCCAATGATAGAGGAAAACGAGAACGAGCTTGCGGCGGCAAAGGGCTATGAAAAAAGTCTGAAAAAGACCGTCCTTGCCGAGTACAGAACGGGCTTGCTCCACGGCAAAATGCCCGCCGCGGACAAGGANAANATNATGGCGAAATTCAAGGCGCACGAAATTGANCTGCTTGTTGCAACNACNGTNGTTGAGGTNGGCGTGGACGTGCCAAACGCAAATATAATCCTNATNGANAACGCNGACAGGTTCGGCTTGTCACAGCTGCACCAGCTTCGGGGACGCGTGGGCAGAGGGGAGTACCAAAGCTACTGCGTGCTTATTGCGGAAAAGGTCACGGAGGAATCGGAGCAGCGGCTGAAGCTTATGACCAAGACCTCNGACGGCTTTGAGATTTCCGAATACGACTTAAAAATGCGGGGCGCGGGAGACTTTTTCGGCAACCGTCAGCACGGNNTNCCNGACNTGAAGATCGCCGATATTGCGGCGGACAGAGAGCTTCTTGCGGACTGCCAAAGGGCGGCAAAGGAGCTTCTTGCGGAAAGTCCCGACCTGAAAAAATACCCCGCCCTGAGNGACGAGGTAGAGGAGCTTTTTTCAAGAAACGATAATGCGGCGGAGGCGTTATAAATATAACGCCTCCGCTTTTTTCGCAATATTTAAGCAGGTGTGGTCTCCTTATTTTTATTTTTTTTGGCTGAATCCGGGGGACTGTTTTTATTCTTTTTCCTTATTATGATCATCAGAATAATTATGACCGCCGCCGCTGCCGCAGAAGCCGCAGCAATTATCAGCGCCGCATAGTCCCTTTCNGAAACCGTTATAAGCGCGCTGTTTCCCGAAATTTCCACAACAAGGTATTTTCCGTCGATCTCCGTCTCGGCAGTCCGCTGAACGCCGTTTTCCGTGACCGTCAATACCGCTTTGGACGGCTTTATTGAGGGAAGAAATCTTACCTTGTGGCTTTCCGCGCCGTCATTCGGCAAGGTTATGCTCCAGCTTTCAAGTNCCTCGGAAGAACCGNTTTCCGCAGCAGTAATGCTGTCGCTGCTTGTAAAATTGCCCTCCGCAACAAATATCGGNAGACCGCTGTCACGCTTCTCGGNNGATTCAAGAGCCGTGATGAATTTCTCGTAAACCGCGTTTATCTCCGCNCCGAAGGTTATGTTCTCGTAATTGAATTCCTCCCATTCGCCGAAATTCCCGCCCTTTTCNGGTACGTCGGGGATCTCCGCCGNGGTAAGGCTTTCTCCGTATTCAACAGTCACGACCTTTACGATNTCGTCCTCCGAAATAAATGTAAGCTCAATAGTTTTGAATTCCTTGGGAGTGTTTCCCAAAGATATCATTTTATCATATGGCACGGGGTATGCAATGCCGCTGTAGCTTATCCCGTCGACTGCGCCTATGCCGCCGTCCACAAAGGTGTTGTTTTTTATCTCGCCCTCAAAATCGCTGTAGCCTGCAACCGCGCCGATACGCTCCGTTCCCTCTTCGATAACGACAAAGCTTTTGCAGTCCCTCATATCATGGGCAGTACCCGCAATGCCGCCGACAAAATCCTTTCCGCTTACACGGCATTTTGCGCTGCACCCTTGTACAGCCGCTTCCGATTTGCCCACAATGCCGCCTGTGCAGTCTCCGTCGGTGGACTTAACGTCCCCGAAGCCGCGGCAGTCTATAAGACAGCCTGTGGACATTTCCCCTGCAATGCCCCCTGCTCTTCCCTTTTTGGAAATGACCTCGCCGTAATTGACGCTGTCCCTGACAACGGTTTTGGACTGGTATATGAAGTTTACGGAACGTGTGCCAATTCTTTCAATGTCGCCCTCGGGGTCGAAGTCGTACTCTATCGCCATAGAGCCTGCAATTCCTCCCACGCAAAGGTCGCCGTTTACCTCGCCGTAATTTTCGCAGCGTTCAACCTTTCCGTCCGACTGTCCCGCGGAATCCTCGGAGGAAATGTCGTCGGTGTAATCGGAAATATCCGCCGAGGTCTCGTTTATCTCGTCCACAATGTCAAGGATAGTGTCGGAAATTTCCGAGGTCTTGCTGTTTATCAGGCGGAAATTTTCAGCCATAGTACTAACAGCTGAGCCTGTGCTGTCTCCGAATTCTTCTCCGAGATCTACAATGTTTCCGAGAGCTGTGGAAAGCCTGTTTCTGACGGCAATAATGTCGTCGTCTGCTCCCACAAATTTGATTTTTTCCTTGCCAGAAAAGTATTCCAGAATGTCAACGGTTTGGGAAAAGGCGTCCTTTATCTGCTCCGCGGAATTCCTTGCGTTTTCGGTGCAGTCCTCCGCAAACCATACCGCGGCAACAAGCTGTGCGGAAGCAATGTCAAAATAGTCCCACGCCTCGGTAATGCGGTTTATTATGCTGTCGGCGGAAGAGGTCGCCCCGTTAAGGTCCTGATTTGCTTCCTTTAAATATCTTATGAAGCCGAACAGACCCGATGTGTTCACCTGTCCCGTTACCTCGCCAACGGAATTGGAAAACTGTTCTCCCGAGCCTTGCAGGTATTTAAGATCTTGGCTCAATTCCGCGGAAACATTTTTAAGCTGTTCGTCAAGATTTTTCGCAGCCGTTGAGGACATTATATTTGTGACCGACTCGGTAATTGCCGAAAGACTGTCAAATATGTCTGCCACCGACTGGTCGGAAAGAATATCGCCNATTTCCTGTAGATACGTTCCTATGGNAAATTCGTCAAAAGCGCCGCCCATGCCCCATGAAAGGCTTGAATTCCTTATCCGCTGTGCNAACCTGTCCGCGGCGTCCGAAAGCCGTCTGAGCTGTCTTTCTATCTCTTGCTTTTCCATATCTATTGAGGGGTCGTTTGCAAATTCGTTAATAGCGTCGGCAAGCCTTGCGGCAGTTCCCGAAAGATCTCCCGCGGCGTTTGATATGCCCTGTATCGAGTACCCGAGATTTGTCAGCGCGGACTCCATGCTCTGCTCGTCTCCGACGGAGCTTTGAAGCTCGCCGAAAGAATTGTCCAGAGAAGCGGAAGCCTGNNNNAAGCTGTCCACCGCGTCCGACAAGTCCTGCAANATCGGGAACAGGACTTTCATTCCCTCGTCCGCCGTCTGCAAGGAATCGGATATAAGCTGTACGGAATTTTTCAAATTGCCGAACGCTTCTGACATNNAGTTGGAAGCGTCCTCAAGGCTTTCCGCGGCAGGGGCAGCCATGTCGATAAAGTCGGAGATCCGTGAGCTTAACTCGTTTATGGAATCAATGTCAGCGTTTATGATATCNTCNGTTTTGTCAAGGAANTCGTCGGAAATTTNCCGTGCGTTTTCAAGCTCGCCGCATATCTCGTCCCAGCTTGCGGAAATTTCCGAGGAATCCGCGTCCGCGTCGTTTATGGTGCGGTCGATAAGAGCGTTAAGCTCTTCAAGCTGTGTGCGGAGCTTGCTCATGGAACGCTCCGAAAACAGCAGGGAAATATGGGGCTCTGCCTGACCTACAATTCCGCCTGTGTCCTTACGTCCGTTTATAACGCCGTAATTTTCGCAGCCGCTTATGTAGCCCTCCTGCCTGCCCGCAATTCCGCCGACGTTGTAGCCAACGTGAATGTAGCCCACATTGCCGCGGTTTATGCAGTTCTGNATATGTCCCGTGGAGTACCCCGNAATGCCGCCCTCGTCGGTAATTTCTGTTGCGTTTTCGGTGGAATAAATGTCCTCGATGTTGATATTGTCCAAGTCCATTGAGTCGTCAAAAGCCATNACGTTTACAGAGGANCTGTTNTCGCAGTTCACGATAATGCCCGAATTTTCTCCCGCAATACCGCCTGTGTAATGNCTTGCCTGCACAAGACCNGTTGTCCTGCAGCCTGCTATAAGACCTGTTTTCTCGTTTGCGCCCGCNATACCTCCGCAGCGTTCNTTTCCGCTGACCATGCCGCTGAAGGTGCAGTTAAGAATTCTTCCCCTGTTTACTCCCGCAATNCCTCCGCACTCGGANGCGCTTCCCGAGGGAGCAGTCCTGCCGTGTACGATAAGATTTTTTACAGTACCCTCTTTTTCAATGTATCGGAAAAGTCCCGCGTCGGAGCAGCTTTCCGTGACGTTCAGTCCCGAGACGGTGTGACCGTTTCCCTCAAGCGTCCCGCAGAATGTGGGTATCGGCTTGAAGTCGGAGGGAAGCTCAATGTCGCATTCCAGAGAATATTTTTTGCCTATGGTGCTGCTGTCAAGGACGCAGCTTTTTACAAATTCCGCAAAGTCCGCCTGCGAAATAATTTGTATCTCGCCCCTTGCGTTAGTTTCCGCAAATACGGTGCTGGGAGCGACAAATGTCAGGGTCATGGCTGCCGCCGTTAAGAATGAAAGAATTTTCCCGAAACGCTTTTTATTCATTTGTGACCGCCTCCCTTTCTTCAAAAAATTCCACAGTATCGGGGGTTTCTCCCGCAAGGGTCTGTACCGCTTCTCCGCGGGGATTTTCAATTCTTGCGTCAACGTCTCCCACAATAACAGCCTTTATGTAACCCTCAACTCTGCCGTTGATATTGCCGTGTATAAGTCCGCTTACAACCATGCGGTTGCCCGATATCTGAGTGCGTTCCGCCTTTTTGATAGTAAACGACGTGCGCTCGATGATAGCGTCGCCCAAAAGAAGTATCTGCGGCAGTACGCCCATAACGAGAATGATAGAAATTATAGTGCCGCGTCCGAGACATACGCCGATAGAGGAAATTGCTCCGTCTGAGGAAAGCTGACCGATAAGAATACCCGCCGCCGCAAGAATAGTACCCGACGTTATAATTGTTGGGAAAGCCTGATTAAGGGTCTCAATGACCGCCTGCTTAATTGGCATTTCCTTTTTAAGCTCCATGTAGCGGCTGGAAATAACGATAGCATAGTCGATATTCGCGCCCATCTGAATGGAGTTTACAATAAGATAGCTGAGGAAGTACAGGCTGTTCTGCTCCAGATAGGGGAACGAGAAGTTCATCCAGATACTGCCCTGAATTACCGCAATAAGCAGAACGGGAAGTCCCGCGGAATTAAATGTGAACAGCAGGACGATAATTACAAACAATGCGGAAAGTATGCTGATTATAAGGTTATCCGTGGAGAATGAGCCTGACAAGTCCCTGTCGCTGGTTGAGTTGCCCGCAAGGAAAACCTGATCCGCGGGGTAGAATTTCTCCGCCTCGGTGTGGACGGTGTTAAGGAATTCAAAGGTCTCGTCGCTTTCCTCGGGCAGCGCAAGGTGCAGAAGTATGCGGCTGTAATTGTCGCTTTTAAGCTGCAAAAGCGCGTCGGTAAGCTGACCGTGCAGATCTTCAAGGGTATCCATAAGCTCGTCGTCAAGAGTAACATATCCCTTGTCGACCTCGTCATAGGTGAACATGAACATATCTATCAGCGGCACGCCGTATGCTTCCAGACCGTTCACCACTTCGCCGTAATTTTCTTCATTAATTGCATATGCTCCGTAAAGTACCTTTGCCACCTCAAAATCAAGCTCCACAAGCTCGGAGAACTGCCGCGGCGTAAGCTTGTCGGTAAGCATATAGCCGTCCATAGCCTCCGTGTTTGCAAGACCCTGAATGTAGTCTATTTCGCCGTATCTTTCAAGGTTGGCAATAAGCCTGCTCTCCGCTTCGTAATCTCCCGAGGGAACCATAAGCGCAACAAGGTTCGTTGAGCCGAAATTGTCCTTTATTTTCTGTTCGGCAATTTTAGTTTCACTTTGCCGCGCGGTCTGCAAGTCGGTAGTTCCGTAGCAGTAAGGACACTTGCCCGAGAAAAAGAACGCCGCCACCGTAACTATAACAAATATCGGCGGAATGATAAATCTTGAAACATACGCAAATTTTCCCACAGCGGAAATTTTAGGCACAAAGTTTTTGTGTACCGTCTTGTCGATAAGCTTTGAGAAAAGCATGATAAGTCCCGGCATAAGGGTAAATACAGACAAAAGGCTGAAAAATATAGCCTTTATAAGCACAACGCCAAGGTCTGCGCCGATACCGAATTTCATGAACATCAGCGCAATAAGTCCCGAAATTGTTGTAAGACTGCTGGAGGAAATTTCGGGGATAGCCTTGCTCAAAGCGGCAATGCAGGCTTCTCTTGCGGGGAGAAGCTCGTGTTCCTCACTGTAGCGGTGAATAAGAATTATTGCGTAGTCTATGGCAAGGGCAAGCTGAAGAACGATAGTTACCGAGTCGGAAATAAACGAGATAGTGCCAAGCATGAAGTTTGTACCCATATTAAGCACGGCGGCAGCGCCGAAGGTCATAACAAGCACGGGTATCTCGGCATATGCCTTTGAAGTGAACAGCACTACCAGAAGAATAATTACTGCGGCAATAACGATAATTACCTGCATTTCCTCCGCAAGCTGCGCGCCGGGGTCAACGCCTACCGCCGTGGAGTAATAAACGTCATAGTCAGCCAAAAGCTCCTTTATCTCGTTCATGGCGGCGACGCTTATTTCGTCCGCTTCCTCGCCGTCAAAGGTTATGGAAAACATGGCGTAGGTGGTTTTGTAATGCTCCTCTGTGTCGTCAAATTCAACGGAGGTAACGCCGTTTATGTTTTCGATCTGCTCCGCAAGCTTTTCGGCGGTATCGTAGGTCACGTTCGCCGCCATAACAGAAGCCGTCCCGTATGTAATGAATTCCTCGTCCATAATGGTAAGGCTCTGACGGGTCTCGGTGTCGTCCGCAAGATATTTTGTGATGTCGTTCTCAACATCTACCCAGTCCTTTGCAAAGACGCTGAATATAAGCGCAAAAATAAAAAGCAGGAAAAACAAGTTCCTTTTGTCAACGATAAAAGTGGCAAGCTTATACATAAAGCTTTCGTTCTGCTCCTCGCTGTCCGATGCGGCAGCGGCGATTTTTTTGTCGGTCAATTCGATAACACCCTTTCAAATCTGATTATATAAAGAATTGTATAACATTTTTGCAGTATTTTCAATATACAAATTCGCTGTTTTGTCTGATTTAAAGGCGGTTTTAATGTAAATGATTTCGTAGCTTTCGGCAATAATTTTATGCACTTTTTACAAGCAATGCCCTGTATGTTATTTATTCCGACATAATTTTCAAACGGACAGCTGTAACAAACGGCTATGGAACTGTATCCATAGCCGTTTAATCGGATATTTTTTATATGTCAGCTTAAAGCGGTGATATCCTCCACCGTCAGCATTGGCTGCACCGCCTTGTTTATGGAGTACGCAAGCAGCCGCGCGGTACGCTCGATAAGCTTGTCAACGTCCCTGGGCGTTACCATCATGTTGGGCAAATGCTTGTCGGGAGGGTTTCCCGTGATGTTCTCCACGATCGTGTGCATATCCACCACCGTTGGCACGCCTATTGCCACAACGGGGACGCCGAGGGTGGCTTCGGAAAATTCCTTTCGGCGGTTCTGCACTCCCGAGCCTGGAGAAATTCCCGAGTCAGTAAGCTGGATAGTTGCCCCGAGACGGCTTATGTCAGAGCAGGCGAGAGCGTCTATGACAATTACGCAGTCGGGCTTAACAGCCTCGCAGAGGGAACGCACCACCTCCGCCGCTTCGATACCTGTCTGCCCCAGAACCCCGGGGGCTATTGCGGAGACCTTGTTCAGCCTCTTTAAGTCGTGACCGTCGGGGAGTTCCTCGTGGAGGTGTCTTGTGGCGATTATCTGCGATATGACCATAGGTCCAAGAGCGTCGGGGGTAATGTCCGAATTGCCGAGACCCACCACAAGGGCGGCGTTTTTCCCCTCTCCTTTCAGGGCGGAAATTTCTGCCGCAATATTTTCCACCTGTTCGTCAAAATCCTGCGGATTTGCGGAAAGCCTGTCGGTCTCCACGGTAACGTAGCGTCCCTTTTGTTTTCCTATCCGACGTCCCGCGCTGCTGTCGGCAACGATAATTTCCGTTATGGAGCACGCCGAGCTTTTGCGTAGCTTCCTTTTGATACCTTTCGGCAGGCTTGCCGCTTCCTCGTCGATCATTTCGACGGCAAGATCGGTTCGTTTAGACATTGTTCATCAGATCCTTTCTCCCGATATTTTTCGGCAATTTGTGCGAAATTATACGCTGAAAATTTTTTGCGGTATTGTGGTATTAAATTTTTATTTAGCGGGGGAATTTGTTTTGTCTGTGCTGTTGGTTTGTCTTTGAATTTTGGAGACTTTTTCAGTAACTGTTAGTCGTTCACAATGTGCGAGCGAGACAACCAAAGAGGGGAGGGGGAGCGCTCATGGAATTCGTTGGACGCGCGCCGCCTCCCCCTCCCCTCTTAGGTTTT
>JAAVHM010000018.1 GCA_014799675.1 Ruminococcus sp. | reverse complement strand
ATTGACTATGCGGTCGAGGTAATCGAAAAGCTTTAACAGCACACCAATTACTGCCAATTCACTGTTGTGGTGTTGGCAGTTGTTTTTTAAAAATTCTTGTGCATATCATCAAAAAATTTGATGTAAAATTCTATACAAACTTCTATTAATAATATTTGACTATTTTAAGAATATATGTTATAATATTTGTATAGTTTATTATTTGAGGAAAGCGGTGTTTGCTTATGGATAATCAGGCAAGTATTTACAACGAAAAAAAGCTTGCTTTTTTTGAATCGACTTACAGAGAAACTGTACTTTCAAAGCCACAGGAGGTAAATGTTACCATTACTCCCGAACATATCTACGGGCAAGCGTACATATGCGACCAGACTGGCACAAGGGAGGAAGACCCTGTGTACAGCCGTTTTACCTGCGGACTTGAGGAAATTACCAAAATTTACATTAACAACAATAACAGGAACAGCCCTATCTATGTTCAGTGCGACGATACGTCAAAGTCTGTAATGAACCGTCGGCGTATCATTCTGCCATGCTTTAAGAATAATACCGAGATCGTTCAGATGATAGAAAGCGCAAAGGCGGAGCTTGACAAAAAGCTTGAAGTGCGCCGTGAAGCTGAAAAGAGCGAAAAGCTCAAGAATCTCAAAAAGGCTGCCGACGACGAGTTTGAGAGCATGACAAGCGGCTATGAGGAGTTCAAAAAGACCTTGGAGAAAAACGCTCCCAAGGAAGAGCCTAAGCCTGAACCTAAACAGGAGGCTAAGCCCGAACCCAAGCAGGAAGCTAAGCCCGAGCCGAAGCCTGCGCCTGCTCCAGCACCAGCACCTAAGAAAGATGAACCCAAGCCTGCACCTGCACCTGCTCCCGCGCCAAAGCGTGAACCTAAGATCGCACCTGCACCTCCCACGGCTGCTAAGCCTGCTCCTGTAAAGGATCTGGACGCTTCTGCGAAAAATGACGCTTCCAATGCGGAGATGGTTTTTGAAGAAAAGGAACGCGCTATTCCCGAGCCCGAAAACAAGAAGCCTGTAACGGTTGACGATATTCTTGACCTTAACGAATTTCTCGGTATCAAGCCCGAGGACATGATGGACGCTGTTGAAGCAGAGCCCGACGACAAGGCTTTGGAATCAATTCCTGTGGAAGTTCTCCAGAAAAAGCCTGCGGAGATAGAGGATCTCGTTGTTCCCGATATCACGGGAGAGATCAAGGAAGCAAAGATCGTTACAAAGCCGATCAGAAGAAATATGGAAGCTGCTGCCGAGGAAGCTGACTCTGCTGCGGAAAAGGCAAAACAGCTTACTCCAAAGGCAGGAGCAGGCAAAAAGCCTGCGGCTAAGCAGGAAGAGCCCGAGAAGAAGCCCGACATTATCCCTGCTGCTCCCGCTGACGAGGAGATAGTTCCGAGAAACGGCGAGAACGTTTCCCTTGACGACTTTGAAACAGCTGTCAAGAAGCTTAAAACCATGCTTGACAACGGCGTTATTTCCGAAAGCGAATTCGCGCAGGAAAAGAGAAAGCTTCTCAATCTTCTTTATTAAAAAGCAAAACCACGATATCTGTTTCGGTATCGTGGTTTTTACTGTATTTCAGTTCCCGAACAGTCCCAAAAATGAAGAGAAAATAATAAGTCCGACGATAAAAGCCGCAAGGCAAAGCCTTGAAATGCGCCGCGCGGTTTTTGTTATCTTTTCGATTTTGAACTCCTCTTCCTTTGGGAAGCTTTTGTACTCAAAATGCATAGTTGTCATAAGGCAGGCTATGTAACCAAAAAATCCTGCCGTGCCGAGAATAACGCCTATTATTGCCATAATTTTTTGTTCCTTTTAAAGAATTATAATTGTGAAGTATAACAAATTGCCGATATATAATTTGTAGGAATGTACAAACTTTTCTAAAAAATTTCGGGAAATGAAAAATTTCGCCGTTCTGAATTGTATTTACAGCAGAGAGCTTTAATTGAACTGCTCTGAAAAAATTTTAAAGGAGAATTATAATGAAAGTAAAAAAATTTCTTGCAATCGCCGCGGCGGCGCTGACAATGTCCTGCGTGCCTTTAAACGCTTACGCCGACACCCTTGCCGAGCGTGACGGACTTAAATACCTTGTTTCCGACAGCGGCGCGGAAAGCCTGTACAGCGGCTGGACTAAAAAGGGCGGCGACCGTTATTACTACAAAAACGGCGTTATGAAAAAGAATTGCTGGATAACGTCAAAGGGCGTTAGGAAATATTATCTGCAAGCCGACGGCAAGGCGGCGACGGGTAAGGTGACGATACAAGGTGTGGAGTACGAGTTTGACGAAAACGGCGCGCTCGTCCCCGACGCGTGGGGGCTGACGCTTACCGCAAAGGACGTAACGCCCACGGGCTGTACGGTGGTGTTTGTTCAATCGGGAGGAAATCCAACGGGAGAACTGGACACAGGAGTATATTTTGAATTGGAGCAATACAAAAACGGTGAGTGGACGGCTGTGAAAACGCTCCGAGATGATATATCGTGGGTCGATGTAGCTTTTCCAATTGATAAAAATGGTTCAAGAGAATTTGAAGTAGGCTGGAGTGAACGTTACGGCGAACTGCCCGCGGGAAAATACCGAATAGGCAAGGACGTTGATGATTGGCGCGCCCCCGGAGATTACGATACAAAAATGTACTACGCGTATTTTGAAATCGCTGACGAGTGGGGGCTGACGCTTACCGCAAAGGACGTAACGCCTACAGGCTGCACGGTTGTATTTACTAAATCCGGCGGAAATCCTACGGGAGAACTTCACGCAGGCAGCGATTACAAGCTTGAACGTTATGAAAACGGCAAATGGGAGGCTGTGAAAATGCTCCCGCAGGAATATGACGTTGCATGGACTGCTATAGCTTATCCAATTGATAAAAACAGTTCAAGAGAATTTAAGGTTGTGTGGCAGAGCCTTTACGGCGAGCTGCCTGCGGGAAAATACCGCATAGGAAAAAGTGTTGATGATTTCCGCAAAACAGCGGATTACGACACAAAAATGTATTACGCATATTTTGAAATCGCTTCCGATTAATGGATACATATTTTCAAGCATAACAAAGCCTGATACGGTCAAACCGACTGTATCGGGCTGTTTTGCGGTTTAAAGGGTTTCCTTATTTTTATTATAATACGCAAAACGAATATTGTCAAGTATAAAATCCACATTTCGCATATTTGCACAAAATTTGCCGAATGATATTATATAATACCTTTAAAAGGAAGTGATTATATGACATTTGGTGACAGACTGTTAAATCTGCTTGATGAAAAGGAAATATCTCAAAAGGACTTTGCGGCAATGCTGAACATTGCTCCCTCCACGCTGAACGGGTATATCAAGAACAAGCGTCAGCCCGATTTTGAGGTCATAAAGAACATTGTGTTTATCCTTGACACCTCTGCGGACTATCTCCTTGACTGCATGAGAGAAAGCGGCAAGCTTACCGTAAAGGAGAAATCTCTTATTGCTAAAATGCGTATTTTAAGCGGAGAACAGCAGGAAATTATTTACGATCTGGTAAATATTACTGCGAAGAAAAATGAAAAACGACAATAAAATATTGTCGTTTTGCGTATTATGTATTACTCATTAAATTCGTCTATGGACAAGGTCGTGTTGCTTAGTCCGTAGTAGTAATTCACCGTCTCGGCGGTAAATTTGTACACGCAGTAATCCTCGTCGTCAACGCCCTTGGGGTAGTATATTTCGCAGCCGTCCCGCCACAGCATAGCCTTGGTTTCGTGGTCGGTGCAGACCTCCATAGTCCCCGTGAAAAGCGCGCCCTTATATTTGTTCTCGGTGTCGTCGCAGTAATAAACGCAGGCTTTTGGGTTTTTCAGGAACTGCCCCACCCTCTTGGAGCTTGTGTTTGTGGAAAAATACTGGGTTTTCATGCTTCCGTGCTCAAACACGAGCATACCCTTGATTTGGGGAAAGCCAGCCTCGTTTACCGAACCCACATAGGCGACGGGGGAAGCTTCCCGCAGTTTTTTGATTTCAGAAATAATTTCTTTCATTTTAATTCTCCTTTTTGAGTAAATTTTCAAGCACTTTCCCAAGATACGCTTCAAAAGCGAGTATCTCCTCATCGCTGAACCCTCCGTAAAAAATCTCGTTCATTTCAGCCGACACGGCGTCGTATCGGTCTTTCAGCCCCCTTGCCTCCGGGGTCAGGACTATTTTCAAGGCTCTGCGGTCATGGGGACTGCTTGTCCTTTGGATATGTCCCATTTCCTCAAGCCTGTCAAGCATACTTGTGAGGGTGGTTTTGGCAAGCCCTGTCTTTTGGGAAAGCTCGCTTATGGTGATATTGTCCTGCTCCCAGAGGACGAAAAGAATACGTCCCTGCGCGCCGTTGAACTCGCTGATACCGTGTTCCGCAAGAAGCTTTTCAAAAACTCTTCCCTGTATCTGCTTTATCTTGCTTATAAGGAAACCGCCGTTTGTCTTGTTTGCCAAGATACTGTTCACCTCCCACTATATAGTATAATACTATATAGAACTATTGTCAAGTGTTTTTTAATTATTAATTACCAAAAATCAATTGCAATTGCGGTAAAATTGTGGTATAATTATAAAAACTGCAAAAATGCAAAATACTTTTAAGGAGAAATTTACCATGTCCGATTACAACAGCTATGAATCACCGTTCTGCACCAGATATGCAAGCAAGGAAATGCAGTATGTCTTTTCCGCAGATAAAAAATTTACCACATGGAGAAAGCTTTGGGTCGCCCTTGCAAGAGCCGAAATGAAGCTTGGTCTGCCTGTTACACAGGCGCAGGTGGACGAGCTTGAAGCTCACATTGAGGATATCGACTACGAAGCCGCCGCGGAGCGTGAGAAACTTGTCCGCCACGACGTTATGTCACACGTTTACGCATACGGTCTCGCCTGCCCCAAGGCTAAGGGAATTATCCACTTAGGCGCGACCTCCTGCTACGTGGGCGACAACACCGACATTATCATAATGCGGGACGCTCTCAAAATCGTCAGAAGAAAGCTTCTCAACGTTATTTCCCAGCTTTCCGATTTCGCAATGAAGTACAAGGCAATGCCCTGCCTCGCCTACACCCATTTGCAGCCCGCACAGCTTACCACTGTAGGCAAGCGCGCAACGCTTTGGATAAATGAATTGCTGACCGACCTTGACGAGGTTGAGTACAGAATAAGAACAATGCAGCTTCTCGGCTCAAAGGGTACGACAGGCACGCAGGCTTCCTTTATGGAGCTTTTCGAGGGGGACACCGACAAGGTCAAGGAGCTTGAAAAGATGATAGTTGAGGAAATGGGCTTCGATTCGGCAGTACCTGTGTCGGGACAGACCTACTCCCGAAAAGTTGATTCACAGATAATTGCAACGCTCAGCGGAATTTCCCAGTCGGCAATGAAGTTTGCAAACGATTTGAGGATCTTGCAGAACTTCAAGGAAATGGAAGAGCCTTTTGAGAAAAATCAGATAGGTTCTTCGGCAATGCCTTACAAGAGAAATCCTATGCGCTGTGAGAGAATTACCGCCCTTGCAAGATATGTTATGATCGACAGCCTTAACCCTGCGTTTACCGCGGGTACGCAGTGGTTCGAGCGTACCTTGGACGATTCCGCAAACAAGAGGATTTCCGTTGCGGAGGGCTTTTTGGGCGTGGACGCTATCCTCAATATCCTGCTGAACGTTACCGCCGATCTGGTGGTTTACCCCGAAGTAATACGTCAGAGAGTTATGAGGGAGCTTCCCTTTATGGCTTCCGAAAACATCATGATGGACGCTGTTAAAAAAGGCGGAGACAGGCAAGTCCTCCACGAAAAGCTCCGCACATACGCAATGGAAGCGGGCAAACAGGTCAAGGAAAAGGGTCTTGAAAACGACCTGATAGAACGCGTTCTTGCCGACCCCGATTTCGGTCTGAACGAGGAGGACGTTAAGGCTATACTCAAGCCCGAAAACTTCACGGGCAGAAGCGAGCAGCAGGTTGAGGAATTTGTTGCAAACTGCGTAAGGCCTGTGCTGGACAACAGCGGCGAACAGCTTGGCGAAACTGCTGAGCTTAGCGTATAAGGCATATAAATTAAATTTATAAAAAATCAGCCTGATGATGTTGCCTTGCGATTTTTCGGTAACATCATCAGGCTTTTTATTTTTTACATCAATCCAAAATGCTCCGCCAAAGCTTTAAGGACTTCCTCGCGGGTGTCGTTTTCAAAATCCGAACGGGTGTAGGTGAAAAATCCCGTATGCTCCCAGTCGATTTCCGTTGGCGGGTGATAAAACGCCCATGAATTGAAATTTTCGAGGGCGGCGTCGGGGTCTTTGCACAGCTTTATCTGCTCCAGCATAAATTGCTTTTCGGGGTCGTCGCGGTCGAAAAAGCGTTCCGAGCAAATGTCGGGCGGGTCGCAGAGCATGATAGCCACATGGTCGTAGTCGGAAATTTCCCGCAGGACGTCGGGCGGGATATTTGTATCCACAATAATTTTCTTTCCGCCTGCGGACAGCTTGATAAGCTCCAGTATCTCGATCTCAATGCACTCCTGTGCAACATTAAAAGTCCACTCCCAATGTTCCTCTGGGGTCATGCTTAGCCATTCCTGCCAGCCACTCATTGTATCAAAATAGCAAAGTCCCGGCTGTTTCCACCTTGACAATTTTTCACGGGGGAACACGTCATGATAATTTTCGCCGCAGAATATCATATCGTAACGTTCTGAAAGCATTTTCACCATAGTTGATTTGCCCGCGCAGCTATGTCCGTTTATAAAATAAACATTGCGGAGGTAGTGCTTTATAAGGTTATCGCTGATTTGTATTTTCATGTAAATCTCTCCTTTCTGCCGTTCGTATTAAATTTATTATATCAATTTTTCCAAAGCAAGTCAAGCTAAAAAATAAGCACTTTACTTACGTTCGGTTATGTGGTATTATAGTATAGGAAAAATTATTCGGAGGTTCAATATGGAGTACGTTCATCACTACGCTTCGCCACTTGGCGGGATAACGATTGCAGGCACGGAAAACGCGGTAACGGGACTGTGGTTCGACGGTCAGAAATATTTCGGCAGCACTCTTTCTCCAAACTGTGAGGAAAAAATTCTCCCCGTTTTTGAACAGGCGGACTTGTGGCTGGATATTTATTTCAGCGGGAAAGCTCCCGATTTTACGCCGCCAATACTTTTTACTGCAACAGATTTCCGCAAGGCTGTTTGGGAAATCCTGCTGAAAATACCCTACGGCGAAACTATGACTTACAAAGAAATTGCCTCGGAAATCGCGCGGCAGAAAGGCGTTCCAAAAATGTCGGCGCAAGCNGTNGGNAACGCCGTGGGACACAACCCTATNTCNCTNATNATNCCNTGCCACAGGGTAGTTGGCGCGGACGGAAGTCTTACAGGATATGCGGGAGGAATTGACAAAAAGGCGAAGCTTTTAGAACTGGAAAAAGCNNAANTTTACANAAAAAATAAATCAGCGTCNNTTGAGTAATTGAACAGACGCTGATTNTTTATTATTTTTTAATCATTTTATCGCCGAAAGCTATCTTGTTGAACTCGTCAACGGTCACAGGCTTTGAGTAAAAGAAGCCCTGCGCCACCCTACAGCCGCTGTCAAGCAGGAATTTCGCCTGCTCTTCGGTCTCAACGCCCTCCGCAACAAGGTCAAGTCCGATATCCTTNGACATTGAGATNGTGTGGGAAATTATCTTCTTNCCCCTGTCGGAAAGCATGAACTCGCTGAAAAAGTCCTTGTCTATTTTTATAACGTCAAAGGGCGTATTTTTCAGCATATTGAGGGAAGAATACCCCGAACCGAAATCGTCCATGAGCAGGGTATAGCCGCTTTCCTTAAGCTTCTTTATCATGTCGCCCGAATTNTCGTTCTCAACGGACTCGGTTATCTCCGTTTCAAGGTAACGCTTAGGCACGCCATATTTTGCAACGATNCCGTCNAGGATNTTTACAAACCTGTCGTCGCTCAAATGCACCCTCGATATGTTTACGGAAATAGGCAGAGGTTCAAGACCCGCGTCTATCCAGCTTTTTATGGTAATAACTGCCTGCTCCCACATATATTCGTCAACCTTGACGATAAAGCCGTCCTTTTCAAANATCGGGATAAAATCGGCGGGAGAGATAATTCCGTTCTCGGGGTGNATCCAACGCACNANNGCNTCCGCGCCGACAATGCAGGTGGAATCAATGCTGTACTTGGGCTGCAAATACATCACAAACTCGTGGTGNTCCAAAGCGTANTACATTCTGTCCTCGATAAACTTGCGGTTCAAAAGGGTGTCCTTTTGATTTTCCGTNTAGTANCCNACGTCGCANAGAGCGTTGTTCTTTATTCCCTGACGGGCAATTGCCGCCCTGTCGCCCATGTGCCGCATCGGCATATTTTTATCAACAACGATATAAACGCCGAAAACAAGCTTGTAGGTTATATCGCCGTAACGGCTGAGACGTTCCTTGATACGGTCTATNAAAGCTTCTATCTCGCTTTGGTCGTCGTAAGTCATCACCATCATGTAAACGTCCGCGGAAAGTCTGATGTGTACCATATCGCCGCATATGGANTCCAGTCCCTCGCTTATGTAATTGAGAATTTCAGTNCCAAGCTTTTCNCCGTGCTTTGCGTTTATAAGCTTGAACTGCTTTATGTCGAACTGCACTATCGCGGCATTTTTATCGCCGCAGCTGTTCAGAACGTTCACCGCGCAGGAATTGAACACGTTGGGGTGCTTGTCGTTTGTAAAGCTGTCCAGAGCAAGCTTTTTCTGTAACTCCGCGCTGTTCATCATGCGGATATGTCCCACAGCATACGAGGGACAGCCGTCCTCCGATTTAACAAGAATAGTTATNGTCGCCCACTTATAAAGNGGCTCGCTGTTTTCAGAAAGGTCTATTCTGAAATTTACCGAGAACCTGTCGTCGGGAACGGCATTTTCCTTTAGATCTATCAGGTCGCGGCAAAACGCCGTTACCATAAGCCTGTCGGCGGGGTGTATCTTTTCGTTTTCGCAAAGCTGAACAAGCGGATTTGAAGCATTGCTGAAAAGAACACCTATTTTTCCTATAGGTGAAATCTCAAAGGTATCGTCCTTATAATCGTAGACAAACACGCACATATCGTCGTTTGTGCTGATAAAATCATTCATTGCCTGACCTATGCTTTTACCCATTTGTATCATCTCCCCAAAAGTTTCAGCTTTGCTGACGGAATTTTATATAATTATTATAAATGAAAGCTTTCAAAAAATCAATAA
>JAAVHM010000017.1 GCA_014799675.1 Ruminococcus sp. | reverse complement strand
ATTATTAATTATTAATTATTTTCGGGAGGCTTTATTATGAAAAGTAAATATTTTTTCAGACGTGGGGCTTCCCTTGCGGCTGCTGCGGCAATTGTTTTTTCCGCGGCAAATTCGGGGACGGAGGTCTCCGCAACGTTCAGCTCCTCCTATCCCGACTCGGGGAGCGTTGCTGTCAGCATTGACACCTCCGCGGGACGGAAAGCCATAAGCCCGTACATATACGGCATAAATTCCGAGTCAGACCTTTCGGAGGTGTCCGTAAACGCTATAATACAGACAGACCCCGAAATATCCTCATATAACTGGGAAAACAATCTTTCCAGCGACGGCTTAAGAACCTCCAGACGTCTTGTAAACACGTTCCCTGCAAACAGGCAGTCGGAGGCGGGGCTTTACGCCGAATACCTTGTGTCGAGAGCAGAAAGGTACGGCATACCCTCGCGGTATGTGACCTTGCAGATGATGGGCAAGGTGGCGGGAAACATAAATTCAGACAAGCTTTGGATAGACGCTTTGTTTGAAAAGAACGACTCCTACCTTTCAAGACCAAACATCGACGACGATGTTGTCTACATGGACGAATACATCAGCTTTCTTGTAAACAAATACGACTATGCTGTGAACGGCGGCATAAACGGCTACTTTTTGGGGAACGAGCCGGAGAACTGGTCGGAAAGATACCCCGAGGCTGTCCCCGAGCCTGTTACGGCGGACGAGCTTATAAAACGCTCCTCGGAGCTTGCATATTCGGTGAAAAAGATAGACCCCACCGCCTTGGTGTACGGTCCGTCCCTGAACGGTATCGAGGCGTTCATAGATATAAACAATCCCAAGGACTGGGAGCAGCACGGCATTGAGTACAGCTGGTTCATAGACTACTACCTTGACGGAATGAAAAAGGCTTCGGAGGAAAACGGCACGCGTCTTCTTGACGTTCTGGATATCCACTACCACACTGAGGCGACAAACGGTCTTTTGCAGCCTATCATTGACAGCGACGACGTTTTCTCAAACAACACAAGGCTTCAGGCGCCGAGGATATTGTGGGACAGCTCCTACACAGAAAACAGCACCTCCGCTATACTGCACAATCAGCACATTCCCCTTATACCCACGCTTGCGGCTTCAATTGATATGTACTACCCCGGAACAAGGCTTTCCTTTTCGGAGTATAATTTCGGCGGCGGAAACGACATAAGCGGCGGTATCGCTGCTGCCGACGCGCTGGGAATATTTGCGGAATACGGCGTACATATGGCTTGCGTAAAGCCCAATACGGAGGATATTTCCTATATCAAGTCCGCGCTGAACATCTACACGAATTACGACGGGGAAGGCTCGGGCTTCGGCGACACTCTTGTTTCCTCCTCAAACGGAAAGGACGTTATGAGCTCCGTTTACGCCTCGGTCGAAAGCGGCGATGAATCAGAGCTTAAGGTGATACTTATAAATAAGAACAATACCGCTTCAAAGTCAGCGGAGATAGACATAAAGTCTATTTACGACTTTGAAAGCGCGGACGTTTACAGCTTCGGCTCGGAAAGCTCCGAGATAGTAAAAGCCGAGGAAAGCGTCGATATAAGCGAAAACAGCTTCTCCTTTGAAATGGAGCCGCTTACGGTGTATATGCTTGTTTTCAATGCGGACGGCGATATTCTTGCGGAAGACCCCGGGGATATTCCCGACACGGAGGTTTCAGAAACTACCGTGACGGAAGCAAGCGGCGACGTATCCGAAAGTACTGTCTCCGAGACGACAACGGTCACAACGACAACTTTTGAGCACGAGCACATTGAGGCGACCACATATTCCGCCGCAAGCGTGAATGAAAGTACTCCCTCCGAAACGGAGGAAAGCGTTTCCACAACAGTTCCCGCCGACGAAGACGACCCGGACGGCACAGAGGAAACGGTAACGGCGGCAAACGGCACAGACACGGAAAAGACCGTCCCCAAGGCGGTAAAGGTCATAGTTTCCCTGCTTGTGGGAGCAGTTGTTCTGTCAATGGCGTATATCCTTGTCAACGACTATATTATGAGCAAGCGCAGATAAACCTTGCCGAAATGCGGTATCCATGCTATCGGCAAGGCGCTTAATGGATTAGTATAATATACAATAAAATAAAAAAAAGTTGTTCATATTACCAAAAGTTATTGTTATCTGTTTACAAAATCCAAAAAAAATATTAAAATATAATTGACTATAATTTTAAGTAATGCTTGTATTCTATATATTTGTATAGTTTATATAATTTTCTGTTTGGAAGTGGTATTGTGAGGGTAAAGATCAAGCTTACGCTTGTTATATTAGCGGCTGTAATCATACCTATTGTTGCAGTCAATATATTTTCATCGGCACATATAAAAAATATTTCCGTGGAACTGACTATGCAGAACACAGATAATATTATCAGCAGTCAGGCGGAAAACATCAATTATTATTTTGAGGATATTTCCGCGGCGGCAAAAGAGTTCGTTTCTCTTGAAGCCGTCAGGGATTACGTCTCNGAAAGCAATGATGAGGACTTTGCTGTAAATACGGACAGCGAGGAATATTCCGCAATCGAGGCAAGGCTCAAGGGCATGATGGATTTTGACCCCTCGATCATGAAAGCAATGGTAATAAACAATTCGGGAATGATNGTTGTTTCCGCGGACGAAAACGACGCGGGAAAGCGCATGACAAAGCATACGGGGCTTTTTGAGTCCGCAACGAACGGCAACGGCATTCTTGCGTTTTCCATGAGTGGCGACAAGGATAACAATATCCCCTCCTTTTCCTATGTAAAAGCCATTTATTCCCATGACAACGAGCTTTTGGGAATTGTTTACGAGATGTATAATACCACTCATTTGCAGCGGATAATAAATAACGCGCAGATAGACAAGTACACTACTGTGGCTGTTATGGACGGCTCGGGCGGCATTNTGGAATACCCGTACAAAACCGTTAAAAACTACACCGAGCATGATGGCTACGGAAACGCTTCTGAGTATGTAAAGGGCCTGCTCTCTCCCGCGGACGAANGAACACNGGANGAAACCNGCTATTCTTTCGGAAAAAAGGCTCAAAGGCGTACTGTGTTCAGCAAAAGGATATCCGCCAGCGGCTGGAATGTTCTTGCAATTTCCAATACCCAAAGTCTGGAAAGCTCCTATAACAGCAGAAAAAGCGCGATAATGAACCTTGCGATAATCCTTATAGTTCTTGCGTCTGTAGGCACGTTTGTATTTATACACTTCTTCTCAAAGCCAATGGACGANATAATCAGGATATTGCAGAAAAAACAGCGCGGCGACGAGGCGGTNCAGTTCAATATTCGNTCCAACGACGAATTCAGGCAGATAGGAAGAGCCTTCAACACGGCGTTTGACGAGATATTTGAAAGCGAACAGCGGTATAATGCTATCGTTGAAATTACCAACAATATCATTTTTGAAGTAAACTTTAAAAAGNACACGGTTGCNGTTTCAAAAAGCTTTAACAAGAAGTTCAGCTTCCGACCAAAGGACGACAGCGTAAAGGAAAGCTTCCTGTATAATCTTTACGTCCACAAGGACGACAAGGACAGATACCTTGCAGATATAGACAGGATACTGGGTCCCGCAAACTTTATCCAGGGCGAATACCGTGTAAAGAGCATTTACGGCGATTTTATCTGGATAATGATAAAGGCGACCAAGTTCTTTAACCGTGAGGAAATTCCTACCAAAATAGTGGGCGTTATCATGGATATCGACAAGGAAAAGAAAAGNGAGATGCACCTTATCCAAAAGGCAAGCTACGACGCTCTTACACGGCTTTACAACCGTGAGACGTTCCTTAAGAGCCTTGCGGAGGAAATTGAGATGTCCTCCATTAAAAAGACTTTGGACGCAATGATGTTNATTGACCTTGACGACTTTAAATTCTTTAACGACGAGTACGGTCACGCCTGCGGCGACGAGGTACTGAAATTTACGGCGGACACTCTTAAGGAGCTTTGCTTCGAGCGCGGCTTTGCGGGACGCTTCGGCGGTGACGAATTTGTTGTATGCCTCACAAATCTCACCCTTTACGGAGATTCGGGCAAGGTGGCGCAGGAGCTTATCGACACCCTCAGCAAGGGCTTTATTTCNGAGTCNACGGGAATTAAGCTGACTATCCACTGCTCNGTTGGTATCGCGTTCCTCCGTGAAAGCGGCAAGACTACCGAAGAGGTAATTGCTGCGGCGGACGAGGCTATGTACAACATCAAGAAGCACGGCAAGTCCGCATACGCTTACGCTAANTCGGCTCACGCTGCCGCTGCCGAGNCTGTTACGGACGAAATTGACGAAATTGATATGTTAAGATGATCTATTTGTAATATGTTCTGCAAAATATACATAATGTAATCAAAATAATATTCAAACAGTTCTAAAAAATATACNGTATGTAATTCAGAAAGGAAATAATACTATGAGTGAATGNACACACGATTGTTCATCATGCGGCGCTGACTGCGGCGAAAGAACCCAGCAGCAAAGCTTTATCGAGCCCCTCAACGCAAACAGCAGCGTCAAAAAGGTAATCGGCGTTGTCAGCGGCAAGGGCGGCGTCGGCAAGTCCCTTGTAACGGGAATGCTGGCAACTCTCTTTTCGAGAAAGGGTTTCAGGACGGCTGTTATGGACGCTGACGTAACAGGTCCATCTATCCCGAAAATGTTCGGCGTAGGCGGCAGGGCTGTCGGAACTCAGGAGGGTATCATTCCCGCNAGATCGAGAAACGGGATCAATATTATGTCGGTGAACCTTTTGCTGGAAAACCCCTCAGACCCTGTTATCTGGCGCGGTCCTGTTATTGCAGGCGTTGTAAAGCAGTTNTGGACGGACGTAAACTGGGGCGACGTTGACTATATGTTCGTTGATATGCCTCCCGGAACAGGTGACGTTCCTCTGACGGTTTTCCAGTCAATTCCTTTGGACGGTATCGTTATCGTTGCCTCGCCGCAGGACTTGGTTGCTATGATCGTAAACAAGGCTGTTACTATGGCTAATATGATGAATATTCCCATAATTGGCGTTGTTGAGAACATGAGCTATGTTGAGTGTCCCGACTGCAAGAAGAAAATTTATCTTTACGGCGAGAGCCACATTGACGCGGTTTGCAGCGAAAACGGCATTCCGCTTTTGGGACAGATACCCATTTCTCCNGACATCGCTCACAACTGCGACATGGGTCTTATCGAGGACTTTACAGGCGATTACATTGACTATGCGGTCGAGGTAATCGAAAAGCTTTAACAGCACACCAATTACTGCCAATTCACTGTTGTGGTGTTGGCAGTTGTTTTTTAAAAATTCTTGTGCATATCATCAAAAAATTTG
>JAAVHM010000016.1 GCA_014799675.1 Ruminococcus sp. | reverse complement strand
TGAGCTTGTTGAGGAGGTACTTGTTCTTTCTTTATCAAGAACAGGCACTCACAGCGACTTGTTTGACTGATGAAAATATAATAAAAGTAATTAAGCAGATCGGAAAACCGACCTGCTTTTTTTGTTATCCGAAAAAATCTTGTGCATACTGTCATACAAGCCCCCATAAGAGAATATAAATATTTTAGCAGTTGAAGCTTGGCAGGGTTATCCATGGTTTCTTGCCGCTTGCTTCCGGTTTCTAAATTTCTTATAGGAGGAATAAGTATGGACTTTAAACTAAACAGAGAGGAAATTACGTCGGCGGAGGTAATTTTCGACGATACACAGGAGCAATCGGTGGAGCTTGATTACGTACTGCCCGATTATTTTCCCGAAATATTCAAAATAATCAAATGTATGACCTCGCCGAAGATATTGTCCTACAGCACAGCGGGGGACAGACTTACATACGAAATGGCGGTGTATATACGCGTCCTGTACTGCGCCGAGAACAGCAGCGCCGTCCAGTCAGTGGAGCAGAAGCTGACTTACACCAAAACCGTTGAGTTCGGCAAAGCCGTTATCGACCCCAGAATATGTATCGTCCCGAAGATAGACTACATAAACTGCCGCGCGGTAAACTCCCGCAGAATAGACATCAGGGGAGCAGTCTCCATAAAAATAAAAGTCACAGCCCTTGACAAAAAGGAGATAGTCTGCGACGCTTTCGGCGGAAATATCCAGCTTAAAAAGATACCCGTAACATTCCCCGCAAACAAGCTCTACACCACAAAGCGCATAACCGTTTCCGAGGAATTCGATTTGGGAATGTCCAAACCGCCAATTGTGAATATTCTAAGGAGCGACGCAGTTATCGCCTCGGGAGACAAAAAGGTCATAGCAAACAAGCTTATCGCCAAAGGCGAAGCCTATATAAGTATGCTCTACAGCTGCCGCAGAGACGATACCGACAGTATCGAGTCCATGCAGTTCACCCTGCCTTTTTCCCAGATAATCGACTTGGAGGGTATCGACGAGCGTTTCGTCTGCACCGTCGAGGAGGAAATTATTTCCTGCGATATAGAACCCCGTTCCGACGGCGACGGCAATTCAAAGGTAGCCTGCTGTACAGCTTCCATACTGATAACCTGTTCCGCATATCGGACAGCTTCCGCGGAGCTTGCTGTAGACGAATATTCCACATCTTACAAAACCGACAGCATGAAGTCGGACGTTAAGATAGAGCTTCCGCCGAGACAGATAAATTCCTCCTGCGTTGCAAAGGGGACGCTCGATTACTCCGAGGGCGGAATAGACTGCATTTACGACGTCTGGTGCAGCGTGAACAGCGTTACCGCAAAGCCCGACCCCGACAATAACTGCATTGCAATAAACGGCACGGCTGTGTACTGCGTAATGGCGAAAAATACCGACGGCGAACCTGTTATGCTTGAAAAGGAAGAACCATTTACCGCAAGCGTTCCCGCAGAGGGACTTGATGCCATGTCCGCAGCGGAGGTAAAGCTTATACCAATTTCCTGCTCCTACAACCTTGCTTCCGACAGCAGCGTCGAAGCAAAGGCGGAATTGAAGATCACGGGAGAAATTACAGGTACGGCAAATATTTGCTGCATAACCGACCTTGCCGTTGACGAGGACGAACCTGTCAAGAGAAACGGCGATTACGCAATAAAGCTTTATTTCACTGACGAGAACGAGGATCTGTGGGAAATCGCAAAGAAGTACGGCACTTCCGTTTCCGCAATTATGGAGGAAAACGATATAGACGACGAGATAGTCTCGGGCAGCGGAATGATACTTATTCCCATTTTATAAGAGCATAGAAAACAGAAGATAGAAGATAGAGGATATACCCGTTAAAAGTCGGTTCTCCTTTCTTCCAGCCTCTAACCTCTATCTTCTAACAATCTAATACGGAGGTATATCAAAATGACCAATAACGATATTTACTGCGATATAGCAAAACGTACCGACGGCGATATTTATATCGGCGTTGTCGGACCCGTCCGCACGGGCAAGTCCACCTTTATTAAAAAGTTTATGGAACAGCTTGTTATCCCCAACATAACAAGCGAGTACCGCCGCGAGCGCGCCGTGGACGAACTTCCACAGTCCGCGGCGGGAAAAACCATAATGACCACCGAGCCGAAGTTTATCCCCGAAGAGGCGGTGGAAGTCACTATCGGCGAAAAAGCAAGATTTAACGTAAGAATGATAGACTGCGTTGGATATATCGTCCCCAGCGCAATAGGCTACATTGAAAATGAAGCNCCNCGAATGGTGGTAACTCCNTGGTTTGAGGANGAAGTCCCNTTTGCAATGGCGGCGGAAGTCGGCACTCAAAAGGTTATACAAGACCACTCCACNATNGGACTTGTNATAACNACCGACGGCAGTATCTCCGACATTNCCCGNGAGGAATACGAGGAAGCGGAGCAGCGTGTTATCGGNGAGCTTAATTCCATAAACAAGCCCTTTGTNGTACTGCTGAACTGCCTGTACCCCGACTCAAAGGAGTCCAAAGAGCTTGCCGCNGACCTTACCGCAAAGTACAATACTCCCGTTTTGCCNGTGAACTGCGTNGANCTNGAAGAGGACGACATAAACAGTATTCTGAAGCAAGTCCTGTACGCTTTCCCCGTAAAGGAAATAAATATCCGTATGCCCAAGTGGATAACAGGTCTTGCAAAGGGTCACTGGCTNAAAAACGANGTTTTCGGAGCAATTCGCAGCGCNGCGGAAAACGTGCGNTTNGTNCGTGACATCAACGGNATTGCCGAAAATATTTCAAACGGCGAGAACATNAGCAGGGCAATGATAACAGGNATCGACCTNGGCAAGGGCAGCGCGGAGATAGACGCGGAGCTGAAAAGCAACCTTTTCTANAAAATTCTCGGCGAGGAAACAGGTATCGAAATTGCNGGGGAAAGCGACCTCATGCCGCTTTTAAAGGANCTTACCGCAATACGCAAAAGGTTCGAGAAAATNGAAAACGCCCTGTCGGAGGTGGAAGCCACNGGCTACGGTATCGTTATGCCNACAATTGACGAGCTGTCCCTTGAAGANCCCGAGATCGTNAAGCAGGGCGGNAAATACGGCGTNCGTCTGAAAGCCTCCGCGCCGTCCATTCATATGATGAAAGCGGATATNGTCACCGAGGTAAGCCCNATAGTGGGTTCGGAAAAGCAGTCCGAGGANCTTGTTATGTACCTCCTTAAAGAGTTTGAGGAAAGTCCCCAGAAGATATGGGANTCAAACATTTTCGGCAANTCNCTCCACGAGCTTGTGAACGAGGGTCTGCACAACAAGCTGTACAGAATGCCCGTTGACGCGCGTCTGAAATTGCAGGANACCNTGGAACGCATTATCAACGAGGGCTGCGGAGGACTNATCTGCTTNATACTNTANCAGTTGACAGTTGATAGTTGACAGTGTACAGNTAAAAAAGCTNTTNCNGTTTNTGNTAANAGNTNCTTGNTTTTNACTATCAGCTGAAAACNGCNTNNTGNCGGCGGTATGCNATCGTTGTCTTTCATGGCAAGCTCCGCNGAAACGCTTTCCAGCTGTTTTTCAAGCTGTCTTGCGGCTTCGCCCTCTGCCGAACGCAGCTTCTGTTCAAGCTGTTCCTGCTTTTCTTTNAGACGCTTTATNTCCTCGTCAACCCTGTCCGTGTTGCAGGTGCAGCTTTCGGTTTTCTCTTCGGGGTCGGCGTTTTNCGATTTTTCGGGGGAAACGTCCCCGCCGTCCTCCGCCTTGTCAAAATCTATTATCGGNTTGCCGTCCTCGTCCTCCGCAAGCCTGTAAAGACCGATAGGNTCGTCCTTTTCCGANGGAACATATTCGTCNCGNGCAGCAGATTTTTCGGAAATCTCGTCAATTTTNGGCGACCGGGCTTCTCTCGCTTCCGAATTTGCTTTAACGCCGTAAANCGCGGAATTTATACCGCCCTGAATGTTGTTGATCTGCATAATAACACCGCCTTATTAATTGTTAGAAACGTTTTGTTTCTGCCAAAAATTATACCGCAGAATTTTTATAAAGTCTTGCAAAATATGCTCAAATTTGCGTAAATTTATGGAATAATTCAATTATATATCATTTGTTCGNCGGCTTGGTTAATAAATGTTAAANTTTTTTTTTTTTTTTTTNTNAACAAAAAAGCCCTTACNGTCTCCGGCAAGAGCTTCAAAATTTTCAACTGTCAACTATACACTGTCAACTGTCAACTGAAATCACTCTCCGTCGTAAATTTCATTNAGACGTTCAAGGAACATATTTCCGATACGCTCATACTCGTCGTCATCGTCGATAGAAACCAGTTCCTCGTCGCCGCNTGCAGTATATTCCGATTTAAGAACAACAAGCTCCGTGTCGGCTTCGATCTCCTTGGTAGGGTCGTCATAGTAGGGGACAAGAGCATAGTAGCGTTCGCCGCCCACTTCCATAGTATCAAGCATTTCAAACTGCTGCTCAACGCCGTCCTCGTCCACAAGGGTGTAAAGGTCGGCAGCCATTTCGTTATCAAATTTTCCAGCCATAGTAAAATCCTCCTCAATTCACGTACAATGTACAATTGCGTAAAAAATTTCGGTAAGGCGGCAAATTAAATACAGCCCGCCAAACACCCAACTATTTAATTGTACAACTTTTACAAGTATTTGTCAAGGTATATTTTTCATAAAAATTTTGCACAAAACTTGTGTAGTATTTTGTGTGGAAAACTATTGACATTGCATAAAAAGTGTGGTATAGTATATTCAAGGAAAGAGAAAGACCGAAAACAGCAAGGACTAAAGCACAATGGATACGCGATGGCGGCACGATGGTGCAGGAACTCCGAAGCTTAAAAGTCCGAACCGCACGGTATATCTTGACTAAAGAACCGAACCCGATCAAAGTCGGCGAGTTCAATCGGTGCAGACGATAAAGCAAGAACGAAGCTTACTCGGGAATTTGGAATTTTTCTTGGAAAGGCGGCGAGTCCCATGGAAATGACAATTGAACAGCAGTTTTCAGCAGTGATTTGCAGTGGCTCATACAGCCGTACTTTAAGAGAAAAGTTTGAATGCGGAGTATAAATGTAAGCGTCCATAGAGACCTCACTCCGGAATTAAAGTGATCAACTAACAAATTTAAACTTAAAGTATATATGATAATTGAGCCGCATATCTCAGCATAACATCGGTTGTTGGGAATGTGGTATTTTTATACCTACTCAGTATTAGATCGGTACTACTACCTGCCGAAATATAACACCGATAAGTCCATGAATAATGCAGATCACACCAATGCAATGTCCGCAAAGGATTTTACATAAAAGGCTGTAATCTTATCATTATTATGAGAAAGGTGAATACCAATGCAGTAATGTAAAACTTCTTAACGAATAACTTTCTGTAAGGAAGTGATGTCTTATGAAATTAAGATTTTTGAAAGGAACACTAAACCTTATCATGTGATCGGATTGGAGTGAGACCACCTAAGCAGTTAATTTTACCTTAAAAACTTTAGAAATTTAATTGAAAAGAAGGGATAGCATATGAGGATATTAAAGTATGCGTACCACGATTTGAATCTTCGTTAAATTTTGAAAAGGAGTTGAGTCCAACAGGACAGGCAAGACGGCTTTAGCCGGTTTCGGATAAATCAACGGACTTTAGTCCGCAAAGAAAGAGTTGGTTATTATGGTAACCTTTAAGACTTCCCCGAAAAAATTCTGAAAAAACAGGAGTGAGTCCAATGGCATAAGATGAGGCTTCAGCCTTTCACGATTAAAATAATTCCCAAAGGAGAGAGCGCCTATGATTTTTGATAGACCCTGCCGAAAGGAATATAAATTTTAAGGAGTGA
>JAAVHM010000015.1:5250-6712 GCA_014799675.1 Ruminococcus sp. | reverse complement strand
TCAGCGGAAGCGTCCTCGCACTTTACCTGTACGGGAAGCCCCTTGGGAGCGTGCTCCGAGCGAATGTAAATAGCTCCGCCGTGCATACCCGTGCCGCAGAAGCCCCCAACGGGACACTCGTTTTCATGACCTATGCCGAGGACGATAATTCTTCCCCCCGCCTGATATTCGCCGAGAAATGCGCCAACAGCTTCNCCGATAACAAGCATGGGNATATGCTCCTGATACTCTTTCATGTGAATGCCCGCACGGTAGCCCGCACAGCCTTTTATAAGAATTTTTCCGTCTCTCATGCCGTANCCCGCAGCGTCGCCGCAGTTTCCGTGAATGATAATTTCNCCCGAATTCATNGTNTCGCCNGTAGCGTCCTGCGCGTTTGCAAAAACNTTGATNNTGCANTTGTTCAGATACGCGCCCAAAGCGTTGCCGGGGACGCCGTGTATCTCGATATTTTTATCCGCGGAGCTGCTTCCTATGTAACGCTGNCCCAGAACNTTGTCCACCANAATATCCCTGTCCGCGGACGAACTGATAAGGTGATTGAGGTCTTTGTAGTGCAGNCCTGCCGCATTTATTTTAGTTGCCATTTCCTGCACCTCCCGCAAGTTTTTCATTTCTGTATTCTCTTGAAAATGCCGCAAGCCGGGGCT
Source organism: Ruminococcus sp. (assembly GCA_014799675.1). Taxonomy (GTDB): domain Bacteria; phylum Bacillota; class Clostridia; order Oscillospirales; family Ruminococcaceae; genus RGIG8773. Next base: position 6,062 of record JAAVHM010000015.1, on the reverse strand, counting down.
TGTCCTTTAACATNTCNAAATCGCANTCGTCAATGGGCATATGCCANTTTATCATGTATGTGTAAATTCCNGCGCGCTTNACGTCTCCCATNANAATAAAGCCNTTAAGCTCGTTGTCTGCGGTAACAAGCTTTTTGTAATTTTCCTTACCGTCCGTCTCGGTNAAAGCTTCACCCTCATAGCTTCCCGCCGTGATGATGTGCAAGCCGAAAAATCCGATAGCGTTCATTGGCATTGCNTTGAGGTANTATGNTTCNTTNCCCGCCATGTTNTGTCCCGCNATTTCACCCTGCATAAATGCGTTTGGAAGCAGCGCAAGAATTTTNTGCTGACCCGTTGTAATGTCAAGTGACTCCGTGCAGTCTCCCGCGGCGTAAACGTCCCGCAAGCCCTCNACAGCCTGCTTCTGGTCGGTAACAATACCGCGGTTNACCTTGCCGCCNGCNTCGGAAACAAGCTCCGTGTTGGGACGTACACCTACCGCAAGAATTACCATGTCAAAGGGAACAGTATCGCCGTTTGTAAGCACAGCGGAATTTTCCGAAAANTCCTTAACGCTCGCTCCGAGAATAAATTTTACACCCTTGCTNTCAATGTGCTTCTGCATTATNGCGGAAGCTTCATTATCAAGNATAGANGGNANNATNCTGTCCGCNANGTCAACNACAGTCATGTCCGCGCCGTAATGCTCCAAAGCNTCCGCCGCTTTAAGACCGATAAGTCCCGCGCCNACNATNAGNACNTTNGCNCCCTCCGTAACAGCTTCCNTNACNGCCTTAGCGTCGTCAAGCTTCATNAACGAGAATTTTTTC
>JAAVHM010000015.1:0-5245 GCA_014799675.1 Ruminococcus sp. | reverse complement strand
CTTGTCAAGNCCCTCCATAGGNNGNACAAANGGCTTTGAACCNGTTGCAACCATAAGCTTGTCNTAAGANATCTCATTNCCGTTTTNNNTNGTAACNGTTTTCTTGTCCGCATTGATTTTTGTAACNCNNGTNTCAAANAGNGTGTCCACATCATTTTTCTCNTAAAAATCCTCGTCACGGTAACGCATATTTTCCTCCGTNACNGCGCCTTTNAGCCAGTAGGANATAAGAGGACGTGAATATGTGTGGTANTTTTCGTCCGAAATAACAACTATCTGACCNGTCTTGTCAACAAGGCGTATNCCNTGAATNGTTCCTATCGCCGCAGCGGAATTTCCNATAATAACGTACTTCATCAGTCCTCGCCCCTTTCCTCAAAAACTATTGCCTGATTAATGCAGTTTGCAGCACAGGCAGGNTCNCCCGCGCTGTTGCGTGTACACAATTCGCACTTTGTAATCGTCNTGCCGNCGTTCTTTTCNTCAATAACAATACAGCCGTAAGGGCAGGACAAAACGCAGGTATAACAGCCCACACAGCGGCTCGTATCAATTTGTATAACGCCGTCCACTCTTGACAGCGCGCCCGTTATACAGCCCTTAACGCAGGGGGAGTCGGCGCAGTGCCTGCATTGAACGGCAAAATTAACGTCCCCCGCGCTTTCAACGGTAATTCTCGGCACGGGATCTCGATTCAGCTTAAAGGTCTTTGCCATGTTTGTTTCGCCGCTGTTNGCAAAGGCGCAGTAATATTCGCAGAGGTGACACCCAAGGCATCTGTCCTCGTTTACATAAACTCGTTTCATTATAAGATTCTCCTTTAAGAAGCAAGAAACAAGAGGCAAGAAGCAAGAATATCCGCCCGTCTCTATGCTTTTTATTTAACGTTTGCGGTGTTGCTCATCACTCACCCGCGTGCTGAATACCAAGGATATCAAGCTCCTTTTGGTTCAGTCCTATACCGCGGAGCATAAGCCTGTTGCCCTTTAAAGCTTCGATAGAATTGATACCCATGCCGCCCATGATCTCCTTTATCTCGTGATCCCATGCGTGAACAAGATTTACCAAACGCTGATAACCAACGTCGGGATTAAGACGCTTTACAAGGTCGGGACGCTGTGTCGCAATACCCCAGTTGCACTTGCCGCTGTGACAGCTTCTGCAAAGGTGACAGCCGAGAGCAAGCAGAGCAGGCGTGCCTATGTAAATAGCGTCCGCGCCCAGAGCGAAAGCCTTTACCGCGTCGGAGGAGGAACGTATAGAACCGCCCACAACAACGGAGACCTCGTTACGAATTCCCTCGTCGCGGAGACGCTGGTCAACGGAAGCAAGAGCAAGCTCAATGGGAATGCCAACATTGTCCCTTATTCTCGTGGGAGCAGCACCCGTGCCGCCGCGGAAACCGTCTATAGCGATAACGTCCGCACCCGAACGCGCGATACCCGAAGCGATAGCCGCAACATTGTGTACCGCCGCGATTTTTACAAAAACAGGCTTGCTGTACTCGGTAGCTTCTTTAAGTGAGAAAATAAGCTGCCGCAAGTCCTCAATAGAATAAATATCATGGTGGGGAGCAGGTGAGATNGCGTCCGTGCCCATTGGTATCATACGTGTTCTGGAAACGTCCTCACGAATTTTTTCTCCGGGAAGATGTCCGCCGATACCCGGCTTTGCGCCCTGACCCATTTTGATTTCAATAGCCGCGCCCGCGTCAAGATAACCCTTGAAAACGCCGAAACGTCCCGAAGCGACCTGAACTATGGTGTTTTCGCCGTACTGATAAAAGTCCTTGTGCAAGCCGCCCTCGCCTGTGTTGTAATATGTACCTAATTCTCTTGCCGCCCGTGCAAGGCTCTCGTGAGCGTTCTTTGAAATAGAACCGTANGACATAGCCGAGAACATGATAGGCACGTCCAATTCCAAGTAAGGGGGAAGCTTTGTATTTATCGACCCGTCGGATTTTCTGGAAATGCCGCTGGGCTTCTTGCCAAGAAAAACCTTAGTCTCCATAGGCTCACGGAGGGGGTCTATAGGCGGGTTNGTTACCTGCGAAGCGTTGATAAGAATTTTATCCCAGTAAACAGGGTAATCCTTTGGCGTACCCATTGAGGAAAGCAGCACGCCGCCGCTTCCCGCCTGACGGTAGTTTTCTATCATAATCTGCTGTGTGTAGTTTGCGCTCTCTCTGAAAGCGTTTTCGTTGGGACGGATTTTCAAAGCCCCTGTGGGACATATGCAAACGCAGCGCTGACAGTCAACGCAGTTCGCCTCGTTCGCCAGCATTTTGCCGTAATCCTCGTCAAAATAGTGTACCTCGTTTGCACACTGTCTTTCGCAGGCGCGGCAGCCGATACATTTATCCGTGTTTCTGAGCACTTCAAACTGTGCAGGAAAAAAATTTACAGGCATTTTCTTTTACCCTCCTCGCTGAGATTTATGATAACAGGCTCGCCGCCTACGGGACTTCTTACCGAGTCCACCTCGGGGCAAATTGCCCTGATAGCGCACTCCTCGCTTGCAATGTAAACCATGTCGCCCTTTTCCGCAACAACCATTGAGCGAAGCTTCAGCCTGTCGTTAAGAGCCATAAGTCCGCCCGTGTAGCCGAGAATAATTGAGAACGGACCTGTTATCAAAAGGCTTGAAAAAGCGTTGCGGAAATATTTCAGCTTAGCCGCTTTCTCGGGGTCGGACTTTTCAAGCTCGTCAATTTCGCTCCAGAACGGCGCGGCAATAATGCTTGCGATATCTTCAAGGGAAAGCTTCTGCTTCCTGTTGAGATAGTCGAAAATGTAAGTGATAACCTCCGTGTCGGTAAGAAGCGTACACTTGTAGCCGAACATCTCAATAAACCGCCTGTTTGCGTCGTATGAGGAAATTTCACCGTTATGTACTATAGTGTAATCCAGCAAAGAAAACGGGTGTGCGCCGCCCCACCAGCCCGGGGTGTTTGTGGGGTAACGTCCGTGNGCCGTCCAAGCGTAGCCGCTGTACTCTTCCAAGCGGTAGAATTCACCCACGTCCTCGGGATAGCCTACAGCCTTGAAAACGCCCATGTTCTTTCCGCTTGAAAATACGTATGCGCCCTCAATGTCGTTGTTTATGCGGATAACGCACTGTGCAACGAATTCCTTTTCCTCAAGCTGCGAGGAAGCGATTTTTGTGGGCAGAGGATTTACAAAATACCTCCATATAAGCGGCTCGTTNGTAATGGACGGAACTTTCTTTGTNGGTATCCTGCTAAGGTTCACCACGTCGAAATGCCTGTCCAGAAAACGTTCCGTCTGCTCTCTCGAAGCGTTGGAATCGTAAAAAACGTGAAAGGCGTACAAGTCCTTGTACTCGGGGTAGATACCGTACCCCGCAAAGCCGCCTCCGAGACCGTTTGAACGGTCGTGCATATAAGAAATGGACTTAACAACGCTGCTGCCGTCAAGCTTGTTTCCGTCCCTGCTGATCATGCCCGAGATCGCGCACCCCGCGGGAATTCTTATCTCTCCTTCTTTTAAAAGCATACACTCACTCCTACTAGATGATAGAAACCAGAGGCTAGAGGCTAGACGCTTTGAAATTCCTACCATATTCAAAATTTTTGCAGTAAAAGACCTACCGCTGACCTTAATATAATAACATATAAAAAATTTTTTGTCAAGAGGTTTTTGCAAGTTTATTTTATAAATCCTGCAAAATTTAATTAATTTTTTATGAAAATCCATAATTTTAAGCGTATAAATGATAAATAAACAAATTAAACTTGCATTTTGAGGATTTTTAAGGCATTTTGCACTAAATGTTGACAAATTCTGCATATAATGTTATACTATATTATACTAATTAAAAAATTTACAATAAAAATTTTCAGTAATTACTGTACCGATATATGTATATGGAGGGTTAATTTTATGAGATGTCCCGAATGCAGAGGAGAAATAAACGAAAACGACGTTTTCTGCCCAAGCTGCGGCGCGGAATTGTTCGGCGTTCCCCAAGAGCCGGCGGAAGCGGAGACTTCCGAATTTGCGGAAGAAACCGATGCTCCGAAAAGGAAAAAGCTCAAAAATAAAAACAGTGCGCCGAAAAACGGAAAGGGCAAAAAGCAGAAGCTTATTATCGGCGTAAGAATTGCGGCAATNGTAATACTGCTTGCGCTTATCGTGATTTTGATAATGACGGCNGCGGGCAGTATCAGCGCGTCAAGGGGCAGGAAAATTTTTGACAAAGTCCCCCTCGGCAGAAATATTGATATAATAGAATCCGATACAGGCGCGGATTTTCTTGAGGGAAAGGTGTCGGAGTACGGCGCNGTGAACCATATTTCCAGCTACAAATATATATGCGAGTCGGAAAATNCGGTAAATGTGGACGGNATACAGCTTCCCGAGTGGGCGGTGCTTTTGCAGTCCGACGGCGACGGCTCGGTTAATGAAGCNACGCTTTACAATTTCAGCGTGCTGAAACACAGCTGGATGGGCGCAAGAACNGCCGAAAGAATAGAGCCGTCAACGGTGGAATTCGGCATGACCGCCAAAGCNGCGGAGCGCGCGCTGGGCTTGAANCCATATACGATCATAAANGAGAGCAAAGAAAATACCTCTCTGTACATCTACCGNTACAACTATACCGACAGCGAAAGCGGCAATACCTGCGTCCGCAATTTCTTTGTTGAAGTCAGCGACGTTGACGGCAAGGTGAAAAGCGCTTACGACAACCAGCTTGATTACCTAAATCTAATTTTTGGAAACNGCGGCGGCGCAACATATTAAAAGATTTCGGACACGTTTTCGGCGTGTCNGTTCCCTTTTTNTTGTGCAAATCGCCCATACAANNCAAGTTAAANAGAGNATNTGATTGTGCAAGTATACAAAACTAAAAAAANNTGTTGACAAAGTTGAAGGAAAGTAGTATACTAATAAAGCTGACCCGCGAGGGCGGTAAAGCTTAGTAAGCAGTTCCGGATAAAATAGGAACGACGGCTAAGAAAAAGAACCTTGAAAATTGAACAACAGACAAACCTGAAAGAAGAAACCCTGAAATTCCGAGTTACTTTAGAGATAGAGTAACGAAGAAAATAAGAGAACTCAGGTTACGAAGAGTATAAAAGGGTAACGAGTTGATTTAAAAAGATCAACGAAAAAGTCAGTAGACTGAAAGAGTTTACAGGATAAGGTTTTAACACATCGAAAGATGTGTTTAAATACAAACTTAATAAAGAGTTTGATCCTGGCTCAGGACGAACGCTGGCGGC
>JAAVHM010000014.1 GCA_014799675.1 Ruminococcus sp. | reverse complement strand
TGATAGCCCACGTTGACTCGGGCAAAACCACTTTGTCGGAGGCTATGCTTTACCGCGCGGGGGAGACCCGCCGTCTTGGACGTGTGGACAACGGGGACGCTTTCCTCGACACCCACGACGTTGAGCGAAGCAGGGGTATCACCGTGTTTTCAAAGCAAGCCGTCCTGCGTTTCGGGGACTGCGAATTGACTATCCTCGACACCCCGGGACACGCCGATTTCTCCGCGGAGACCGAGCGTGCTTTGCAGGCGCTGGACTATGCCGTCCTCGTCATAAGCGGTACGGACGGGGTGCAGAGCCATACCGAGATCCTTTGGCGGCTTCTTGCAAGATATAAAGTCCCGACTTTCATTTTTGTCAATAAAATGGATATTTCCGCCTTTGACAGGAGCGTCCTTATGGGGGGACTTGCGGGGGGACTGTCAAGCGGCTGTGTAAATTTTTCCTCCCCCGATTTTTTTGAGGAAGCCGCACTTACCGACGAAAATTTAATGAACACTTTTCTCGAAACAGGGGAAATTCCCGACGGAGAAATCGCAAAAGCCGTCTCGGAAAGAAAGCTTTTCCCCTGCTTTTTCGGCTCTGCATTGAAGCTGAACGGCGTGGACGAATTGCTGAAAGGTATTGAAAAATACACGGAAAATAAATACGATAACCCCGATTTCGGGGCGGTGGTCTACAAAATCACGGACGATAAAGGAACAAGGCTTACCCACATCAAGATAACGGGGGGAAGCCTTAAAGTCCGTACTCAATTCGGCGACGAAAAAGTCAGCCGCATACGCATTTATTCGGGGGCGAAATTCAAAGCCGCCGACGAGGCTTTCGCAGGTTCTGTCTGCGCCGTGGAGGGGCTTTCCAAAACCTTTTCGGGTCAGCGTCTTGGCTTCGAGGCGGAAAAAGGGCGGGAATTTTCCCCGCTTTTAGAGCCTGTCATGACCTATCGGCTTCTGCTTCCAAACGGGGAGGACAAGCACACCGTCCTGACCCAAATGCGGCGGCTGGAGGAGGAAGACCCCCAGCTCCACGTTGTCTGGAACGAAAGCTTGCAGGAAATACACGTCCGCCTGATGGGCAAGATACAGCTTGAAATTCTGCAAACCGTTATGGCGGAACGCTTCGGCTTGCGTGCGGAATTTGTCGAGGGAAGCATTCTGTATAAGGAAACAATTGCCGAGCCTGTTGAGGGCGTGGGGCATTACGAACCCCTGCGGCATTATGCGGAGGTACATTTGCTCCTTGAACCTGCGGAGCAGGGAAGCGGCTTGCAGTTTTATGCGGACTGCCGTGAGGAAGTTTTAGACAAGAATTTCCAACGTCTGGTACTTACACACCTTGAAGAAAAACAGCACATAGGCGTCCTGACGGGTTCGCCCATAACCGATATGAAAATAACCGTTGTCGCGGGAAGATCCCACATCAAACATACCGAGGGAGGGGACTTCCGACAGGCGACATACAGGGCGGTTCGGCAGGGACTGCGTTCGGCGAAAAGCGTCCTTTTGGAGCCTTGGTACGGCTTCCGTCTTGAAGTTCCGTCCGAAAATGTGGGCAGGGCAATGTCCGACTTGCAGAGAATGAGTGCTGATTTTGAAATCAGCTCAGATTTTGAACCGCCAATGCAGAACGGCAGCACCGCCGTTCTTATGGGAAAAGTCCCCGCCTCCGAGTTTGCGGACTACAGCTCGGAAGTCATGAGCTACACAAGCGGCAGGGGACGGCTGACCTTTAGCTTGGACGGCTATTTCCCATGCCACAACGCAGAGGAAGTAATTTCCAAAATAGGCTACAACTGCGACGGCGACCTTGAAAACACCGCCGACAGCGTGTTCTGCTCACACGGGGCGGGGTACGTTGTACCGTGGAACGAGGTCAGAAGCCATATGCACGTTTCCAGCGGCATAAGCTTTGGAAATTCGGGTGAGGAAGAAACCGCCGATTTGCAAGTTACACCGAAACAAATTGCAAATTACCGTTCAAGACTTGCGGAAGACAAGGAGCTTATGGAAATTTTCGAGCGTACCTACGGCAAGATAAACCGCGACCCGAGACACGCTCTGCACACCGAGAAAACCGTTACTCCAAAGCCAAAAGCCGTCCCCCTGCAAACAGGTGAGGAGTACCTCTTGGTGGACGGCTACAACATAATTTTCTCATGGGACGAGCTGAACGAAATTGCAAGAGAAAATCTTGACCTTGCAAGAAGTATGCTGATAAACACCCTCTGCAACTATCAGGGCTTTAAGCAATGCCATTTGATTTTGGTTTTCGACGCATACAAGGTCAAGGGCAATAACCGCGAGGTGGAGCAGGTACACAACATCAGTGTGGTGTACACCAAAGAGGCGGAGACCGCCGATATGTACATCGAAAAGGTCACAAACGAGCTGAAAAACAAGACGGGCAAAAATCACCGCGTCCGCGTGGCGACCTCGGACGGCACGGAGCAGATAATTATTCTCGGCAACGGCGCGTACCGCGTTTCCGCAAAGGAATTCCACGACGAGGTCATGCTTGTGGAAAAGGCGATACGNGAATATATAAAATAATTGGAATGGGGCTGACACTATGATTTTGGTAATTTTTTTAATTATATGGNTTATTTCNCCAATAATTTTGCTGCCGCTTTATTTTTCAAAGCGGGGCGAATGTAACCGTCTTATGCGGCANAATTGGGANCTGACCGAGCAGCTTAAAAAGCTTCAAAAGGAAGCGACCGAGACCTCTTTCGAGCAAGCTCCAAANCAANCTCCCGAACAAGCCCCCGCGCCTGTAAAGGAAACGCCTAAGCCAACCCATAACCCGTATGGTGAAAGTCTGCAATACGACCTCCCTCGGTATCAGTATAACATTCCTCCAATGGGCGCGCAGACCCCTCCCGNCGCTGCCGAAAATGCGGGAACAAATTACNCTCCCCGNCCNGAATACCGCATGGAAACGCCTAAAAAAAGCGTCAGCACAATAAACATAATCCTGATTTTGGGAGCGCTGCTCATCTCCCTTTCGGGCTTTATTTTCGCGGTCGCAAACTGGGGCGCGCTCAACACATTTTTCAAATCTGTGGTACTTATTTCCTTTTCTGCGGTGTTTTTTGCCATTCATTCCCTTTCGGAAAGAAAGCTAAAGCTTCCTCANACAGGAAGAGTTTTCTATATTTTAGGAAGCATTTTNCTCCCCTCCGCAGTTGTCGCCGCGGGAATTTTAAAGGTTTTCGGCGAGTATTTTTCCTTTACGGGGGAGGGCAGGGCGGCTGTCCTTGCGCTGATTTTCATAACGGTGTCCGTGCCGTTTTTCAAGGGGGCATATGATTATAAAAACCGCTTTTTTGCGGCGGTTTCTTTNTACACATTTTCGGCGGCAGTAGTTTCCCTTATATGGCAAATTTCTCCAAGCGGCGGCGTGACCGCCCTGCTTACGGCAGCNTTTGCCCTTGCNGCAGCCTTGCTTGAACCCCNTGCACAAAAGCTTCTGAACCGNNTTTTCGGNGAGGACAACGTTTTTTCCGTCGAATGGAACCGTTTTTCCGTTGTGAACGCATGGGCTTTGAGCGTGGTCTCACTTTTNGCCGCTGAAAACGGAGTTGTTTCNGCATTGGCGTTTGCAATGTTTTCCGTGTGCTTTCTCACAAAAACTCTCACGGACAAGAGCAGNGCGGCGGGAGCAATAGCCTTTGCGTTCTTCATAGCGTCGTCCATGTTCATGGGCTTCGACCCGCAGGAATTTTCGGGAGTAATTTGCATAATCGCCGCGACAGCCCTGATTTGCGGTGTTCTGTCGGTAATGGGCATTTTCCCCGAAATGCTGAAAAAGACCCTGAATATAATGGGAATAATTGCCGCCGCAATTACGGGACTGTTTGCGTTTATTGAAAACGCCATANTGTTCGGCAGAGAAGAAGCCGCCTCNCTGACCCTTGTTATCGCCCTTGCGGCGGTGTTTGCGGAGCTTCTNATCTTCGCCCTGCGGTACAAGACGGCGTACTGTAAAGCCATGTCCTTCGGGGCAATTCTGCTCCTGTCCTCGACTGCTTTACAGCTTATTTTCGGNGAAACTTCTCTCGGCGTCTGCGCGCCGTTTTTCTCCTATGTAATTGTTCTTGCGTACTTTCTTGTCACACGCTTTACAAAGCTTAAAGAGAAGCTTTACGTTCCCGCAAACGACATTATTTCGGCGGCNTATGCCCTTTGGTGCGTAATGCTTTTGAATATGTATATGCAGCAAATTTCGGTTTTGAGCATTGTAATTCTTGCTTTGGGAGCGATCGGCGCAGCCCTTTCAAACCATAAAAAATTCTCCCCCGTTATATGNCCCATACTTACGTTTGCGGCGGTTTTCCCCCTTTCGGACATATTTGACGGGAACAATTTCTACCCCTTTGCCGACGAGACCGCCGTCAGCGCGCTTGCGGTAATTACGATACTGATATGCGTTATAGGAGCTGCGCTTCTCTTTATAAAAAAGGCGGAAAGTTACGCAAAGGCTTACGGAATTGCCGCAGCCGCTTCTTTGCCGATATTTACGATCGCCTGCATTGCGGAAAGCGTTTCGGACTTTGTACCTGTCGCGATGATAACGGTTTACACAGNCGCNTACCTTTTCAAAATTGCGTTCCCGAAAGAAAAATACNNGCAGATAAACTTTTTACATGGCATGATTTTGCTGACTATGATCTTTGTGGGAGTGCGNTTCGCNGANNNCGAATATNTNATGTGCTTCCCNGCCGCCGCGGCTCTGCTGATATTTGCGGTAAACATTATCGGGACGACCTTTGGCAGTNTTGAAAACACCTCAAAGCACACCGAGCATTTCCTTTGGTACGCAATGCCCGCCCTGTCGGGAATTCTGCTGTGGATATCCCGTGAAGAGGGAATTCTCCCGCTGATGATCTTCGGCATTATTTTAGCGGTCTGCGCTCTGCTTCTGTCGATTTTCCGCAGGAATACCCTGCCGCTTATTTTCCCTGTTTTTGTAGGTATGACTATCATTGCCGAATACAGCTACCCACCTGCTTCCGCCCTGATTTTTGCGGTAATTCTTGCCGCTTTGGGACACGTACTGTTCCGCAAAAAGATCCGTGAAAAATACTATATGGACATTTTCAGCATAGCCGCGTTTTTGTCCGCAGCAATAGCTTTCAATCATTTGCCCGGTCAGTCGCCCGGCGACAATTGGGAATGGCTAAGCACACTGACGACAGCACTTCTTACGGCAAATTTAATGCGCCGCGAACAGACCTCCAAAACCAACAGAATAATTCTGACGATTGCCGCGGCTTTCCTGTTCCCGCTGTGGTGGACTGTGCCGTTCTTTACCGTCCCCGAACTTATAGCGGTGCAGTTCAACCTGCTGCCCGTGGTGATATTCTGTGTAATTTTACGCTTCATCTGGAAAGACGCTCTGCCTGCGGTATACAATTTTGCCTTTGTATCGGCAATAATTTCGCTGTTCGTGCTTTTTGTAGACGCGCTTTTTTCGGGGAACAATTTCGACTCAATTTTCATCGGAGCGATACTGCTTATAATGCTTGCGGTTTCCTTTGTGATAAAGAAAAAACGGTGGTTTGTCCTTGCGGTTGCTTCAATGGTGGTGTCGGCGGTACTGCTAAGCATAACCCGTCTTGACAGCATAGCATGGCTTGTGTATCTTGCGATTGCGGGCGTGGCGCTGATCGCTTTGGGCGTTGTAAACGAGCTGAAAAAACAGCAGAAAAAAAGCGGAGAGGATACAAAACTAACAAGATTTATGTCCGACTGGAAATGGTGAGCAAGAATTTATTGGAGGAATTTTTTTATGACAGCTGTATATGGAATACCGTCCGATATTGATTCATGGATGGATTTGGTAAATGATGTAAGCTGGAACTTTCCCGGATTAGAGACAGAAGAAAAAATTGAAGAACATAAAGAAACAGTTTTGCGATTTATGAACAAGAAACAAGCATTATGTATTAAGGATAAAAATAAAATTGCAGGCGTTATACTTTTTTCAAGGGGACATAATATGATTTGCTGTTTGGCGGTTTCGCCTCAATACAGGAAATGCGGGATCGGTTCGCTCCTTTTGGAAAAAGCCATAAGCGAGTTGGATAGGCATAAAGATATTACCGTCTCGACATTTCGTGAAAACGACCCGAAGGGAACTGCGCCGAGAGCCTTATATAAAAAGTTTGGTTTTGTGGAAGATGAATTGATAGAAGAGTTTGGATATCCCAATCAAAAATTTGTTTTACACTCAAAACTTTGATTTTTCATAACTGTCAAAAATAAAAAAGTGGGTAATAAGATGAAAAAATATTTTTTAATAACATTTGCGGCAATCGCTTTAACGCTTTGCATATCCTCCTGCGGTAATTCTCCGCAGGAAGAACAGACGGAGCAAGCAACCCAAACGGAGCAGACTACTTCAGAAACGGCGGCAATTACCGCAACTACAAAAATTTCGGAAACGGAAACTACTGTAAAGGCTACGGAAAAAGTCCAAAATGAAACTGTCAAAAATAAAGACGACGAAAAAATAATTTCTTTGGAAACGCCTGTTGTTTTTGCGGCTTGCAGCTTTGACGACGCTTTTCCTCAATTTAATGGAAGGTCTTTGGTTCTTGAAATGACGAAGGGTTCTTACGACTCTCAATACATCTTCTGGGAAATGGCGTGGAATGGCAGCTTTAGGTTCAGACTGACCGAAAGCGACAAAAGCGACTGCTATGAAAAAACGCAAACGGATTATATAAGCGACGAATTTGAGTTAAGCTTCAATCAGCAGTTTGAGCTGTACGTCGACGATTACAACGGCGACGGTTTTCCCGACATTACGGTAAATCAGTTTGGCTCGCTGTCGGGAGGAAGCGACTGCCGTTTGTATTCGCTGAATTCAAAGGGCGATGTCGTTCAGCAGAAAATCAGTATCGGCGGGGAGTTGTATGATACTCTGCGGCTTCCCAAGGAATACAATTCGGTTTACTCGCCCGCATTAGAAAAAGAGGGTGAAAACCGCTTCAGCACGTCGTTTTTTACGGGTGGAGGGGTATCAGGCGAGTTGCCGTTAATATCCCACGACGTTATTGATAATTGGTTTTTAGACCACAAAGAAGCGGTTATGTCCGAATTTACGCTGAAAAATATTTACGAGTGGGGAGACGAATTTGTCGTCCTGAAAGAGCAGCAAATTCTTGAACCTGACGGCAGTATATGGTACAGCAGCGACGTTCTGCGGCAGTACCCTCACTTGACAACGCTTGTAAATTACATTATCAACGATTTGGAAAACGATTCGGATAATTTTTTCCTGCTTGATGACGAAGTTCCAATACTCCTGACGGATTTCAACAACGACGGAAACACCGACGCTTTTGTTTTGTTTGGGTTTATGGGGTTACACTACTGCATGATCGACAATATTGACGAGCCGCGGTTTTTATATAGCTTTTCAGCCTTTGACAACGATAATATTGCTTTTTTATACGACAACGAGGCGGGACGTTTTGTAATAAAATATACCAACTATTACGGACATTTTACCAATGCAACGTCAGAGACAAATTTTATTTTTGTGGGAGACGAAATTACCGAGATAAGTCACGTTCATTTCACGGGAACAAGCGGTCCGGAGGATTTTTACATTGTTGATGAAAACGGCGAAAAAACCGTTTGCAGCGAAGCTGACATCACCGCCTCAATTGCTGAAATAGAAAAGAATTTACAGCCATTTGACGACGATGATACGGAAATGTTCAGAATGACTGTTAATGACAGTGACATTGCAATAGAAAAAATAAGCGATTAAAATTTCAAAAAGAAAGGAACTATACATATGAACAAAAAAGAAGTTGCAGAGATCAAAAAGAATTTTACCGATTCAAGCGGATTTTTCACCCTTAACCACATTCTGTCCGCTTACGTCGACCCCCAGAAAAACGTCCGCTGCAAGGACAATAAGCTGTACGCTCTTATCCCCGAGGACGAGGGGGCTGTTATGCTGGAGTCGCTGAAAAAAGTTCTCGGCGGCAGGGTGGGAAAAAATCTCACGGAGTACGGCTTCCCCCGCGAGGAATACGACGAGGACGGCGCGCAGAACATCCTGTATGCCGCAATGAAAGGCAAGCTTGAGGACGAGGTCGCCAACGACAAGCTTCTCACAAGAATTATCAACAACATGGAGTACGAAATGGGTTACACCCTGATAATCGGGTACTGCTCCTACAGCATTATGACAAAGGACAAAAACGACGAAAGCTACGACGACGCCACGGAGGAGTACAACTTTATCGTTGCGGCGGTCTGCCCTGTCAGCACGGGGGACGACGGTCTCATGTTCGACGGCGAAGCGAACGCTATCGTGAAAAAAGCCAACACCGACCTCATTATCAGCAGGATACCGACAGACGGCTTTTTGTACCCCGTTTTCAGCGACCGCGCTCCCGACGTGAACAATGTTATGTACTACACAAAAACTCCGAAAAAGCCCAATATTTCGGTAGTTGAGGACGTTCTCGGCTGTGATTTTGTGATGTCCTTTCAGCGGGAAAAGGAGACCTTTCAGCAAGTCCTCACAGACGTTGTTGCGGACGAATTAAGCTACACGGTCATAACACAGGTCAACGAAGCAATTCGGGATATTGTGAACAATTCCAAAAACGAGACGGAGCTTCCCCTTATCGACGACAACAAGCTCCACAACATTCTTTTTGACGCAGGGGTAAGCAGCGAAAAGCTGGACGCTCTCCCCGCCGTTTTCAAGGAAAAGGTGGGCGAAGCGGAGGGACTTACCGCAGAAAATCTTATTGAAAACAAGGTGGTTCTGTCCACTCCCGAAATTACAATAAACATCAGCCGTGACGCTGCCGAAAAGGTTCGTACAAGCGTTATCGGCGGCAGGCGTTGTCTTGTTATCGACCTTGACGACCCGAGCATTTCGGTAAACGGTCTTACCACCACCGTGGAATGATCGGGGTTTCACAAAAAGAAAAAACAAGTCAGAAAGACTTGTTTTTTCTTATATCTTGCCTCTTGCTTCTTGCTTCTTGCCTCTATCCTCTAGTGGCAAGCCTCGCATTCGCCTATCTCGCCCACAATTGGTTTCGGGTCGATACCCTGACGCTGGTAGTAGTCGGAAATTGCCGACTTCATAGCCTGCTCCGCAAGAACCGAGCAGTGCAGCTTCTGGGGAGGAAGTCCCTCCAAAGCCTCCACTACAGCCTTGTTGGTAAGCTTCAAAGCCTCGTCAATGGTCTTGCCCATTATCATTTCGGTTGCTATGGAAGATGTTGCCACAGCCGCGCCGCAGCCGAAAGTCTTGAACTTAACGTCGGAAATAACGCCGTTGTCCACCTTAATGTACATCTTCATAATGTCGCCGCACTTGGCGTTGCCAACCTCGCCGATACCGTCGGCGTCCTCGATTTCACCCACGTTTCTTGGGTTTGCAAAATGATCCATTACCTTATCGCTGTAAAGCATTAAAAACACTCCTTCTTCTAGAAACTAGAGACAAGAGGCTGGAGGCTAGAAGTTTTAGCCCGCCGCTGTTCTCCTGTTTTTTTATTTTATTTTTTAGGAAAAATTCTTTCCTCGTCACTCTAACGGGCTGACAAATTTCATTGCCTTTTGAATATTTTCCTTGCCGTTTTGGATATCCTCCCAAAGGGGGGACATTCCTCTTATTCTCTCAACCACCTTTGGAACGACTTCCAGAATATAGTCGATATCCTCGTCGGTGGTCTCGTCGGAAATTGTCAGTCTCATAGAGCCGTGTGCGACCTCGTGTGGAAGTCCCAGCGCAAGCAGCACGTGGGACGGGTCAAGTGAACCCGAAGTACACGCCGAACCGCTTGAAGCGCATATTCCGTTAGCGTCCAGCAGGAGCAGGAGGGATTCGCCCTCAACGCCCAAAAATGATATGTTCACGTTGCCGCAAAGTCTCTGCTCAGGGTCGCCGTTGAGCCTGCTGCAGGGGATTTTCGTTATGCCCTCAATAAGCCTGTCCCGCATTTTGGAAACACGTTCCATTTTTTCGGGTATGTTCTCGCAAGCCGCAGTCACAGCCTCACCAAGTCCCATAATTGCGGGGACGTTCTCCGTGCCTGCCCGTCTGCCGCGCTCCTGCGCTCCGCCGAAAATCAGGTTCGTCATGGGTATGCCCTTTTTCACGTACAGGAAACCGATACCCTTTTGCGCGTGAATTTTGTGTCCCGAGCAGGACATAAGGTCGATATTTTGTTCCTTGACGTTTATGGGAACATTTCCCACCGCCTGAACAGCGTCCGTATGGAACCAAACGCCCTTTTCACGGCAGACCTCGCCGATTTCCTTAATTGGCATAATAGTGCCGATCTCGTTGTTTGCGTACATAATTGTAACAAGTGCGGTGTCCTCCCGAATGGCGTTTTTTACCTGCTCTGCGGTAATAAGACCCATTTCGTCAACGGGGAGATATGTTACCTCAAAGCCCTGCTTTTCAAGGAATTCACAGGTGTGCAGGACAGCGTGGTGCTCAAAATTTGTTGTAATAATGTGCTTCTTGCCCTTTGCGCCGAGCCTTAAAGCCGCGGAACGAATTGCCCAGTTGTCGGCTTCCGAGCCGCCGCTTGTGAAGAAAATCTCGCTTGCCGAACAGCCTATTGCGGAGGCTATTTTTTCGCGGACTTCCGTGATAGCCTTTTCGGCGTCCCGACCAAGCTTGTAGATACTGGAGGGGTTGCCGAACTGCTCCGTCATGTAGGGGAGCATTGCGTCCAGCACGCGCTTTGAGACCGCTGTGGTGGCGGCGTTGTCCGCATATATAAATCGTTTTTCCATAAAAATCACTCTTTTCGGAAATTTTTTTCTACTTTATTATTATATACCTTTTTAGTGTAATATGCAATAGCAAACCGTTCCAAATTTTAAATGTTTAAAATTTCATAAAATATAGTAAATATGTAGGTAATAAGTTGATTTGAAGAACATCATAATGTTTTTTACGTACCGTCCCGCATATCGAGATAGGTGTTCAGCACATAAGAAAGATTTTCCCCGAACTCACTTCCTAAAAAATTTCTGTTTTCGTCGTAACCGCCTATGGGTGACTGCACATACAGCTCGTCCGAGGGTTGCAGATTGTCAAAATATTCCTTATCTCTGCGGTCGAACTCATCTCCTGTTACTTCTTCGCCGAAAATATAGTAATAATCATTCCGATACCATTCCCAATCACCGTTTTCATTATTTGCTCCCCATTTTTCATATCGTGATTCGCAAATAATTTCGCCGTCAATACCACTGCCGTCGTATTTCAGTATATAGTTTCCGCTTCCTCCGCCGCCTGTGCCGTAACCGCTGAAACGGCTTATCCACACGGTTTTACCGTCCTTTTCGTATGGAACCGGATTTTCTCCAATCATGTCATAACATTCGCTGTGATCGGAACTATCGCAAATATCATGATTTAATATCGGCACAGCCTTGGCTTTTCCCTCATTTGTGACTGTGTAAAGCCTTGAACCTGTATACGACATAAAATTAGAATAGTAAATCATAATTTCAGGTATACCGTTTTCGTCCATATCCATAATTTGAAAATCGTGAAAAAAGTCGAACCGACGAGTAAATTCCTCGCAGCTTTCAAGTGCGTCAATAAACTGTCCCGCCGTGAGAGAGTTTTCCCCGTCGTCGTAAACTATCCTGTCCTTTACCTTGTCAAAATTTTCTGTGCTTTCCGTTTCCTCTGTAACAGTCTCCGAGCTTTTGGGAATTTCTGTTTCTGTTTCAGTATTAGTTTCTGTTTCCGTTTCCGATACCGTGGTTTCCGAAACGCTTTCGGAAGCCGCAGAAGTCTCGGGAATTTCCATTTCCGCCGCAGTATTTTCTCCGCCGTTTCCGCAGGAGGTAAGTATTAGTCCGCAAAGAGCCAAGCCGATGATTTTGTGTTTTGACATTTTAATTCCCCCATATATTTTTAAAAGTAACGCATAGTCCGCAATTTTAATCCGCTTGGTAAACTCTTACATAATCTATTTTCATAAAGTCGGGGAGGGCTTTCGGGTCGGGCGTGCCTGTCCATGAGCCTGTCTCGGAGGTTATTTTCAGAAAAAGCGGGACTTCACACGTACCAAGCGCGGAAGATGCGTTTGTACGCCATGTCTCCTTGCCGTCTGTGTAGAAAACATACTCGTTTTTAGTCCACAGCAGGGCAAAAGTGTGGTACTCGCCGTCGTAAATATTGACCTTGCTGACGTTGCCGAGGGACTTGTGAGCCGAACCGTAGCCGTCCCAGTTAAGGGTGTTCTGAACCTCTCCTTTTTCAAGATATGCCGTCTCCATAATGTCAATTTCCGTGCCGTTTTTTCCGCCCTTTGTCTCGTCAACAACGCTGTCGCCCATAAGCCAGAAAGCCGTCCAGTAGCCGGGGACGGTGTTCACCGTGCAGCGTATCTCAAAATAGCCGTATGCCTGCTCAAACCTGCCCTTTGAGCGCACCCCGCCGCTTAAAAAACGGTCGGAGCTTTCGTCGTAGGACATTCCGATGATAAGGTTTCCCTCGCCGTCAAGATAGGACATACTGTTGTCCCAGTAGTTGTTCAGATCCTGCCGCTTTTGCTCGGGACACTGCTCCCACTTTGTCTCGTCAATAGCTTCCCCCTCAAAATTGTCCTCGAATGAAAGCGTGTAATTTTTTCCCTCTATCTCGATATTTTTATAGCTGTCCTCGGCAGGCTGTCCCTGCGGCGCGGTGAGCATTGCAATAATTGCAGCAGCTGCTGCGTAAAACCTTTTAAACATAAAAGCACCTCGTTTTTACAAATTTTGCATACGGATACAAAATAATTTTTTACCCGCCGCGTTTATAGCGACGGTTTAATTTACTGTTATTTCCATATATCGGCAATACTTTTCATGTAGGCTCTTACGTCTGTGCCGAAAACCTCGTTCAGCTCTTCCGAACGGAGGACTTCCTTTGTCTCCCCGCAAAGCACGGCTCTGCCGTCCTTTATAAGCATTATCCTGTCGGAGACCGCCGCCGCAAATCCCAGATCATGGAAAACTCCCACCACGGACTTGCCCTCCGCGACCCATTTTTTTAGATGTTCCGCAAGCGCAGTCTGCCGTTTCAGATCAAGATGATTTGCAGGCTCGTCAAGAAAAATAACGTCAGGCTCTTGTGCAAAGGCTCTCGCAAGAAAGACCCGCTGTAACTGTCCCCCCGAAAGCTCGGTGATAAGACGGTTTTCAAGCCCCTGCAAGCCTGTTTCGGCTATGTATTTTTCCGCGGCGGCAATGTCCTCGGGGGAAGCTTCCGAAAAAATACCTCCCTTTTGCCGCGCGTATCGTCCCATAAGAACCGTGTCCATGACCGTGTATTCGGAGTAATCTCCCCCTGCTCCCGTCTGGGAAAGCAGGGCAATTCGGCAGGCGCGCTCCTTTAAGGGTATGTCGGAAATAAGCTTTCCGTCAATGTAAGCCCCCCCCGACTTTACGGGGATAAGCCCGCAGACAGCCCGAAGCAGGGTGGTCTTTCCGCAGCCGTTTTCCCCCGCAAGGGAAAGTATCTCGCCCCTTTCAAGGGTAAAGGAAACGTCCCGTATAACGTCCTCGCCGCCGTAGCCGCAGGTTATGTTTTTTGCTGTAAGTATCGGCATTTTTTTGTAACTCCTTATAACTGTTCGGCAAGCTTTTTGATGTACTCTTTAAGCCCCTCGGCAGTTTCGGGATTTTTCAGTCCCGCCTCAATGCTTGCCGTAAGCGCGCTCAGCTTGTTCCCCATATCGTAGCGCGTACCCGTGAAATCCACTCCTATCATGGTCTCACGGTTCGCAAGAGCTTTCATTGCGTCGGTAAGCTGTAATTCGCCGCCCTTTCCGTAAGGGGTTTGCTCCAGAATATCGAAAATCTCGGGCGGAAGAATACATCTTCCCAAAATGGAGTAGTGGGAAAATATCTGCTCGGGCAGGGGCTTTTCTATCATGTCCGTTATCTCAAAGCAGCCGTCCTCAAGGGCTTCAAGCTTCATTGAGTCGTACTTCATAACTTCCTCCGCGGAGACTTCCTTTATGCCGACAATGCCTTTTCCGTACTTTTCATAGGCTCTGCAAAGCTGTGCGATCGCAGGGTCTTCGCCGATAATAACGTCGTCGCCGTAAAGCACCGCAAAGGGTTCGCCCCCCGCAAAGCTTTTCGCGCACAGGACAGCGTGTCCCAGACCAAGCTGCTCGGCTTGGCGGACGTATACAATATTTGCCATGGAAGAAATTTTTTTTATTTTTTTGCAAAGCCCGTCCTTGCCGCTTTTACGGAGCTGACGCTCCAAATCGGGGGAGCGGTCGAAATGGTCTTCAATGATCTGCTTGCCCCTTGATAAAATTATAAGTATGTCGGTAATTCCAGCCGAGACGCATTCCTCAACAATGTACTGAATGGCGGGCTTGTCCAGAATGGGAAGCATTTCCTTGGGCATTGATTTTGTTGCGGGAAGCATTCTTGTGCCGTACCCCGCGGCGGTTATGACAGCCTTTCTGATCTTCATTCCTGCACCCCTTTCGGAAGATTTTTTATATTTGGTAAGCTTATATCTTGCCAAATATTGCTAAAAAGTCCGCAAAAAGCAATAAAATATAAGGTATAGCCATAAGGCAGATAAACAGCGCAAGAAGTCCCCCCGAAGTGCCGCCTTTGCGGTTAAGGATATAAATATCGTTTGCAGAATCCGAACAGGACTTTATTTTCCCGATCTTTTTCAGAGTATGGTTGTAGTAAAGCTTGTTGCCCATAAGTCCCGATGTAAACATCAAAGCGTACACTATTATTGAGCAGAGCATAAGAACGCCGCTGAAAGCAGTCCCCGTAAAGTCAAATTTTGACGCAAATTCGTACAGCCTGCCGTACTGCGGCATTTGAGCGCAGAACATTATAAGCTGCGGAATAAGCGAAACAAACCGCATGATAAGCGCGGCAAAGGCGTAAAGCGGCATTTTTCTGTAGGCAAAATACAGCTCGGGGACAAGCATTGCGCTGAAGTTCCACGTCAGCAGCCTGCCGCTTTCCTTGAAGCGTTTGAATATGGGTAGGTAGTAATGGGTGTTCGTCCCCACAAAGTCGCCCAGCTCGGACATTTTGACGCCGTCGAAATCCTCGTCTGGGTTAAAGCCGCAAAGCGGGTCGGAAAAATTTATCAAAAACGGATTAAAGGGCATACCGCTTCCCGCGTTGCCGTTGTAGGCGCCCGGGTCGCTGTTGATGTTTACGCCGCCATAGCGCTGTTCGTTCCTGATATTTTCGGCGTTAATGTCCTGCAAGCTCTGTGCGGGCATACCGCATTTGCGGCAAAAAAGGGTAAGGGGCGGATTTGAGTACCCGCAGAAGCGGCAGACAACGCTTTCCGTCTGTGAGCTGTCGCTTCCCGTATCGTATGAGGGCTTCCATGAGCCGCCGTTTTCGTGCAGGACGGTGTTCACGCATTTTTCCTCTTTTTTGTAACATTCCTTATGGTATGGAGTACCGCATTCGGGGCAGACTACGATATCGTCTTCCTCTGTAAATTTTTCGCTGCAAACCATACATCTTGTGCCAATATAACCTGCCATTTTGGTTAAACCTCCGTAATAAAAACAACAGCGGTGCTTATTAAAACGCTGTATATATGTACTTGTATTATACCATAAAATTATCCAAATAACAAGTAATTTTTCAATGTTTCATTAACCTATCACAATCAGAAGCCAGAGGGCAGAGGCTAGAGGCTGGAATTAACAGGGGGAAATATTGCTGCGGAAACGTCTTCCGGCTTCCAGTCTCTTGCCTCTTGCCTTTAGTAAATGAAAATTTATCTAAATTATCTTGACAATATTCGTCATAAGAGTTAAAATATTCTTATCGTTTGAAAAAGAAAGGAAAGTTTTCATAAATGAAAGAATGGAAAAGAAAGCTGAAAAGCCTTGTGAGAATAATTTTCGGCAGAACCATGGTAGTGGTGCTGGGGCTTGCATTGCAGGTGTTTTTTCTCGTTTCGGCTTTAAGCTTTTTCTATGATAATTTTGTGTATTTCAGCATAGCCTCGGCGGTGCTTTCGGCAATTGTTATCATATGGATAATAAACGACAACACAAACCCCTACTACAAGCTTGCGTGGATAATCCCCGTTACGCTTATACCCGTGTTCGGCACGATATTGTACGTTTTCGTAAAAATGGAGTGGGGAACTCACGTCATGAACAAGCGTATACTTAAGCTTATCGGCGAAACATCACCCTTTATCGAGCAGGACGAAAAGACTTTAGAGGAGCTTTCCGAAATAAGCACAAGGGAGAAAAACCTTGCCGTGTATATGCGGAAGTACGCAGGCTATCCCGTCTGGAAAAATACCTACGCCGAATATTACCCTCTCGGCGAGGACGCTTTCGAGTCAATGGTTCGGGAGCTTGAAAATGCCAAGGAATTTATTTTCATGGAATATTTTATTGTTGAACGGGGCGAAATGTGGGATACTATACTTGAAATTCTTATCCGCAAGGCGGGGGAGGGCGTGGACGTCCGCTTTATGTACGACGGAATGTGCAGCCTTGTGCTTGTGCCGTACAGTTACCCCAAAAAGCTTATTGCACAGGGAGTAAAGTGCAAGATGTTTTCCCCAATAAAGCCTGTTTTGTCCACGGTGCAGAACAACCGCGACCACAGGAAAATTTTGGTTGTGGACGGTCACACCGCTTTCACGGGCGGAGTGAACCTTGCGGACGAATATATAAACAAGTGCAGCAGGTTCGGGCATTGGAAGGACACCGCCGTTATGATAAAGGGCGAGGCTGTTGCGGGCTTTACAATGATGTTCCTGCAAAACTGGAATATTACGGAATACGGCTGTGAGGACAAGTACGAAAAATTCATAAAGACGGATTTCCCCGAAATTGCCGAGAAAAACCTCCCCACAGGCGGCTTTGTAATGCCTTACGGGGACAGTCCCCTTGACAACGAGAACGTGGGTCAGAACGTCTATCTTGACATACTGAACCGCGCGGAGAAGTACGTCCACATAATGACGCCTTACCTTATTCTCGACAACGAGATGACAAGCGCGCTGACCTATGCCGCAAAGCGGGGCGTGGAGGTAATCATAATCATGCCACACATTCCCGACAAGCAGTACGCCTATATCCTTGCAAGGTCTTACTACAAGGAGCTTATTTCGGCAGGGGTAAAAATTTATGAGTACACCCCCGGCTTTGTTCACGCTAAATGCTTTGTAAGCGACGGCATACGGGCTGTTGTGGGAAGTATAAACCTCGATTACAGGAGCTTGTTCCTGCATTTTGAGTGCGCCTGCTATTTCTATATGAATTCCGTTGTAAGACAGGTTGAGGACGACGTCCGTAAAACCCTTGAAAAGTGCGTTCAAATAACAGTCGAGGACTGCAAAAAATACAATGTTTTCAAGAGGATAGCGGGACATATTTTAAGAATAATCGCACCGTTAATGTGATTTCTATTCGCTGACAAAGGAGATGAATTTTGTGCGGAAGCTCAAAGGCACTGCGGCGATAAAGAAGCTTATGCAGGCTGCGCCCGTGATAATGATAATTGTCTGCGTATTTATTTATTTCAGATTTTTCAGAGGGGTGACTATCGGGCATATACTTGAATTCACCCCCGACAACCTCTGGCTTGCGGCATTGGTGATGATAGGTCTTTTCGGCATGAAATCCCTGTCAATGTTTTTCCCCATGCTTATACTTGTGGCGGCGTCGGGAAGCATTTTTCCAAGCTATTTTGCCGCCCTGCTTGTGAACTGCATAGGGGTACTGGTCATGATAACGCTGCCGTATCTGATAGGCAGATTTGCCGAAAGAGAATTTGTGGAAAAGATAATCAGCAAGCAGAAAAACGCGGACAAGCTCCGTGAATTCAAGTCGGACAACGAATTTTTTATCGCATATTTTTTGAGGGTAATAAATATCCTCCCCTGCGATGTGGTGAGCTTGTTTTTGGGCTCGACGGACTTTTCCCCCGCAAAGTACCTTGCAGGGTCGTTTTTGGGCATTTTCCCCGGACTTGTCACAACTACTTTAATGGGCGCAAACGTTGAACACCCCACCTCTCCCGCGTTCTGGATAGCCGCGGTGGTGGAGGTAGTGTTTGCCGTAGGTTCGGCTTTGGTTTATTATTTTTACAAGAAAAGACATAAAAAGGATAAAAATTCTTGACAAACCGCCGCAAAAAATGTATAATAATAAATAAAGAACAGGGAAAATATCTCTGTTCTTGCATCTTGCCTCTGGCATCTTGGAGGGATTCTGTTTATGAAATGTCCGTTTTGCGGCTTTGAGGATACAAAGGTAGTGGATTCCCGTCCCGTGGACGGAAAAAAACGCCGCCGCAGAGAGTGCGTCCGCTGCGGAAAAAGGTTCACTACATACGAGGCGGTGGAAATGCCCGTCCAGCTTGTGCTGAAAAGGGACAATTCCATTGAGATATTCGACAGGAACAAGCTTATAAAGGGTCTTTCAACGGCGGTGAAAAAGCGTCCTGTTTCTGTTGAGGACATAGACAGGATAGTGGAAAGCGTTGAAAGCTACTTTGCAAACAGCATGGAAAATCAGATAACCTACAGCGAGATAGGGGATATAGTTTTGCAGAATTTAAAGGAGATAGACCAGGTGGCGTACGTGCGCTTCGCCTCGGTGTATAAGGATTTCAGCGATGTTGAAAGCTTTATAAACGTTATTTCCGAGCTTAAGGGAGAATAAAATTACAGCAGCGAAATTGGTGGTATTCTTGTTTTATCTCGTATCTTTGCAAGTTAGATATTAGGATTATTAACCATAATTTTATGTAATGATAAAAAGCTATAGATAGAATTGTTGTGTTGACTGCTGAGTATTTTTTACAAATATGTAAAAAATGAAAGGATAGTATTTATGAAAAATAAATGTTATACTGATATGGTAAATGCAGGATATTTTGATACTTCAAGCAATAATTACATTTGGATTAGGGATATGGAATGGATAAGTGAGAAAAAATCAAATATTTTTTTTGATTTTATTCCAGAAGATGCAATTCCTTTTGCAGTAACGGGTGGAGGCGATGTTTGGGTTGCGGATAATGACAGTGAAAAAATATTTTTATACTATCACGATGATGATGAACCTGAATATTACGCTGACAGCTTTGAAAATGCTGTATTTCGTCAGCTTGTGGAATTCCTTTCCGACAATGAATTTGTAGAAAGCAGCAATGAGGAAGATGAAAACAGTACTGCTTTTGCCAAAAAATATATAAGAACGTGCTGTAACATTTTTAAGCCATATTTTCTTGAGGAACAGACAGAGATACTGTTAGAACTTGTTGAAAGAACGATAAACGAATATAAAAATAATAATTACATCTATCATAGTTTTCTGGATTTTGACAAAGAAGCTTCAAAAATTATAAGTAAATTTATTGTTGGCTACAGTTATGGCGAAGCAAATGAAAATAAGTGCGATTTTTTTGAAGAGTGCAATTCTGCCGAAAAATTTGTCTCAGACAGCAGGCTTTTGGAAATTAAGGGTTATTGTTTTGAAATGTCAAAAAAATATGCCAAGTATGTAGGTATATCTGATGAAGCAAAAGAGAAATGTCATGAAGTTTTTTATAAAAAAGGCTGCAATGATATACATTTTTATAGGTTAAATCCCATATTTGAAACCGGAAAATTTGATACTGGTATTCAGAAGAAAAGTGCAGATGAGTGTAAAGATGATTTTATAAAGTATTATCTTGATGACGAAAACTATCCAATTTATGCCGAACATTATTTGGATGGCAGTCAAAAACCGCCTTTTTCATGCAGAGTATATTTTAGAGAAAACAATAAAATGGTTTTTTCGGAATATCGTCAGGAAAAAAACGGAGTATTTGTTTATATGTTTACCGAAGAAAATTCATATGATAAAAATGGAAAGCTGATGTCATTTATTAAGTATGATGAACATAAACTTTACGTTATGGAAGATTACCATTATATTGACGGAAAGTTATTGGAAAGCGTTGGTGCAGAATCATACAGCTTTGACTGTGATATAGGTGATGATACATATAGGTTGTTTCCTAATGATGATAAATTTGATGAATTATTTGACGGTGGTATGAATCCACAGATGTACATTTCTACGAAATATATTTATGAAAACAATATGATTGTTAGTGCGAAACGTTTTGAAAGAAATGATGACGGCGTTATTGAAAGTCAATATGATATTGACAAAAAGACAATTAATGCGCTTGTTAAAAAAGGGTTAATTTAATATATTTTTGCCTATATGTTTACTTTCTCGCCTTTTCTGTTCCGAAACAAAAATAAAACTGCCAATGCTTTTATCAAAGCATTGGCAGTTTGTGATATGCGGTTTTTTAAATTTTATCAGGCGGTCGCGTTGGCAGCAAGCGAACCGAGCATTGCTTTGTTAGGCATTTTTATTCCCCAGATAACAAGCTGTTCAGCTCCCCTGACGGTGATATGAGTTGTGTTTGAAAACTGGAGATAGGACGTTTCATTGCCCATGCCGTTGAAGTTATACTGTATCGGCGCTTTTGTCGCCGCGTATGTGGAGGGGTCTCTCGAAGCGGTGATGATATACTGGGTTTTCAGAAGAATACAGCCCGAATGTCCGTACCAGGGCGTGGTTGAGACGACATAAAGATTTGTGGCGAAAATGTAGTCCCAGTAGGTGTACGCGTAGGGCAGCTTTATGTAGCGGAAATCGGCGTGACTGCTCCAGTAAACGTTGTCCTCGTATATCTTGTCGATAGTAATGCCGCTTCCCCCCGAAGCCAATGCGGAAATTACTCCGCTTGCGTTTGCGGTGATAGTAGTGCCGTCTACCTTTACGCCGCCGAGAACGCTTGCTGTAGCTTTCGGCAGGGTATAGACCGTGTCGGTGAACTTTGCGTTTGAGGGGACGTTCGCGCCCACGGTGAAGCCGCCTACGGTTGCGGCGTTTCCTCCGTTTGCGGGGAGAGAAGTGGGTATTGCGGAAATATCCGCCTTGCCGTCAAGAACGCCCTGCAAGCCCGCAACGTTGGCTATGGTGTGACCGTGGGAATTGTCCGCAACGGAAATTATACCACCGTTTGCGGAAATGGTAGAGCCGTCCGTCATAACGCCGCCGAGAACGCTTGAAGTCGCCTCGGGCAGAGTGTAGACCGTATCTGTGAACTTTGCGTCCGCGGGGACGTTTGTCTCCACCGTAAAGCCCCCTACCGTGTCGGCGTTTCCGCCGTTTGCGGGAACTGATGTTGGTATTGCGGAAATATCCGCCTTGCCGTCCAAAGCTTCCTGCAAGCCTGTGATGTTTTCGACCGTGTGGCTGTGGGAATTATTCTCAACGGAAATAACTCCGGCTCTTGCGGAAATAGTCGAGCCGTCCACCATAACGCCGCCAAGCGTGTTTTCGTCAGCGGCAGGGAGGACGTAACCGCTTCCGCCGCCTGTTCCTCCGATAACGGAGATAACGCCGTTTTCGCTGGCTGTGATAGTTGTGCCGTCCACAATTACGCCGCCGAGGGAGCTGTCCGTCGCCGCAGGGAGAACATAGCCGCTGCCGCCGTTCCCGCCGCCGCTTCCGCCAACTGCGGAAATAACGCCGTCCTTTGCGGTAATTGTCGTTCCGTCCACCTTAACGCCGCCAAGCACCGTTGCGGTAGCCGCGGGCAGGACGTATTTTTCCCCCGCTGCCGCCGAGAGAACGCCGTTTTTTACGGTAACTGTAGTACCGTCAACCATAACGCCGCCGAGGGTGTTTTCCGTTGCTTCGGGAAGCACGTACTTTTCTCCCGAACCTGCCGCCGAAATAACGCCGTTTTCGTCAGCGGTAACGGTTGTTCCGTCAACCATAACGCCGCCCAGAACGTTTTCCGAGGCTTTGGGCAGGGTGTACACCGTGTCGGTGAACCTTGCGTCTGCTGGGACGTCCGCTTCAACCGTCCTTCCGCCAACGGAATTTACCGTGACATTTCCGCTTTCGTCAACGGAAACGTCGCCGCCTGACAGCACGCCGCCGATTTTTTCCTCCGTCGCGGCAGCTATCTCAATTGGCTTGGAAGCCGCTTCCTCGGCGCGTTCCGCCGCGTCCAACGCTTTCTGCGCCTCAAGCTGGACTTGGTTCAGGTACTGCTCCGCAACAGTTTTTTCGGGGATAAATTCCGCCCTGCCGTCAGCGTTTATCCTTACGGGGGAGGAGGTGAACTTTATCTGCGCGGAATTGTCGGGGGAAACTCCCGCAAGGGTAAGGGTGAGCAAGCCGCTTTCCGCCGCAAAGCCGGGAGCGACCCTCCATACAAGGCGTATGGAGCTTTCCCCCGCAGGGTCTTTTGACAGGACTTGCTCTGCCATTGCCTCGCCGTCCTCGGAGTAAGCCGTAATGCGGAAGCTGTATTCCGACAGGTCTGCCCCGTCATGGAAGCGGTCGAGGGTTATGCCTATCACGTCGGCGTTGTATTCGCCCTCGGTGATAGTTTTGTCGATACGCTCGGTAAAAAGCCGTTTGCCGATAACTTTTAATTCCATAAGATTTTCCTTTCCTGTAGATTTGTTCCCATATTTTCAGTATAGCGGCGTATTTGCGGCATATCAAGGCTTTGGGGGAATTTTTGTACAGGGCAATAAAAGTTGCACAGCGGCAATCAGATAAATTTTAACTTCTCATATTTATCCAACAACTGTAGGGCGGGGGCTTGCTCCCGCCTTTTGTATATCAAATTCGTTTAAAAGGCGGGAGCAGAGCCCCCGCCCTACAGAGACGTTGCAAATATAAATATAAATATAAATTTATCCGTTTCAACCTGTTAATCTATTTATTAAAAAACATTAAATAATTATTCATTATTAACTATTAATTATTAATTATTTTTCCTTGACATTACGTGGGAAAATGCTGTATAATAAAATATGTATTATTGCGTGACGGAAGTAAGGCTGTAATATGGGAGTGCTGCTTCCCCCGATGAAAAGGAGAATATTGTTATGAAGATCAGAAAAATTTTTCCTGCGGCAATTGCCGCCGTACTTGTTCTTTCAGCAACAGGCTGTGAAAAAATCAAGGGACTTATTTCAAAGGACGAGACAGAAATAACAACAACTGTAACGTTTGACGAGGCGGGCTACGAATCAAGGATAGCCGAGCTTGAAAGTCAGGTGCAGTCTCTTAAAGCCGAGACCGTGCCGTATATCGAGTACAAAGATAAATATGACTTTATCATGGGCAAGGACAACCCCGCGGTAAGCGACGCTGCCGCCGCAAAAGCCGAGGCTATGGCTGACCTGCCGAAGTTTATTACCATAAAGGGCAAGGAGTACAGCACAGCGCTTACCTCCCTTACTCTTAACAATATGGATCTTACCGACGAGGACGTCAAGGACTTGAAATATATGATAAACCTCACCGAGCTGTACGTTTATCAGAACAATATTACAGATATTTCCTTTGTCAAGGGACTTACCGACCTTGAAAACCTGTCGCTTTTCAATAATAAGGTCAGCGACCTTTCGCCTCTTGCGGGACTTATCTCCCTTAAAGGTCTCTATTTAAGAGCAAACAATATCAGCGATATTTCTGCTCTTGACGGGCTTTACGGTCTTGAAGTCCTTGACCTTTCCGAGAACAGCGTTTCCGATATAACGCCCCTTACGGAGCTTAGAAATCTTGAACTGTTAAGGCTCAACGACAATAATATTTCCGACATTTCAGCGTTAAGCGGTCTTAAGAAAATGGACAGGCTGCACCTGCACAACAACAGCATAAGCGACATTATGCCGCTTTCAAATATGGCTGACCTGACAGAGGTCTACCTTGACAACAACAACATATCGGATATTGAGCCGCTTACCTCGCTGACCTCTCTCGGCTGGATTAGGCTTGACGGCAACCATGTAACAAACTTTAACCCCCTTAAAAATCTTGTCGATCTTAAAAAGGTTTATCTTGTAGGCGTGGATATCTCCGAGGACGAGCTTCAATCCTTACAGGACAGACTTCCCGATACGGTCATCGTTACAAAATAGCGGGGAACGCCCCGCGGCGAGCGTCACCCCCAAATTAAAAAATATAGTATTTTACTTTGTCAAAGCCCCCTCAAGGAGGCGGATCAAATGTTCAAATTTTTTTATTAGAGGTTAAATATATATTTCTAAAAGGAGAAAATAAAAATGATCATCATTCTTAAAAAGGACTCGCAGAAGGAGTCGGTAAACAGACTTGTAAAAATTCTTGAAAATAAAGGAATAAGCGCAAACTTTATCGAGGGCGCAAGCCAGAGCATTATAGGACTTGTCGGCGACACCTCCGTAATTGATATGGACAACCTTTTCGCGCAGGACTGCGTTGAGGAAGTCCGCCGCGTTCAAGAGCCTTACAAAAAGGCTAACAGAAAATTCCACCCCGACGATACCGTTATCAAGGTTCGTGACACTGTTATGGGCAACGGCTCTTTGCAGATAATCGCGGGTCCCTGCTCCGTTGAAAGCGAGGAACAGATTATCACAACCGCTATCGCCTGCAAGGAAGCGGGCGCAACAATGCTCCGCGGCGGCGCGTTCAAGCCACGAACTTCTCCCTATTCTTTCCAAGGCTTGGAGGGCGAGGGCATCAAGCTTCTCCTCAAAGCAAGGCAGGAAACGGGTCTGCCCATAGTTACCGAGATAATGAGCATTGCCGACCTTGACCTTTTTGCAGACGTTGACGTAATTCAGGTCGGCGCAAGAAATATGCAGAACTTCAAGCTTCTTAAGGCTCTCGGCGAGTGCGACAAGCCCGTACTGCTCAAACGCGGTCTGGCAAACACTTTGGAGGAGCTTCTCATGTCCGCCGAGTACATCATGGCAGGGGGAAACATGAACGTTGCCCTTTGCGAAAGAGGTATCAGGACTTTTGAAACAATGACAAGAAATACACTTGATATATCGGCAGTACCGCTTCTGAAGCAGAAGTCTCACCTGCCTGTTTGCGTTGACCCCTCTCACGCGACGGGAATTGTTTCCCTCATCGAGCCGATGTCCCTTGCGGCGGTGGTTTCCGGCGCGGACGCTCTCGAGATCGAGGTACACAACGACCCCAAGAGCGCGCTTTCCGACGGCGGTCAGCAGCTTACTCCCGCAAAGTTTGCCGAGGTCATGACAAAGGTCAAGGATCTGGCGAAATATATGGGAAGAACACTTGGCAAATAAGCGGGGCAACCGTTAAAGAAAGGACTGCTTGATAATGCAGAAAATTACAGTAACTGCCAGCGGAAAATACGACGTTATTATCGGCAGAGGCTTGCTTGCCGACTGCGGAAAATACGTCAGGGAGGTTTCCTCGGCGGTAAAGCTTGCGGTCATAACCGACGACCGTGTGGACGGTTTCCACGGCGAAAAGGTCGTGAAAGCCCTTGAAAGCGAGGGTTTTGAGGTCTGCAAGTTTGTTTTCCCCCACGGAGAGCAGTCCAAAACTCCCGAAACGCTTCTCAAAATCTGGAATTTTTTGTGTGAAAATAACATTACCCGCAGCGACTGCCTTGTGGCTCTCGGCGGCGGCGTAACAGGCGATATGACAGGCTTTGCGGCGGCTTCCTACCTGCGTGGAATGGATTTCGTCCAGTTCCCAACGACCTTGCTTGCACAGGTGGATTCCTCCGTGGGCGGCAAGACTGGAGTAGACCTCCCCGGCGGAAAGAACCTTGTGGGAGCGTTCAAGCAGCCGAAATTAGTGCTTTGCGACATTGACGCTCTGGACACACTTCCCGAGGAATTTTTTATTGACGGCATGGGCGAAGTCGTTAAGCACGGTATGATAAAGTCCGCAAAGCTTTTTGAAAAGCTGGAAAAATATGACTTAAAGTCCCTCCGTGCTGACAAAGAAGTTTTGGAGGACGTTGTCGCCCAAAATATTTCTATAAAGCGGGACGTTGTTCAGGCTGACGAGTTCGACAGGGGAGAGCGTATGAAGCTGAATTTCGGACACACGCTGGGACACTCCATAGAGCAGTACTATAATTACACGGGAATAACCCACGGACAGGCTGTTGCGGCGGGAATGAGAATGATAACCCAGGTTGCCGAAAGCCACGGAATTGCCGAGGCGGGAACGCTTGAAAGGCTGAAAAACTGCCTTGACCTTTACAGGCTGAACGTGCCGATCGAGCCGACTATGGGTCAGCTTGGCGCGGCTTGTCTCAACGACAAAAAGCGTTTCGGCGACGACATTAACATTGTGGTATGCTGTGATATCGGCGCGTCCATGATAAAGAAAATGCACGTGCAGGCGTTCCTTGCACTATTATCGGAGCAGGACTGAGTCTTGACCCTCATATGGGCTGGAAAAATTTTCTGACCTCTACCTTTTAAAAAGGAGTACTTATGGAAGTAAAAATAACACCAAAACGCCTTATAGGCAGGGTTTCCGCGCCCTCGTCCAAAAGCGCTTCCCACCGTGTAATGATAGCCGCGGCTCTTGCGGGAGGCGTGTCGGAGCTGTCGAATATAAGCTCCTCAAAGGACATCGAAGCCACGGCGGCGGCAATGACCGCTTTCGGCGCGAATGTTTACTGCGACGACGGCGTGTACACGGTCATGGGCATAAAAGACCCTGCGAAAAAGGCTGTTGTGGACTGCGGCGAAAGCGGTTCTACGCTGCGTTTTATCATACCTGTAGCGGCGGCTCTGGGCTGCGAATGTGAATTCCACGGCAGCGGGAAGCTTCCCGAACGCCCCATTACGCCATATATCCGCGAGCTTGGAAAGCACGGCGTTACAATTACCCGTGAAGAGGGAGTAATGCCCTTTTCAATGAGTGGAAAGCTCACAGGCGGCGAATACGAGCTGGAGGGAAATATTTCCTCCCAGTTTATTACGGGACTGCTTTTTGCTCTGCCGCTTTGCAGGGAAAATTCGGTGATACGCCTTACCTCTCGGCTTGAATCGAAGCCTTACGTTGATATGACATTGGACGCGTTGAAGCTTTTCGGCGTTGAGGTTGAGGAAAGCTGTGACGAGAACGGTTTCCCGATTTACACCATTAAAGGCGGACAAAAGTACCGAAGCGCAAAATGCGCGGTGGAGGGAGATTACTCACAGGCGGCGTTTTTCTTTGCGGCAAACGCCCTCGGCTCGGAGGTCGAAATTGACAACCTCAACGAAAATTCTGTGCAGGGAGACAAAAAAATCCTTGAAATTATAGAAAAAATGGGTTATAATAAGATAAACGGTCGGCTTTCCGCCTTTACCGCGGACGTTTCCGACATTCCCGACCTTGTACCTATTCTGACGGTGCTGGGCTGTTTTACTGACGGGACAAGCCGCATTGTCGGCGCGGAACGCCTGAAGATCAAGGAATGTGACAGGCTTGCGGCTATTTCCGAGGCAATGAACAATATCGGCGGAAAGGTCAAGGTCTGCGGCGACTCTCTTGAAATCGAACCTGCGGAGAAATTCCGCGGCGGAAAAATAGAGGGCTGCAACGACCACAGGATAGTTATGGCTTCCGCAATAGCTTCAACTATGGCGGAGGGTGAGATAATTATTACCGACGCGGAAGCGGTGCAGAAAAGCTACCCCAATTTCTGGAATGATTTTCGCTCTCTCGGCGGGACGTTTGAATTTATCAATAATTAATTCGGATAATTTTCAGCAATCACTTTACACAAACGATACAGCGATCCATTACTAACCCGAAAGGAATGATTTTATAGATGTCGTCATTTTGGAACCATAATCTGACAGTGTCGATTTTCGGCGAATCCCATGGTCCCGCAATAGGAGTTGTGCTGGACAAGCTTCCCTCGGGGGAATACATTGACGCAGAGGAGCTCCGTAATTTCATGGCAAGACGCGCTCCCAAAAAGGACGCAACTTCCACGCCGCGGCGCGAAACGGATATGCCGAATATACTTTCGGGAATATATAACAATTATACTACAGGAACACCCCTTGCAGCTTTTATTAACAATACAGACACCCATTCACAGGATTACGGCAACATTTCAAAGCTTGCCCGCCCGGGTCATGCGGACTATACGGGCGCGCTCAGATATAAGGGTTTCAATGACGTCCGCGGCGGCGGTCACTTTTCGGGAAGGCTTACTGCGCCCCTTTGCTTTGCGGGAGCAGTCTGCGGACAGATTTTGGAACGCAGAGGGATCTACACAGGCGCACATATTTTGCAGATACACAATATTAAGGATACAAAATTCGACCCATGCGGCGTTTCCAAAGAGGATATCGTTAAGCTAAGGCACAAGAAATTCCCCACCATAAACGACAAAAAGGGTACGGCGATGTTTAACGACATTGCAAAGGCTCGTGAGGCTATGGACAGTCTCGGCGGAATTATCGAGTGCATAGTGACCAACGTCCCCGCGGGAATAGGCTCGCCTATCTTTGAGGGACTGGAGAACAGCATTGCACAGCTTGTTTTCGGTATCCCTGCGGTAAAGGGTATCGAGTTCGGCGCAGGCTTCGAGGTTGCGGAAATGCTTGGAAGTCAGAACAACGACGAGTTTTATGTTGACGACCACGGTCATGTACTTACAAAAACCAACAATCACGGCGGCATTTTGGGAGGAATTTCCTCGGGTATGCCAATAGTTTTCAGAGTGGCTTTCAAGCCAACTCCCTCTATCTCAAAGCCACAGGAGACCGTTGACCTGTCCGCGCTCAAAAACGAGACCCTTGTCATCAAGGGCAGACACGACCCATGCGTAGTGCCGAGAGCAGTACCGTGTGTTGAGTCGGCGGCAAATATTGCAATTCTTTCGCATATGCTTAATTATCCGAACTTTTGACGGCATTGCCGTACAGTCCCAAAGAAGATACACGCAGATATGATATAAGGAGGATTTCTTATGGCTTCCGCAAAAATCGAATACGAGCTTGAAGTAAACCGCGGCAGAATGAATAACATCAGAAAGTCCATGAAATTCGGGTTTCTTGCGTCTGTAATAGCTTCGGGACTGGTATACCTTGTCATGGGCATATATTACTTTATAAGAGCCCTTGCAGGCATGGCGGGAAGCACTATGATGTGGGCAGAATTAATTCTCCGAGAGGCTACAGACGGCGATTCCTCGTCTGCCGTAACAAATAAATTGGTGTATGAGTACCCGTACGGCTTTATGGCGTATATCCTGCTGCTTGCGATATTGGCGGTGGCTTCCTATGTGTCGAAAAAAAGAGGGTACAACATCGCTATGCTGATTTTTTACGGCTTAGGCTGTCTGTACGGTCTTTTCGGTCTTTTCGCGGGAATCTGCGGGACTGCTATGGGAGTATATCTTCTTGCGGGCGGCGCGTTGGGCGTTTGGCTGGAAAGCTTCGTACTGGGCTTATATAAGGAACTGGATTACCTTTCTTTACAGGACGGCTATCCCGATTTTATCCCGCTTCTGACAGAACCCCAGAGTATGTCCAACACAACGGGACTTACCTATAAGCAGAGCGAGTACAGAAAAAACAGTCTCAAAGAGCAGAAAAAGAAAAACGAGTACGTTTCCGCAGGCTTTGCCGAAATGGAGGAGCTTACCTTAGATACGGAGCTTCCAAAGGGAACACGTAAAATTGATAACATGATGTGAGCAGGTATTCTTGTTCAGCACACAATTAATGCCCCCTGTCAAGGGGGCTTGATATTTTGTAAAAATAGGAAAGGAGTTGCTGAAATATGGATTTTACTACTCCCGAATTCAATTCGGTACACGGCGTAAAGGTGCTTCTGTGCTTTCTGCTGAACAGGCTGAACCGTGATATTACCGAGGAACAGCTTTATGAGATAGTCCTCGACAGCGAGGTCATAAATTATTTTTATTACACCGAGGCTCTGGACGTCCTGCTGAAAAACCGATCCGTAAAAAGGACGGAGCGCGGCGGCAAAACCTATATCGTGCTTGAAGAAAAGGGCAGAGTTGGCGCGGATTATTTCAACGACACAATTCCCTACTATTTCCGAAAGCAGCTTTTAAAGACGGCGGTGTACTATTTTGCACGCCTTGACAGAGAGAGCCGCGCGGATATGGAGATAATTCCCACAAGCAACGGCTGCGAGGTAAGCTTCGCTGTAAGGGACGTGAATTTTGATATTATGCGTCTTGCGCTGTACGCTCCCGACGAGGAGCAGGCTAAGCTTATCAGGGACAAAATAATGCTCGACCCCGACGGCTTTTACAGAAAGGTGATAGGCTTTGCCCTTGAAAACGAAGAGGAAAAGCTTGAAATAAATGCGGATTAAATTTAAATTTTGCGTATCAACACAAAACGTCTGTAGGGGCGCATCCTGTATGCGCCCGTTTAAAATGTTCTGATATGGTGTTTAGCGGGCGGATATAGAATCCGCCCCTACAGAAACGTTGTTCCGCTAATTAAAATTTATTATCTTTATCGACAAACTGGAATGACTTCTGACGAAGTCATTACTTTTTGTCGGAAATTAATTGACATTATTACCGAAAAGTTGTATAATTTTATTGTATATGGTTTTTGAAGCTTGACTTATTTTTTGAATAGAAAGCAGGTATAAATTATGTCCGAATTTTCAAGACGACTTCCCGTTTATCTTCTTCTGGACGTTTCCGGTTCAATGGCGGGAGACCCTATTGAAGCCGTAAAGCACGGCGTCCGCGCGCTTACTTCCGAGCTTAGGGGAGACCCCCAGGCTCTTGAAACAGCTTATCTTTCGGTAATTACATTTAATTCCAGCGCAAGGCAGGTCAGCCCCCTCACCGAGCTTATGCTTTTTAAAGAACCGCAGCTTAGCGCAGGGGGAGCAACTGCTCTCGGCGCGGCGCTGAGACTTCTCACCGAGTGTATACGCTCCGAGGTCAGGAAGTCCACCGAGACCCAAAAGGGCGACTGGAAGCCTTTGGTATTTATTCTTACGGACGGCGCGCCTACCGACGAGTGGCGCGAAGCCGCCGCAGAGCTGAAAAGCACCCACCCCGCAAACATTATCGCCTGCGCGGCGGGAGCGTATGCGGACACGAAAGTCCTCAAGGAAATAACCGAGTGCGTTCTCCTTATGAACACCCTATCGGCAGGGGACTTGGCGCAGTTTTTTGCATGGGTTTCAAGCTCCGTTAAAATGTCCTCAAAGAGCCTTGACGCAAAGCCTGGGGCAAATATCGAGCTTCCGCCTCCTCCCCAAGGCTTCGTGATAGTACCGTAAGGGGGAAAGGCTTTGAACAAATATCTGAAAAACCTGAACAGGCTGGAATTCGTTGTAACCTTCGCCTGTACGGGACGGTGCAGGCACTGCTCCGAGGGAGAACATTTGGGCAGCGGCGAGCATATCGACGGCGATATTGCGGCAAACGCAGTCCGTGAGCTTTGCGGCGGGTTTGAAATAACTTCCATGATGACATTCGGCGGTGAGCCTTTGCTGTACCCCGAAGCGGTCTGTAAAATTCACGCTGCCGCAAGGGATATGGGTATTCCCAAAAGACAGCTTATAACGAACGGTTTTTTCAGCAAAGACAACGATAAAATTCGGCGCGTTGCAAAAAATCTTGCGGACAGCGGCGTAAATGCGGTACTGCTCTCTGTTGACGCTTTTCATCAGGAAACTATCCCTCTCGATACGGTAAAGCTTTTTGCGGAAGCGGTAAAAGCCGCAGGCGTGTGGATTCGTACCAATCCCGCATGGCTTGTGAGCAAAGAGGACGACAATCCCTACAATATAAAAACGCGGGAAATTTTATCGGAATTTGACAAAATGGGGATAGAACGTGCCGACGGAAATATTATTTTCCCAAGCGGAAATGCCTTGAAATATTTGGGAGAATATTTTCCCGACGGTGCAGAGCAGGAAAACCCATACGAGGAAAACCCCGAGGATATACGCGCTGTAAGCGTTTGTCCCAACGGAGACGTTCTCGGCGGAAATTTATATAAAAGCCATATTTTAGATATTATTGAAAATTACTCTCCCTTTGAACCTCAAAAAACATTGTGAAAGGAACGGTCAGGCAAATGGAAAATAATAACAATAATAATGCAGAGGCTGTTGTTGAAAATGTTTCGGAAAATGCTGCCGAAGCTTTGACCGACAGCGACGTTACCGCCCATACCGCCGCAATGTGGAAATATAACCCGGTACCCGACAGTCCCGAGCCGTACCCCGAATTTTCCTGCGAAGCAAAAAGCGACGGGAATTTTGACGTTATCGCCGCCGCGGTCAGGGGCAAGAAGCACAAGCACGACGGTACGAACTGCGACGATAATTTTGCTTTCGATATTGAAAACGGCGTCCTTGTCGCTGCCGCCGCGGACGGAGCAGGTTCAAAGCCCTTTTCGAGAATAGGCGCGCGGGCGGCTTGCGACGCTGTTATAAGGTACGCAAAGGCGCGGCTTGCCGCCATTGAACGGAGTACCCCCAATTACAGGGAAGCATTGGGCAAGCCCTTTGACGATACGGAATTTTCCGCGGTCTGCTCGGAGCTTGCGGGACTTTTGCGGGACAGCTGCACCGAGGCTTTCGCCGCCGTGGACGCGGCTTTTGACAAGCGTAAGGACATCGCCGAATTTGAGCAGGCGATAGGCAGAAAGCCCGAATTAAAGGACTTTTCAAGCACCCTGCTTGTGGCTGCGGTAATACCTGTTGAAACGGAAAACGGCAGGGAATATTTTACAGCCGCCATACAGCTTGGAGACGGCATGATAGCCGCCGTAGACGAAAACGCGGAGTTTGAAAATGCCCTGATAATTCTCGGCGGGGCGGACAGCGGCAGCTTTGCGGGGGAAACCGAATTTATCACCTCCGAGCAGATGCGTACCCCCGACAGCCTTAAAAGCAGGACGAAGATACGCAGGGGCAAAATGACGTCCCTCATGCTTATGACGGACGGCGTTGCGGACGACTATTACCCCAACAACCCACAGCTTCTGAAGCTTGTCCTCGACCTGAAGCTTAACGGAATTATGGATATACACGACAACGGCATTTCCCTTATGGACGAGGTGAAGATCCCCGAGCCTGTGGCTTACCCTTGGGTCAACGACGGGGACGTCAAGTACGCCCTTCAATATGCAAAAAATATCATTGCCGAGGGAAGATTCGACCTTAAAGGACTTTGGCAGAGACCCGACGTTCAGAAAAGGGCTTCTCTTGAAAAATTTGACATTGTACACGAAAAGGAACGCCACGAAATGCTGAAGCTTTGGCTTGACAACTATGTGGAGCGCGGTTCATTTGACGACAGAACTCTGGTACTGGTAAACGTGAAGTAATTCGGGAGGAATATTATGGAAAAGACCGTTGAAGCAACGCTTGCGGACGGCAGAAAAATACCCTATGTAGTGACGGATAACCCTCCCCGCGGAGGTATGAAATACACATATTTTGCCCCCGACAAGTCCTATGTGGTGCAGTTTTTCAACGAGCCGAACAAGATAGACCGCAACATGACCGCCCGCTTGGAGGCGATAATCGGACGTTACAACCCCACCATTCCCGAGTCAAAGGGAGGGGCGATCGGCAACGACGAAAAGCTTGCAAGCTATTTTGCGGCAAGGTTCTGCTGGCCTACCGATCTGGTGGTCTCACCCGAGTTCGGCATAGTTTCCCCCGCATACCCGAAAAGCTTTTTCTTTGAAAAGGAAGCCTCCCAGTTCCTCGACCTTAAGGGCAAGGACAAAAAGAGCAACTGGTTCACCTCGGGCAACAGGCGTTTCCTGAACAAGAACGAGCTTGGGGATTTCCGTTCCATGATACAGATGTCCCTGCTGCTGTCCCGTTCAATAAGGCGGCTTCATCAGGCGGGACTTGCCCATTCCGACCTTTCCAACAACAACGTCCTCATAGACCCGAAGTCGGGGAACTGCGTTGTTATCGACATCGACTCGCTGGTAGTGCCTGGGCTTTTCCCTCCCGAGGTCGCGGGAACAAGAGGGTATATCGCCCCCGAAGTCCTCTCAACAATGGAGCTTGACCGAAGCGACCCGAGACGAATGATACCAAGCTCATCAACCGATCTGCACGCGTTGGCGGTGCTTATTTATGAGTATCTTTTCTGCCGCCACCCCCTTATGGGACCTAAAATTTTCTCCGCGGAATCCGCCGAAAAGGACGATTTCCTCGGACTTGGCGAAATGGCTCTGTTTATAGAAAATCCAAACGACACATCGAACCGTCCACAAAATCTGAAAACCACCATTAAGGACTTGGGACCCATACTGGAAAACCTTTTTATAAGGGCGTTTGTGGACGGTCTTCATAACCCGCCTCTGCGCCCCTCGGCAATGGAGTGGGAGCGCGGTCTTGTGAAAACATGGGACTTGCTCCACAAATGCGCGAACCCGCAGTGCGACAAAAAATGGTTTGTCCTCCATGACGTGAACAACCCTGTCTGTCCGTTCTGCGGCACGAGAATTGCGGAAAAAAGCATTGTCCGCTTTGAGATGAATTCCGAGGTCAGGGGGCATTCGGGGGAGTGGAGGAAATATTCCGAGCTTGACGTGGTACATAACACGCCGCTGTTCAAGTGGCACTTGCAGAGCAATATTTTTGCCGACGAAAAGGCGGACAAAAGCTTGCAGGCGTATGTCTGCTGCCACGGCGGCGAGTGGTTTCTGGTAAATCAGCACGCCGAGGGGCTGTTGTCGCCGTCGGGCAACCCCGTCCCCGCAGGTCAGGCAATACGCATCACGGACGGAACTATGTTCAGAGCCTTTCGCGGCGAGCGCGGAATGCTTATAAAAGTAAAAATTTATTAGTAAACTGTTAGTATGTTTATTAAACTATAAGTATGCTAATGGAAACCGTTAGTTTATTTTCAAGAGGAAAGATTCATAAAGCAAGATAAAAATACACTGTTCGATTCTTGCTTCTAATTTCTATCCTCTAAATTCTAATCTCTAAAAAAGGAGTACAGCTATGGCTTTTTCGGGACTGACAGAAAGAGAAGCAGAAGCGTCAAAACAAAAATACGGGCGCAACGTCCGTTCATATAACCGTTTTTGGGGACAAAGCCTGATAATGGGCTTTACCTCCCTTACGGCAAAGCTTTTTGTGATCTCGGCATTGATAGGTGCGATAACTTTCATGCTGGGCTTGCTTGAAGCTGTCCCAAAAAGCCCCGCGGAGGTAATTGTTATCCCCGCCGCAGCTGCGGTTTTGTCAGCATTGGTGAACGGCTTGATACGTCACCGTTCCAACAATCTGCTGTACAGGGCGGCGCGTTCCTCCGAAAACGGTGTGTATGCGGTCTTTCGCGGCATGGACAAGACCGTTGACCTCCGCGCCGAGGAACTGACGGTAGGCGACCTGGTATATATTTCCGCCGAGGACGTTATCCCCGCCGACGGAATAATGGAGGACGGCACGGTTACGGTAGACCAGTCCGTGTTCGGCGTTATCGGCAGAATGCAAAAGGGGACAGCCCCCGAGGGCTACCGCGACAACGGAATGTTAAACCCCGACAATCCCTACTGCGTGTACAGCGGCACAACGGTCTGTTCGGGCGGCGGAATA
This sequence comes from Ruminococcus sp., assembly GCA_014799675.1. Lineage (GTDB taxonomy): Bacteria > Bacillota > Clostridia > Oscillospirales > Ruminococcaceae > RGIG8773. Next base: position 21,241 of record JAAVHM010000014.1, on the reverse strand, counting down.
ATAAGAATTACCGCGATAGGCGACAATACACAGCTTGCAAAGCGTCTCGAGGACAAGCCGATACGCATTTCCGAGCAGAATTTTTCCGATTTGGCAAACTCTTCCGGTGTCGCGGGCGGCGCGCTTGCGGCAATTGTCATAGTGATTTTTTTGATGATAGGCGCAACAAGCGGGAGCGTCCTCGGCGGCTTTTTAAAGGGACTTTCTTTGGGCGCGGCGGTGCTGGCGTTTTCCTGCATTGGCGGAAAGGCTCTGGCTTGCGAAGCCTTTGCGGCAAAGGCGGTAAAGCGGCTTGCAAAGGCGGGAGTTTCCGTTTCAAAGCCCGAAGCCCTTGAAAATGCGGCAAAGACAACAGTCCTGCTGACGGGCAAAACGGGCATTTTCACAAAGGGCGAATATTCCGTAAGCGGCTTTATCGACGGCGACGGCAAGGAATATTCCAGCTTCAGCGAAATAGGCGGCAGTCTCGGAAAGCTCCTTAAAACCGCAGTCCTGAGCATTTTCAGCGCACAGCTTCTCCCCGACGGAACGGTTAGGGGCAGAAACCCCTTTGACAACGCCATGCTTGAATTTGTCAAGGACGGCATGAAGCGCAGGGACGTGCTGAAAAAGCAGTCCGAAGCGGGGGACAACGGCTTGCAGGGAGCAACGGTCTCCCTCGGCGGCGAGCTTGTCACAATAATAAGAGGCGAGTCGGAAAAGCTTCTGGAACGGTGCGGCGACTATCACGGCGCGGACGGCAAGCGGCATAAGATCACCAACAAGAAAGCTTTGCAGAAGCTTGCGGACGCGATTTCCCTGTCGGGCAAGGACGTGGAAGCAATAGCGTTTACAAATAAAGGAATAAAGGGCGGACGTTTCCCCGAGGGAAGCTTTACGCTTATCGGGCTTATCGCCTTGCAGGACAGCTATTACGAGGAGTCCGCAGAGTGCGTGGAACGGCTTTCAAAATCGGGAATAAAGGTAGTTCTCGTTACGGGAAGCAGCCGCGAGAACGCTGTTTTTACAGCAAAATATGCGGGAATAAAAAAGAGTGGCGGAGTAATTCTTACCTCGAAACAGCTTAAAAATATGAGCGATATTGACCTTGCGAAAAAGTTCGGGGACATCAAGGCGGTTGCGTGCGCCGTTGAGCGTGACAAAATGCGGCTCGTCAAGGCGGCAAGAAACACAGGCGTGAAGATCTGCTTTGCGGGGGCTATCCTCCGCGATATAAAAGTCCTTACCGAGGTGGACACAGCATTTGCGGCTTCCTCGGCGGCTTCCTCGGTGCGGTCGGTTTGCGCCGCGGCGGCGGAAAGGTGCGGTATAAAATGTCTTTCGGATTTCATAATTATTTCGGGAAGATTCGGCACGGATTACAAGGCATGGCTGATATTCAGAATAATCCTGACAGCGGCGGCAGCAGCCCTGCTGACAGCGGCGGGAATAGCGTTTTAAACTATCGGTTCAAATATTAAACTAACAGTACGGTACGATAAGTATAAAATCTAAACTTACAGTTCAACTATCAACTGTACACTGTCAACTATCAACTTTAAAAGGTGGTGTTATATTGTCGGGCATTGATATACAAAAGCTTCTGGACGATCCAAAGGGCGGCGTTGTGAACCTCCCCTGCGGAGAGTTCGAGGGAAGATTTTTCATACGCAAAAGCTGCACGGTAAACGGCGGCGGCGCGCTTTTGTGGAATTCGTCGGGTCCTGTGCTTGTTATAGAAGCGGAGGTTGTTACGGTAAACAATTTAAAGGTGGAGCTTACCTCCGACAATATTCCCGAGCAGCAGTATATCTCGGTTTATTGCCGCGGCAAAAACGCTGTCTTTTCGGAGGTTGAGGTAAACGGTTCTGTTCTTGGCATACAGGGTGAAGAGCAGTACTGGGGCTTCCCCAAAATGCTTGATCTGGGCAGGCTTCCCGCGGAACGCAGGGAGTCCTTTTCCATGGAGATATATTCTCCCGTTGAGGCGGAAATACGCTGCGGCATTTATGATGTAAAGCTTTCCCAGGATACACTTTCAAGAGGCTACAACAATATAACCGTTACCGCCGGGAAATTTCGCAGCGGTTCAATTATTTACGGAAATATTTTTATAACCTCGTCAGTGACAGGCATAACGAGGAAAATTTTCATAAGCGGCGAAGCGGGCGGCGCAGACGAGCCGTCCCCGCAGAATTATATGCTCTATTCGGTGGACAGGGAAGCTCCATACAATTATCAGAAAATGCTTGACGGGCTTGATATAGCAAGCCTGTCGGCAATGCCCGCGCCCGACAGCGAGCGTGTTGTTCTTACCGAGGAGGAGCGTAACCCAAAGCGCAGCGAAAGGCTGAACTATTCCAAGGCAGACGAAACGGAAATTTTCAGCGGCAGGAGGATACCCCTTGCGCCGAGAGAGTACCGCATAGAACTGCTTTGCAGAGGAATGCGAATGAAGCTTGACATTGACGCGTACCTGTTCATGCTGAATGACAGGGGCAAGGTCGGGGGAAATAACGACATGATATTTTTCGGAAATATGCAGTCGCCCTGCGGCAGCGTCCGCTACATGAACGACAGCGCAAACGGCGAACGTGCAATGTTTATCGACTTCCGCAGTATCCCCGCGGACGTGAACCATATGACCCTGCTGTTTTCGATTTACGGCGACAAGCATTGGCAGCAGTTCAGCAAGCTTATCGACGGCGAAATAAGCTTCCTCTGCGAAAACGGCGTCCGTATGAGAATGAAGCTTGAAAAAAATATCAATTGCAGGACGATACTTGCCTGCGGCTTTGAACGTGTGGACGGCGTTTGGGAGCTTGTCCCCTCGGGCAAGGGCGTTGCAATGAAGCTGTCCGACATTTGCAAAAGCTATGGGGTTATCGTTGCGGATTAAGGAGATTTTTAAATGACCAAATTTATAAAGGGAATGGAGCTTTGCGAAAGCTTTTTCAACACCTGCGCCAAAAAAATTATTGAGGAAAATTTTCCCAAGCTGAAATATTCCGCGGGGCTGATAGGCTACGGCTCTGACGTGCTGGGGTACGACGACCCGATTTCCACCGACCATATGTGGGGACCCCGCTTTTATATGTTTTTGAGCAAGGAAGATATTTCACTAAAGGACGAAATTTTTCAGGCTTTGTGCAGCGGGCTTCCCTATACTTATGAGGGGTACAGCGTGAATTTCACCGAGCCGAACCCCAACGACAACGGCGTCCAAAAGCCTAAGCTTATCGGTACGGGAAGGGTCAACTCGCTTGTTTTTATTAAGACCTTTGAGGAATTTTTGACAGAGGAAATTGGCACAGCCGACCTCGATAATATCAAGCCACATGAGTGGCTTTCCTTTTCCGAACACAGGCTTCTTTCGCTTGTGTCGGGAAAATTTTTTACTGACGGTTTGAACTGCGCCGAAATAATTTCAAAAATAAAATTTTACCCGAAAGATGTGAAGCTGTACCTTATCGCATCAAACTGGGAAATAATCGCCTCGGAGCAAGCCTTTGTAAAACGCTGCGGCGAGTGCGGGGACGATATCGGTTCAAAAATAATATGCTCAAGAATTTGCGAACGTCTTATGCGGCTGTGCTTTTTGTATAAGGAAGCGTATGCGCCCTACAGCAAATGGTTCGGGACGGCTTTCGGAAAACTTGATATTGACGATAAAATCAAGCAGGCGATAAGCGGCGCATTGTCCGCAGAAAGCCTTTCACAGCGGGAGGAAAAGCTTGCCGAAGCGCAGGCTCTTACGGCGGAGCTTCACAACGCAAGCGGACTTACCGAGCCTGTTGATTACAAGATAGAAAGCTATTTCGGCAGGGACATCAAGGTAATTTTTGCGGAAAAATTTTCGTGGGCGGCTTCAAAGGAACTGATCGGCACGGCTTTTGAAAATGTGCCTTTGCTTGGCACTTTTAGTCAGGCGGGTGGGGTGGCTTCCATTACCGACGATATGGATTTTAAGAAGATAGCCGATTTTAACAGGGGACTTTTTAATACGATTTGACATTATATTGCACATAAATTTTCGTAAAAAATTAACATTTAATATGAAAAATTTCGCCCTTTTAAATTGTATTAAAGATAAGAAAGGACGTGATAAAAATGAAAAAATCCAAGCTTTTGGCAGCGCTTCTTATTGCAGTAACCATGACCTCCTGCGGAGAAAATGACACAAGCGGCGAGACAGAAACCACAGAAACAAGCGTTACAACGGTTTCTGAAACAACGGAAGCAAGTACGGTCAATACCGAAAAAAATGAGGAAACAACCGTTACGACCACACAGAAAAAAATTGTTACCTCTGCGAAAACAACTGTCACGCTTACCGAAACAACGCCCTATGACCCTGCAAATGCTATGGAACTGACTGTTGACAACCTGCTGCTGACCGCGGAGGGCTGGGTATATCACGACGGCTTTATGGACGAATCCGCCAGTTATTTTTTCTGTATTCTTGAGGACGGCACGGTCTATACCATGACCTACAGAACTTCGGAAAGCGATACCTTTGACGAAAACGCATTTACCCGCAAGCTTTATTCCTGCGATAATTCTGTTTGGGATTTGGCGGAAAACGTTAAGACTGTGGGAAATATTTTTTCGCAGATGAGCTATGAAATGCTAATGGAAGATTTTGCCGCAATTGACTGGGACAGCGATTATTACGTAAGACCGTATGATGAAACCGTCCCTGCGGTCGATCCCGAGTTCGACATTATTGTTTATCTTTACCCTTTGAGGGACGGCAGAAAAACGGCGGTTTTTGCGTCAGCGGACGGCAGACATATACTTGACGACAATGCGGCGGAATTTTTGCGCAGGGTAGCCTACAGCGATGTTTACGGAAATTGGACATGGCAGCTTTGGGATTTTTCCAAAGGCAATTATGGCGACGAGCAGTAGCCAATGTTAATTTTAAATTGATTTTATTACGCAACCGATAGTTGCGTAATTTTTTTGCAAATGCAAACTAAAATTGCTTGCACTCCTATACTATATATTATATAATATTATAAAATAAAAATTAGGAGTGTTAATATGAACAAAACAGAAAAAATCCCCGCATGGCGCGCGGTTGTGGGAGCATTATCGGCAATAGCGGCATTGGTCGTTACCCAACTTCTTGCAATGCTTGCAGGAAGCGGAATTATCGTCCTCGGACTTCCAAAAGCCGCAGGGAACGTCCTTGCAGCAATTCTGTACCCGCTGCTTGCGCTTGTCGTTCTGAAAATAATCTGCGGGAAAATTCTCGGCGCGACCCTTTCGGACTGCCGTATCACAAGCTGCAAAATCAAGCCGATTTGGGCTGTGTCGGCGTTTATCATGCCCGCGATCGTGATTTTCGGACTTCTAATGACAGCAGGTCATTGGGACAACCCCGAAATGGACGGCGCGCAAATCGCAGACAGCATAACCACCTCGGTATTTGTTGCGGGACTTGCCGTTGGCGCGGTTGAGGAAGCCGTTTTCCGCGGTGTCATTATGAAAGCCCTTGAAATGCGCTGGAATAAGGTCGTGGCGGTAATTGTACCCTCCGCGCTGTTCGGTGCGGCTCACGCTTTGAACGGGAAGCTGTCTCTTGTCAGCTTTATCCAGCTTCTTGTTGCGGGAAGTATCGTGGGAATACTTTTTTCACTCGTAACATACGAAAGCGGCAGTATCTGGTCGTCAGCGTTTATGCACGCCATATGGAATATGTGCATGGCAAGCGGTATTCTGAATATTTATACCGAACCTATGGACAGCTGCATATTCAACTATGTGCTGGAAACAAAAAATGTCCTTATCACGGGAGGGGAGTTCGGCGCGGAGGCTTCCGTTGTCTCCATAGGGGCGTATCTTATTTTTACGGTGATTGCAGTAATTTTGCTGAAAAAACATGGGAGGGAAGCAGCATGAATATTGAGAAAAAAAGATTTATTTGTTTTGGAATTTCAGCGTTAATATTGTTGGCAATTTTCAGCGGCTTGTACTATGTTTACGGGAATAATATTTTCCTTACAATTTTGATGTTTACCCCTGCGGCAAGCGTGATAATTACAAGGCTTGTCACAAAGGAGGGCTTTGCAGATCTGTACTTGAAGCCGCATTTTAAGGGTAATTTGAAATGGTATCTTGCGGCTTATTTGGGAACGCCCGTCGCCGCTTATGCGGGAGCAGCCGTGTATTTTCTGATTTTCAGAAACAATTGGGAGCCGCTTTTGTCCCAATACGCTTTGGAAACAGGCAGCGAAACAGTTACGGAATATTTCAAACAGCTTGCGGTCATGATACCGCTGGCGGTACTGATAAATCCTATCATGGGACTTCTCCAATGTCTCGGAGAAGAATTTGCATGGAGAGGTTACCTGCTACCGAAACTTAACCAAAAATTCAGTTACAGAACCGCTGTAATAATCGACGGTGTAATTTGGGGACTTTGGCACGCCCCCATAATTGCAATGGGCTTCAACTACGGCAGCGAACACCAAATATTGGGAATTTTCGCAATGACGGTACATTGTGTTATTCTCGGAATTATTGAAGCATTTTTGTTTTCAAAAACACAGTCGGTGTGGTGTCCCGTTGTTTTCCATGCCGCGCTCAACGCAATGGATAAGTTTTCGCCGTCGGTGCTTTTTATGCAGACGAAACCAAACCCGTTTATTGGTCCGAGTGCGGTCGGAATTGTCGGCGGAATAGGTTTTACGGTTATAGCCGCAATTATTTTTATAAAATATGTTCCCGAGAAAAAGCATTTGGAGGTGCAAAAAATATGAAAAAGAAAATCGCAGTAATATCAATATCATCGGCAGTCCTGCTTGGAGCAGTCCTGACAACGGTCATTCTTATGAAAAACAAGCCCTTGGGAAATATCAGCATGAGCGTCCCTGTCGGAGAAGCCAAAACCGCAAGCTCAGAAGTTTCTTTCAAGGGCAGCAGCGGCGACAGGGTAAGAATTTCTCTAAATACAAACGTTAAAAGCGGCACGGTCAATTTCGTGCTGTATAATTCCAAAGGCGGCGTTGTTGAAAATTTCGGTACGGCAAAGGCGTATCGGGGCTTTGTGGATTTGGAAATCGACGACACCTACACCCTTGCGGCGGAGTATTCCGATTTTGAGGGAGAATTTAAGGCGGACGTGAGCAAAAAGTTCATGCTTTTATGAATTACACAGGCGATTTGAAAGTTTAATAAAAACAAAAAGTCAGAAAACAAAAAATTCTCGGACTTGATCGTTATTATGCAAATCAATTTCCTGTCGGTATGTAAGGTCTGATAGAGCCTGCAATGGACGAAATAGGCATTGTCTGTAACCAAACGTGCCCCGGACCGCTTACTCTTGTGTTGAAAAATCCCTCGCCGCCGAACAGAGCGTTGCCGATACCCTTTACGGTCTCAATGTCAATGGAGCAGGTGGCGTCCATAGCCGCAAGATAACCCGTGTCAACAAGTATTGACTCGTTTTGAGCAAGGTCGTACTCAACAATGCTTCCGTCAATTTCAAGGAACGCAATGCCGCTTCCGCTAAGCTTCTGCATAATAAAGCCCTCGCCGCCGAAGAAGCCTGCGCCAAGCTTTTTCTGGAAGAAAATACTAAGGTCAACGTCGGGACTTGAAGCAAGGTATGCGGACTTCTGAGCAACGATAGTCCGAGACGCGGAGATCTCAACGGGAAGAATGTGTCCCGGTACGGAGGAAGCGAAAGCTATCTCACCAACGCCGCCCACAGCGGTGTATTTGTTCTGGAACATTGATTCGCCCGAAACCGCGCGGGAGAACATCTTGCCGATACCTCCGCCTGCGTTTGTGGACATCTGCATATTGGGCGACATCCATGACATACCGCCCCTCTGACAGCAAACGGTCTCGTTCGGTTCAAGCCTGCAAATCACAACGGGAAACGGCGTGCCTTTGATTTCATACTGCATGGTAACTGCCCCTTTTCAATAAATTTTTATAAAATAATTATACCACATATTCTGAAAAAAGTCAAGTTTTGGCGTATGGCTTGACAAAATATGTGTTTTCTGATATAATACAAGTATAATATGCGGGTATGGCGGAATTGGCAGACGCGCCAGACTTAGGATCTGGTGTCCCCGACGTGCAGGTTCAAGTCCTGTTACCCGCACCAGCAGGGAAATCGTCTTGACTTGTTCGGGACGATTTTCGTTTTAATAATACAATTAACATTTTTTATTAAAAACCAATATTAATTGGAGTGAGAAGATTGACATATGACGAATTTTTGAATTATGCTTTGTCTTTGGACAGACCGTTATTTTTAGAAAATGAAAATAATATTTCGCTGTTAGAAAAATTATGTTCAATTGCCGATAAAAAAGAAATTCATTATTTATGGAGTAATTATAAATCTCCGAAATTTATTTCACAAAAAAAATTAAGCTGTAGGCAAAATGAATACCATAATGCTATCAAAGAAATATTTACTGAAGATAAATATTTAATTGCAATAGACAGTTATTGCTTTGACGATAATGACAAGCACGTCATATTACAATTGAGCAGGAATGATTTGACAGATATTTTGACGCATTTTTATTGGGAATTAGATGAAGTATATATTTTCAATGATGATTTAGATTGGTTTATAGCTATCAATCATCATTTTGATATGATTTTTTATTGCTGTGAAAATTCAAAATGGCTGAATTATTATTCAGATAAAATAAAATTGCAGTAAATTATAAAGCTATACTAAGCTTACGGAGGCGTACATATGATATTTGAAAAGGCAACCGCAGAGGAAATACCTGCGTTGGTCGATATGCGAATGGCATATATTGAGGAAGACCACGGCGGCTTATCGGAGGACACAAGGCAAAAGCTGATAAGCGTCCTGCCCGAATATTTTGAAAAGCATTTGAATAAAGATATTTTCGTTTATACGGCTAAGGACGGCGTTATAGTTTCCTGCGCCTTTTTGGTGATAACGGAAAAGCCTGCAAATCCCAGCTTTATCACAGGAAGAACGGGGACGGTCTATAATGTTTACACGCTTCCGAATTACAGGCGAAAGGGTCTTGCAAAGCGTGTAATGCAGGAGCTTCTGTCAGACGCGGAAAAATTCGGACTGGATTTTGTGGACTTAAAAGCCACAAGGGACGGCTATCATTTATATGATACGCTGGGATTTAAAGAGACGGTTTCCGAATATACTTATATGAAAAAATATTTTTTGTCCGATTGAAAATATGTCAGGCGGCATACAAAACAGACAGATGCTTTTATGAGGTATCTGTCTGTTTTACGTAAGCGGGGAAAATTTATATCCATTTCCCGATTGACTAAATTTTGATATTATGGTATAATTACTATGTTGTTTTGGAACAGCTTTAGACTGACAAAAACACAAGGAGAGTGTATTGCAATGATTCCGACAATTGAGACGGAACGTCTGATACTCCGTCCCCTGACTGTTGACGACGCGGAGGCTGTCTTTCAATGGACGGGAGATGAACGTGTCACAAAGTATATGAACTACAGCACCTATTCCTCGGCGGAGCAAGTGCGTGAGTGGCTGGAAAACGGCAGCAGCGGCATATGGGGCTTTGTAAGGAAGTCGGACGGTCTGCTTATGGGCAGCGGGGACATACATCTAAGCAAATCGCCTGATGAAGCAACTGACGGCTTTTGGGAATTTGGCTACTGCTTCCGCTTCGACTGCTGGAACAAGGGCTATTGTACCGAAGCGACCAAAGCTATGATAAAGTACGCCTTTGAAAGCTGCGGCGCAAGAAAATTTATGGCACAGCACGCTGTGGGCAATCCCGCTTCGGGCAGGGTAATGGAAAAGTGCGGCTTGACCTTTTCGGGATACGGTTCATATCAAAAAATCGACGGGAGCTGTGAGTTTAAATCCAAGGTCTACAGGGCGGTTTTTGAAAAGTTACCGTATTAATGCGTAGGGGACGGGTTTATGCCAATACAGGCAGCCGTCCCGATAAAAGGAGTTCATTATGAAAAAGATTTTATGCGTGTTTCTTGCACTGTTTGCGCTTGCGCTGACGGGGTGCGGGAAAAATGATACTGCTGTTGAGACAACAGGGGATACGTCCGATCATGCTTTGCCCGAAAATGTTGAAATTGTGCATTATTACAATATAACCCCCGACAAAGAGGTTTGGACTGAATTTCTTGAAAACGACGGCAGTCTGACATTTTTTCACAACAGCACGGACGGCGTGTTTTTCAACATAGGCAAAAATGACCTGCCTGCCGAAAATGCCGATATTTCCGCCGAAGAAATCGGCGTGATAATAAAAGAGCAGTGTGAAGAATTGGAATTAGATATCATCAGCGAGGACACAGTCACTATCGGCGGCGTAACGTGGTCGGGAGTTACTGCGGATATTGGAGACGGAGAGATTATGCAAATGCTGTGTACGGCAAGAAACGGCGTTCAGTACGCTTTGAATTTCTTTTCGCCTGCCGGCAGCCTTGAAGCTGCTTCTGCGGAAATGAAAACGGCTTTGGACACCTTTGAATTTGTGGATTAAATTTTGAAAGGATCTATAAAATGAAAAAATTATTTTTCCTTTCCCTTGCTGTAATGCTTTTGCTGACGGGGTGCGGCGGGGGAAAAGAGGTCTACGGCGGCGAGGGGTACGAGTTTAGTTATTCCGCCGATAAATGGGAATTTTATTATAAGTATGACAGCGGAGCAGTGCAGTTTGCCCATAAGGAAAATGAGAGTACATATTTTTTTGTTGAAGTTATTCCTATCACGGGATATGACGATGCATCGGATATTGACATAAATGAGGAATTAAAAATCAAAAAAGAAATATATGAAGATTTGGGGAGTACTGATTTTAAGGCGGATATAATCAACCGCGGCGGGCAGGATTGGATAAGGCTTGAGGACAGCAGCGGGTTGACGCAGTATTCAGGAAACAAAGGTAAAAATTCTTACTGCATTACATTTATGCCTTATGGTAACTACGACAAAAGCTTGAAAGATTTTGAAGAAATTTTTAACAGCTTTGAATTTACCGAATAAATTTGAAAGGAACGTGAAAATATGAAAATTTTAGTAGTAGGCGGCGGCGGTCGTGAACACGCCATTATCATGAAGCTTGCGGAAAGCAAGCGGGTTGAAAAGCTTTACTGCACCCCCGGAAACGGCGGTATTTCCCGCTATGCGGAGTGTTTCGACGTTGGCGCGACCGACATAGACGGCGTTGTTGCTCTTGCGAAAAAGCTTGCGGTTGACATGGTTGTGGTCGCTCCCGACGACCCGCTGGTTCTTGGTATGGTGGACGCTCTGGGCGCAGAGGGTATAATGACCTTCGGACCGAACAAGGCGGCGGCAATTATCGAGGGCAGCAAGGTTTTCTCCAAAGACCTTATGAAAAAATACGGAATACCTACCGCCGCATACGAGACTTTCTCCGAGGCGGACAAGGCGATAGCTTACATAAAGGAGCAGAATTACTACCCAACTGTTGTAAAGGCGGACGGTCTTGCTCTCGGAAAGGGCGTTATTATCGCGCAGAACGAGCAGGAAGCCGTGGACGCGGTACACTCCATTATGGAGGACAAAATTTTCGGCGAAAGCGGCTCAAAGCTTGTTGTTGAGGAATTCCTCACAGGTCCTGAAATTTCCGTGCTTTCCTTTACGGACGGAAACGTTGTCGTCCCCATGATATCCTCAATGGATCACAAGCGCGCTCTGGACGGCGATCAGGGTCTCAACACGGGCGGTATGGGAACTATCGCTCCCAACCCTTTCTACACCGAAGCCGCCGCAAAGGAGTGCATGGAAAATATTTTCCTGCCGACGATAAAGGCAATGAAAGCCGAGGGCAGGACTTTCAAGGGCTGTCTCTATTTCGGACTTATGGCGACCCCAAAGGGCGTAAAGGTGATAGAGTACAACTGCCGCTTCGGCGACCCCGAAACGCAGGTAGTCCTGCCGCTTTTAGATACCGATCTGGTTGACATTTTTGAAGCGGTGTACAACGGCACTCTTGCAGACCTTGACATTAAGTGGAAGAACGAGTACTGCTCCTGCGTAGTAATGGCAAGCGGCGGCTACCCCAAGAGCTACCCCAAGGGACTTGAAATGCAGGGCATGGACGACAAGGGTCAGGCGGACGGCGTTTTCGTTTACCATGCGGGAACAAAATTTTCGGACGGAAAGTTCTACACCAACGGCGGACGGGTCATAGGCGTTACCGCAACGGGGGAGACCTTGCAGGCGGCTTTGGACAAATCTTACGCCGCGGTAAAGAAAATTAATTTCGAGAACGCTCACTACCGCACAGATATTGGCAAGCGTGCATTGAATAAATGAGTATAGGTGATAAATTTTCGTTTACCAGAGGCAAGAGGCAGGAGGCTAGAAGCTAGAAGACGTTTCCGCAGCAATATTTTCCCCTGTCAATTCTAGTCTCTAGTCTCTTGCATCTAGCTTCTAAACGGAAATTTATGCTTTTTCTACAGTATTAGGCTGTTATTTGACAGCCTTTTTGTATGTCCCGTGGAAAAACGGAAAAATTATTTCAAAACGGTAACAATTTTCTTCAAGCCCTTGACAAGTATATTATATGTGGTATAATATATAATGCTTGACAAATTTGATTTTTGGAGGAATTTTATGGAAACGATACCGTTTCTTGAATACAGTCTTTATCAGATGTTTCATATGTTTATTTTCTGGTCGTTTATCGGCTGGTGCATAGAGGTCTGCGACATGACGCTGGAAACAGGGGAGTACCAGAACCGCGGCTTCCTGAATATGCCGATATGCCCTATATACGGCTTCGGCGTGCTTATGGTGGTAATATTTTTCCGTCCCATATCCCACACGTTTCTGCCGCTGTTTTTGTCTACAATGATATTGTGTACCACATTTGAACTGCTTGTGGGCTTGGGCATGGAGAAAATGTTCGGCGCAAGGTGGTGGGATTATTCCAACAAAAAATTCAACTACAAAGGGTACATATGCCCCGAAATTTCCATTCTTTGGGGACTGGGCTGCGTTATCGTGGTAAGGATAGTCCACCCAATGGTGGAAAGGGTCGTTGACCTTATACCCATAAAAATGGGTCTGGGACTTATCTGCCTGTGGTCGGTGCTTATCGTTATAGACCTTATTTCCTCGATCTGCGCGGTAAACGAGCTTAACAACCGTCTTAAACAGATAGACGAAATTTCAAAGGTAATGCTTTTGAGCGCGGTAAAGATCGGCGGTAACCTTGCTGAAAAAACGCTGGAGACAAAGGAACGCTACGACAAGATAGTGGAGTCTGCCGACGCAAAGACCCAGGAATGGAAAGAGAAGTATTACTACGAGTGGAAGGAAAAATATTACAAATACTTTACCCACAGAAGGGATAAGCAGAAAATCGACGAGATAGAGCGTGAGTACGGAAAAATTGTCGAAGCGGAGGACTTCAAGATCAGCGACTGGCGTGAGCGTTTTGAAAAGCTTGTGGAAATAAAGGACAGCTCTGTTGAGAGACTTTTAAAGGCTTTCCCGCAGCTTAGGTCTGTTTCCTATTCCGAGGCTATGGATACTCTTAAAATCCGTTGGGCGGAAATGAGGCATAAAAATAAAGGCTCGGACAGCGGCGGGGCTTCCGAAGAAGAGGAAGAAGACTTCCCGTAATCCTAAATCACGATAAAAAGTGTACAAAAAATCAAGTGAAAATTTGCGCATATGATTTTCACGCAGATTTTTTGTCTGCACTTTTATCGTGAATTAGGATAAGACGACGTTCGGCAGAAATTGTGATTATTCTGTTAATACTAATTTTTAATCAAAAAGTGCACAAAAAATCAAGCAAAAGCTTGCGTATATGCGGTTTTGCGCGGGTTTTTTGTCTGCACTTTGATTAAAAATTAGGATAAAACGGCAAAAAGCGGTTGACATACTGTTTTAAATGTGCTATAATGTTTAAAGTTGGACAACCTTTAAGTTGATCCCGTGAGATCGACAAGGCAGTCACTTATACAAGGCGCATAGTGTACGGTGTAGCTGTAAGTATGTGTTTTCTGCGGGCAATTTGCAAATTTCCGCAATTAAATATAATAGTATAAGTTGAATACCTGTCTGTTTCTTGCGGACAGGTATTTTTTTCGGAGGTGACGTTCTTGGAGGGAAATCTTAATCAAAAAGCTGTGATAATGGACGAAAACGCCGTTTCAAGGGCGATCGCCAGAATTTCATACGAAATAATCGAGCGCAACAAGGGCGCGGAAAATCTCTGTTTTGTGGGAATACTTTCCAGAGGTGTGTACATTGCGGAGAGAATTTCGGGAAAGGTGAAAGAGCTGGAGGGAGTTCCTACAGAGGTGGGAATTCTTGACATAACAGCCTATCGGGACGACGAAAAATATTCCGAAAATGTGGACAGGACGGACATTCCCTTTGACGTTCGGGACAAGCGGGTCATTATCGTGGACGACGTTATTTTTACGGGAAGAAGCGCACGCGCCGCCATTGACGCTGTTATGAAGCGGGGCAGACCAAAGAGCATACAGCTTGCGGCTTTGGTTGACAGGGGACACCGTGAACTGCCGATACGTCCCGATTATGTTGGGAAAAACGTTCCAACCTCGCTGGACGAAGCGGTCAAGGTGATGATGAAAGAAGCAGACGGCGAGGATAAGGTAATTATTCTTGAATAAGGAGAAAAATTGTGGAAAAAATTTTGCTGAAAAACGTAATAACGGCTGACGGTGAAAACGAAAAGATCTGCGATATTTTTATTGCGGACGGCGTTATAAAGGAAATTGGAGCAGGTCTCGGCCACGTGGCAGACAGGGTTATCGACGGCGGCGGGAAAATTGCGGTTATGCCAACGCTTTTTGATATGCACGTCCACTTCCGCGACCCGGGGCAGACACACAAGGAGGACGTTCTCACAGGCTGTTCGGCGGCTCTTGCGGGAGGCGTCGGAGGCGTGGTCTGTATGCCCAATACGAACCCTCCAATCGACAGCAGGGAGACGGTGGATTACATACTGGAAAAGGCGAAAAACACGGGCGTTGAGGTTTACCCCGCGGCTTGCATTACAAAGGGCATGAAAGGCGGGGAGCTTTACGACTGGAAAAGGCTTGGCGTGAAGATAATTTCCGACGACGGCAGACCTGTTGAAAACGCCGAGCTTATGCGGCAGGCGTTGGAGCAGAGCAAAGAAAACGGCTTGCTTGCGGCTTCCCACTGCGAGGACTTGCACATCATAAACGGCGGTATCATGAACAAAGGAAAGGTTTCCCAAAAGCTTGGGGTCAAGGGCATGGACAGGGCTTCCGAGGACAGCATTACAGCGAGGGAAATCGCTCTTGCGGACTCATGCGGGGCGCATATCCACATCTGCCACGTTTCCACAAAGGGAAGTATCGAAATTATTCGGGACGCTAAACGGCGGGGCATAAATGTGACCTGCGAGACCTGTCCCCACTATTTTACATATACCGAGGAAAAGCTTCTTGCGCGGGACGCGGATTACCGAATGAACCCGCCCCTCCGCACGGAGACGGACAGGGCTGCGGTTCTTGAAGCGGTTCTGGACGGCATGGTGGACTGTATCGTTACCGATCACGCTCCCCACGCCGCAAGCGAAAAGGCTGATTTTGAAAAAGCTCCCAACGGCGTTGTGGGGTTGGAGACTTCTCTTGCGGTAACTCTTACGCAGCTTTACCACACGGGGAAAATTTCCCTGAATAAAATCGTACAGCTTATGGCGGTGAACCCGAGAAAGCTTTTGGGTGTGGACGTTCCGAAAATCGAGGTGGGCGCAAAGGCAAATATTGCGGTGGTTGACCTTGAAAGAGAGTGGACGGTCAAGCCCGAGGAGCTGCACTCAAAGTCCCATAACACGGTGTTCAAGGGCGAAAGGCTTAAAGGCAGAAATATTATGACGATTACGGACGGGATAGTCCGCTTCGCAGTTGACAATTGACAGTGTATAGTTGACAGTTATTTGTCAGCGTAAACTATCAACTGTACACTGTACATTATAAACTATAAACTGTAAAAGGAGAGATACTATGTCATTCGACAGACTTATCAAGAAAATTATTGAAACAGGAAACCCCACGGTGGTGGGACTTGACCCTAAGCTGGACTACGTCCCCGAATTTTTGAGGGAGGAAGCCTTTGCAGAAAAGGGCAGGGATCTGAACGGCGCGGCGGAAGCTTTGCTCCGCTTCAACAAGGCTATTATTGACGCGGTGTGCGATATTGTCCCCGCGGTAAAGCCCCAGGCGGCGTACTATGAAATGTACGGCTGGCAGGGCGTTAAGGCTCTGCACGAAACAATTGAATACGCAAAAAATAAAGGTATGTTTGTCATTGTTGACGGCAAGCGCAACGACATAGGCGCGACTATGGAAGCTTACACAAACGCTTATCTCGGTTCTGCGGACGTGGACGGCAAGGCTTTCGAGGGCTTCGGCGCAGACGCTCTCACCGTAAACGGCTATCTCGGCACGGACGGTATCGCTCCCCTTACGGCGGCTTGCAAGAAAAATGACAAGGGTATTTTTGTTCTTGTCAAGACTTCCAACAAGTCTTCGGGAGAATTGCAGGACAGAGTTCTTGATGACGGCAAAACGGTTTACGAGACAATGGGCAATATGTGCGAAAAGTGGGGAGAGGAAACCGTGGGCGAATACGGTTACTCCGCAGTGGGCGCGGTTGTGGGAGCGACCTATCCCCAACAGCTTGTGGAAATGCGTGCAAAGCTTCCCCACACATTTTTCCTTGTCCCCGGCTACGGAGCGCAGGGCGGCGGCGCAGAGGGCGTTGCAAAGGCTTTCGACCAAAAGGGTCTTGGGGCAATTGTGAACTCGTCCCGCGCGGTTATGTGCGCTTATCAAAAGGAGGAGGGCTGCGACCCGCATGATTTTGCAGGCGCGGCAAGGCGTGAGTGCATACGCATGAGAGAGGATATTACGGGGTTTGTTGCTGCTTTGAAGAAGTAGAGTTTTGAGGAGAACAAACAGTATGAAAAAAATATGGAACGATTGGTTAAGAAGCATTTTGCTGTTGTATTGCGGTCTGTATACGCTTGCAACGATTACAAACAGTGTTATATATTTAGCAGGCGGAACATTTGAAGACCCTTCGGGAAACTGGCACGAGCTTGACCGCGCGGTAATTGTACTGATAGTTGTTACAGCATTTGCTTTGATAAAAAATCTTCATGTCAAAAATTTTTGGTTAAAGACTTTGAGTGTTTATGTACCGACAATGCTGCTTGCGTTCCTTTATGTATTTATGAGAGGGCTTACAGTTGAATTGGCAAGTACCGCTTACAGAGATATTTTTATCAACTATACCGTAGGCTTTGTTGTGGTATCGTTGATCGCATTTGCAGTAATGCGTATAAGAAATAAAAAATAGTGTTTCAGCGATTTTTATGTGCATTAATAAAATCAATCGTGAGCATACATAACCAANCTAAATAAATCTGAATTTGCGGAGGTTCATATGAAAGTATTGATTATCAACGGCAGTCCNAGAGTAAACGGAAATACAACAATTGCCATAAGAGAAATGGAANNTGTTTTNANAGCAGACGGAATTGANGTNGAGACNGTACAGGTNGGAAACAAGGATATNCGAGGCTGTATCGCCTGCGGNAANTGCTTNGAGAAAGGCAAGTGCGTGTTCGACGATATCGTAAACGAGCTTGCTCCNAAATTTGAAGAAGCGGACGGTCTTGTTATCGCAAGTCCCGTTTACTATGCTTCCGCAAACGCAACATTGATAGCCTGTCTGGACAGANTGTTCTACAGCACACATTTTGACAAGACAATGAAAGTCGGCGCAAGCGTTGTATGCGCCAGAAGAGGAGGCTGTTCGGCAACCTTTGACGAGCTGAACAAGTTCTTCACTATCTGCAATATGCCCATTGCTTCAAGCCAGTANTGGAACAGTATTCACGGCAGAGAGCAGGGTCAGGCGGAGCTTGACGAAGAGGGCAAACAGACCATGCGCGTCCTTGCAAGNAANATGACTTTTCTTATGAAAAGCATTGCCCTCGGCAAGGAAAAATACGGACTTCCCGANAANGAAGNATGGACGCCGACGCATTTTATAAGGTAATACACAACGTTTCAATAAAAAATTTATGGCAATAGAAAACAGAGGGGAGACTGATCTCCAGCCTCCAGCCTCTGGCTTCTATCTTCTAGTAGGAGGACTGGTAAAATGTCTTTATTTAATTTAGGCGACAAGGCGTATCTTATGCTTGCGGACGGCAGGGTGTTNGAGGGCTANAGCTTCGGCGCAAAGGGTACGTCCTTCGGCGAGATCGTTTTTGCAACNAGCATGACNGGCTATGAGGAAACCCTCTCCGACCCNAGCTACTACGGTCAGATCGTCACCCAGACGTTCCCCCTTATCGGAAACTACGGNGTGAACGATACGGACTANGANTCCAACACNTCCGTGGTAAGCGGCTATGTGGTTCGTGAGTGGTGCAACGCTCCCTCNAATTTCCGCNGNGAGGGGAACGTGGACGANTTCCTTAAAAAGCACAATATTATCGGNATACACTCAATAGACACACGCTGTCTGACNAGAATTATCCGTGAACACGGCGTTATGAACGGCGTTATAACCACGGAGAATGTTTACGAGAAAAAGGACGAGTTTTTGAAGCAGATAAANGAGTTCAAAATNGTNAACGCNGTAAANTCCGTNACCGTCAAGGAGCAGGAATTTTTCAAGGCGGACGAACCNAANTACCACGTTGCTCTGTTTGATTTCGGGTACAAATTCAANATCAGNCGTGAGCTTCTGAAACGGGGCTGTAACGTAACNGTNGTNCCNGCNGNCACAACNGCNGAGCAGGTCAAGGCTCTNAACCCCGACGGAATAATGCTTTCCAACGGACCGGGCGACCCTGCGGAAAATACGGAAATTATNGAAAATCTCAAAGANATAAACAAGCTTGGCATACCCACNTTCGGNATNTGCTTGGGACACCAGCTTACCGCCCTTGCCAACGGCGCGCGGACGGAAAAGCTNAAATACGGTCACAGAGGCGCAAATCAGCCTGTNGACGACATTGCTCTGGACAAGACCTTTGTTACCTCACAGAACCACGGTTACGCCGTTGTCAGCGACAGTATTTCTCCCGAGGTGGGAGAGGTTTCCCACAAAAACTCAAACGACCAGNCCTGCGAGGGCGTGCGGTATAAAAATTTCCCATGCTTTACGGTGCAGTTCCACCCCGAGGCTTGCGGNGGTCCACATGATACGGCGTACCTTTTCGACGAGTTNATTGATATGATAAAGAANANCAAGGGGGANANCTGATATGCCGTTGAAAAAATNTTTGGCGGTACTTGCGGCGGCGTGTTTGNTTTTCGGTATGGTCGGCTGTCAGCAGAATGACGANGTTTCGGCGGGGCAGGAGCAAACAAGCACAGTAGGCAACNNCACAATTCTCCNTAAGGTTAAAGAGGAGGAAACCGAAGCCGAAACTACCTCCNTACCCCAAGAAGCAGAGTTAGATATTGAGACCTTAGCCGAGGGCGAGGAACGTGATTACAATATCGAGGATATTTTAAAAAATGACCTTGAAATTAACGGTATTCCTATTTCACTTCCGTGTACACTTAACGAGTTGCTTGAAACTCTGGGTGATAATTACAGCGTTGATAAATCAGAACTTAAAGACAGTTTTAAACGTGCCGGAGAAAATAAAAAAGTTACAAAAACCAAATATTTTACTGGGAAATTTGTTACTGGATATATAGATTATAAAAATGGTGACGACGAATACATATGCGGTCATTTTTATGCTATTTGCGATACTAAAAAAGTCGATTTTGATACCGTAAATGTTATAGGTTATTCGGAATTAAGCGGCAAATTAAGTTTGAATGGTTTTTCAGCAGGTGATGACGTTGATAAATTTATAGAGAAATATGGCAAACCTAATAAAATTAACGTTGGAGAAAAATTTTCCGGTTTGATTTATAAAGATGGCGACTGCCGTATTGTTGTAGATATTAGAAATCAGAATAGCGATATTATTGAATCATTTATGATAACATTTGAAACAGAAACGCAAGACGTATAAGATAATCAGTAAAAAATATTTGCATACATAAAAATAATTAGGAGGTCAACTAAAATGCCGTTAAGAAAAGATATAAAGAAAGTCCTCGTTATCGGCTCGGGACCAATTATTATCGGACAGGCAGCCGAATTTGACTATGCGGGAACACAGGCTTGCCGCGCTCTCAAACAGGAGGGCTTGGAGGTCGTACTTATCAACTCAAACCCCGCTACTATCATGACCGACAAGGCTATGGCGGACAAGGTGTACATAGAACCGCTTACCCTTGACGTTGTGAAAAAAATTATCGAAATCGAAAAGCCCGACAGCGTCCTTTCCACCCTTGGCGGACAGACGGGTCTGACTCTTTCAATGCAGCTTGCGGAGTGCGGCTTTCTGGACGAGCAGGGCGTGAAGCTTCTTGGCGCGAACCCCGAAACTATCCACAAAGCCGAGGACAGACAGGCTTTTAAGGACACTATGGAAAAAATCGGCGAGCCGTGTATTCCCTCAAAAGTCGTTGAGACCGTTGAGGACGCCGTTGACTTTGCCGAGGAAATAAGCTACCCTGTTATCGTCCGTCCCGCCTTTACTCTCGGCGGAACAGGCGGCGGTATCGCTTACAACGAGGACGAGCTTAGGGACATTTCCACAAACGGCTTGCGGCTTTCGCCTATCACGCAGGTGCTTATCGAAAAGTGCATAAGCGGCTGGAAAGAGATAGAATTCGAGGTTATCCGCGACAGCAAGGGCAACGTTATAACCGTCTGCTCCATGGAGAATTTCGACCCCGTGGGCGTTCATACGGGGGACTCTATCGTAATCGCTCCCGCCGTTACGCTGACGGATAAGGAGTACCAGATGCTCCGTACCGCCGCGCTGAATATTATCTCCGAGCTAAAGGTAGAGGGCGGCTGCAACTGTCAGTTTGCGCTCCACCCCACAAGCTTTGAGTATGCTGTAATTGAGGTAAACCCGAGGGTTTCCCGTTCCTCCGCGCTTGCTTCAAAGGCGACGGGTTACCCCATTGCAAAGGTTGCAACAAAGATAGCTATTGGCTACAGCCTTGACGAAATTATCAATCAGGTAACAGGCAAGACTTACGCCTGCTTTGAGCCTGCTTTGGACTATGTTGTGGTAAAATTCCCCAAATGGGCGTTCGATAAATTTGTTTATGCAAAACGTACCCTCGGCACGCAGATGATGGCTACGGGCGAGGT
>JAAVHM010000013.1 GCA_014799675.1 Ruminococcus sp. | reverse complement strand
TTTGGGGTCTGTGAGGTCGTTGATAGCTACGATCTCGTAGCCCTCTGCACCGAACATCTGGCGGAATGCGAGACGACCGATCCTTCCGAATCCATTGATTGCAACTTTAACTGCCATAATAATTTCCTCCTAAAAGAAATTTGATTTTTTAAAGTATCTATCCCGACATAGTCGAGCCCGACATAGGCGGGGTGATACCGCATATATCTATTTTACACTATTTTTGAAAATTTTGCAATACTTTTTTTGGATTTTTTTCTAAAATTTGCACAAAGCACGGTTTTTGCGGGGTGCAAGTTCATTGTTATATCCTCATTATGCAGTGTTTTCGGAGAAAAATCATTTTTTCGCCGCAATTATCTCATTAGCCTTTGCAAAGATCTTCTCCTTGTCAAGGGTAGGGAAGCCGCCGTCCTCATACACGATAACGCCGTCCGAAACGGTCATCTTTACGTTGCTCTTTGAACCTGCGAACACCACGTTTTTCACAGTGTTGTTAAGAGGCTGCATATTGGGCTGGTCAAGGTCGATAACGACAATGTCCGCCTTTTTGCCCTCCGCAAGCTCGTCGCAGTCCGTAAGGCCCATTGCAAGGGCGCTTCCCGATACCGCCATTTTAAGAACGGCGTCCGCAGGCATTGCGGCGGCGTCATTTTCCTTTATCTTTTGCAGAACGGAAGCAAGATACATTTCACGGAACATATCAAGCGCGTTGTTGCTTGCGGGACCGTCCGTGCCTATTGCAAGATTTATTCCCATGTCGTACATTTTATTCAACGGCGCAATACCGCTTGCAAGCTTGCAGTTGGAGCAGGGGTTCGTTACCGCCCAAAGTCCGCGGCGTTTGAAAATCTCCAAGTCCTCGTCGCTCATATGGACGCAGTGGAAACCGCCTCCGCCGTACTCGAACATACCCAGCTCCTCAAAAAGAACAGTGGGCGTTTTCCCGTGCCGCTCAATACAGCCCTGCACCTCGTTTGCGGTCTCGCTGTTGTGGGTGTAAAGGGGCTGCTTGTGCTTTCTTGCAAGCTCGGCGATTGCTTTAAGTATGGAAATATGTGTGGTATACTCCGCGTGGAAGCCCATTTTAAAGGAAACAAGGGAATTTTTGCCGTTGAAACGAGTGAGGAAATCCTCCAAGCGGGTGAGGGCGGAATCAAAGTCCGCCTGATTGTCTCCGCCGGAGACCGCGCCGCAGAGCACAAGCCTCATGCCCGTATCAATTGCGGCTTTTTCTATATAGTCGGGGTGGAAATACATATCGAAGCAGGCGGTAGTTCCCCCCGAAAAATATTCAAGGGCGGCAAGCTTTGTCAGGTGGTAAATGTCGTCCTGTGTAAGCTTGTCCTCCATTGGAAATACCTGCTTGAAAAGCCAGTCGTTCAGGGGCATATCGTCCGCATAGGAACGGAGGAACGTCATTCCCGAGTGGGTGTGTGCGTTTTTAAAGGAGGGCATAAGCAAGTTCCCGCAGAGGTTTATTTCACGGGTAAACTCTCCCTTTGGCGGGTTGTTTCCAACATAGGTTATTTTGTCGCCGCAGGTATGGAGCTCTCCCGAGGATATTGTCATATCCTTTGCGGAGAGAATATTTGCGTTGTAAAATCTTAATTTTTCCATAGAAAGATCCTCCTAAATTTTCATTAAAAATTTTATTGCTTTGACGGCAAAGCAGAAGCCCTGTATGAAGCCGTCGTCAAAGCTTAAACATCTGTAATGTTCGATATCCGATTTTAATTCGTCTGCAATATCGTCGTCCTTGATGTTTTTGCCGATAAAATGTTCCAGTTCATTGTAAGCATAGCTTGTTTTCGTGCTTTCACACCTACGGAATTCACTGCATTTAAAAAGTGCGTCAAAGCTGAATTCATTATTATCCATAAAAATTTTCCTTTCTCGGTCTTGACAAGGAAGAAAATCTGATGTATAATTATTTCAGACAAATTCCCTTGTCGATGTGGATAACGTAAACTGTAACTTTGGTCGGTTGAAGTTTACGTTATTTCTTTTTTATATCGCTTTCCAACTTTTTAATTCCTCTGCGTACAGCTTCCATTTGCGGTACTTTNTCCTGCTCACAATAATCATCNAGAATTTTTTTACTTTCNTCGTCAATTCTCGTTGTTATTTTATAGGGNTTAGGATTATCGGTTGGTCTGCCGGTGCGGGGGCTCATTTCATCACCTCACTTTTGNCTGTCTTAATTATATATTATTGACNGTCAAAAATCAATATGTAAAAATGTATAAATTTTGAGCAAGCTTTTGTATCTTTATACCAAAAGCACCTGCCCGATTTGACAAAGAAAAATTTCTGATGTATAATAATTTCAGACAAATTCCCTTGTCGATGTGGATAACGTAAGCTGTAACTTTAGTCGGTGTCGGTTTACGTTATTTCTTTTTCTTCCAAATCCTTTTTTACCTTTTGGATACCAAGCCTTATTACGTCACTTCTTGTTGAATTGCTTTTCTCACAGCAAAAATCCAAATCTTCAATGGTTTGCTTATCTGCTCGGATTTTTAACTGTATATCCTTTGGGTTATCGGATTTTGGTCTGCCTGTACGGGGCGACATTTTTTTCACCTCTTTTTTCTGTGTACACATATATTATATTATGGTGTACACAAAAAGTCAATATGCAAAAGTGTACAATATTTAGTTTGTTTATTTGTTGGTTTTTACTTTGCTTTTGAATTTTGGAGACTTTGCTATAAACTGTTAGTCGTTCACAAGGTGCGAGCGAGACAACCAAAGAGTGGAGGGGGAGCGCTCATGGAATTCGTTGGACGCGCGCCGCCTCCCCCTCCCCTCTTAGGTTTTCTCTCTCGCGCTCTCACTTTCCTTACTCCCTACCTCCTCAGGCTACGCTAACCTAAAGGTAGATTGGTTTGCAACAAAATTTTAAATACGGTCGATTTCATTTTGCTGTTATTTGGCAGGTGTTTCGATACGAGAACTCTAATCACGGTATTCTGTCACCTGTTCAAATTCGCTTACTCGTTCTGTTCACAAGGTACAAAAATAAATTGTAATAATTTATTTTGCGATTTCATCTAAATACGTAGCATTGTTCAATTCTGAACAACGAACTTGGAATTAGTCGGCAACGTTCCGCTTAGAATATGCGGAACAACTGTAAAAATCGGCAAAGGGGAGGAGGATTAAGGAAGTAGGGGGTACGGGGGCAGAAACCTCAAAGGGGGAGGGGGAATGCCGATTTTTGTTGGGTTATTTTGTCCCCCTCCCCCTTTGTGGTGTCTGACCCCCGCATTTGTGAACGACTAACAAATCCCTAACCTTGCTTCCAAAATTCAAAAGCAAACCTACATTTCCAACCCTTGCTCCTAAAATAAAAAATCACGAACAACTAACAATTACAAATCAAAGAAAAAAATTACCAAAAAACAAAACCAAGCCGCGTGCATATTACATAAAAAAACACTAAAACTATAAAAAAAATAACCGATAGGAAGTGTTTCTATGAGCGTATCAAAACAACAGTACAGCGAAATGGTGAAAAAAGCCTCCCCCAATTCAAAAAGCTTTAAGGATATCCCCAAAGCCTTTGTGATAGGCGGGGCGATCTGCTGTATCGGACAGGCTCTTAACGACCTGATGAAAAGCGGCGGTCTGGACGAAAAATCCGCCGCGGTATGGACCTCCGTCACCCTCGTCCTTATAAGCGCGATTCTCACGGGACTGGGTTACTACGAAAAAATCGCAAAGCACGGCGGCGCGGGAACTCTCGTGCCTATCACGGGCTTCGCAAACGCCGTTGTGTCCCCCGCGCTGGAATTCAAGTCCGAGGGGTATGTGCTGGGTCTGGGCGCGAAAATCTTTATCATTTCGGGTCCGGTTATTCTTTACGGCACGGCGGCTTCCGTGATTTACGGCTTGATATATTATTTTATGAGCAAGTGAATTTTTGCCGCAGTTTTCCGTACTGCGGCATATTATTTTTCGTCCTCCAGATAGGTAACGCCAACAACTGTCACGTTGTCGGGACTGCCGTTCTGTATGGCTTTTTCCACCATATCGGCAAGCCGCTTGGTAAGACGCTTGGGCTGGGAAAGTATTTCCTCAAAATCCCCTGTGGTAAGGTGGTCGGAAAGCCCGTCCGTGCAAAGTATGACCACATCGCCGTGGGAGAGACCTCCCTCGATTTCGCAGATCTGCGGCTCGGGGTCGCTGTCAAGGCTTCCCAGTACGGGGAAGATAACGTTTTTCCGCGCGTGTCCCCGCCGTTCCTCGGGGGCAATATGACCCTGCTCGTAGAGCATTTGCACAAGGGACTGATCCCGCGAAAGCTGCTTTAAAATGCCGCCGCGGTAAAGGTACATTCGGGAGTCCCCAACATTTATCAGCATGGCTCGTCCCTCCTGCTCCGCCGCAAGGGCGCAGAGGGTGGTCTGCATATTTCGGGTGTTGTGGGAAACGCCGTACTTTTGCAGGGCGCGGTGTATGTTCATGATTTTCTGCAAATAATCGGTCTTTGGGGCAGGCTTAAGCCCCGCAAGAAGCTCCAGAGCTTTTCTTGAAGCTATCTCCCCGGAGGCTTCCCCGGCAACACCGTCGGCGACGGCGGCTATAAGGGGGGACTTGGTCTCTGTTTCGGTGTCCCCGCTTGTCATGACGTTTTTTTGTATAAGAAAGGCGTCCTCGTTATGGTCTCTTACGGAGCCTGTATCGGTTATCCCGCAGCAATAAAACAAACTTTTTCCCTCTTTCGGCAAATGGTATATTTGTATATTATAACCTTATCGGGGAATTTTTTCAAGGGGTATTTTATGAATTTTGGCGTAATTTTTGTTTTTGGGGTACTTTTTGGCTGTTTGGAGGGTTTGGGTTGCCTTTAAGTTGTTTTTAATTTTTTGTTTGAACAGTTTGTTTGTCTTTGAATTTTGGAGACTTTTTCAGTAACTGTTAATCGTTCACAAGGTGCGAGAGAGACAACCAAAGAGAGGAGGGGGAGCGCTCATGGGATTTGTTGGACGCGCGCCGCCTCCCCCTCCCCTCTTAGGTTTTCTCTCTCGCGCTCTCACTTTCCTTACTCCCTACCTCCTCCGGCTACGCTAACCTAAAGGT
>JAAVHM010000012.1 GCA_014799675.1 Ruminococcus sp. | reverse complement strand
CTTCCGAGCAGGAAAATTCAATGCTCATTCGCTTAATGGTATCATCGTGGAACGTTATTTTTTTGCCGTCCCGAATGAAGCTTCGGAGTACCGCATTTACAAAGCCGGAAGCGCTTGATTTGCCGCACTGCTTTGTCAAAGTTACCGACTCGTTTACAGCAGCGCTGTCGGGAATACTGTCCATATATAAAAGCTGATAAACACCTATTTTTAGGATATTCACAACCGCTTTGTCAAGCTTGTGTAAAGGCTTGCTGCTGTACAGCGATATGATATGCTCCAACGTCAGCTTTCTCTCGACAACGCCGTAGAAAAGCTTTGAAACAAAGCCCTTGTCACGCTCTGAGAGACTGCTTTCATTTAACGCAGAATTGAGTATAAGGTTGGAATACGCCTTACCGTCCATTTTGTTAAGAAGCTCCAGTGCAGTAAAGCGTGCGGACTTTACACTCATCTTCTCCGACCTCTGCCGCCGTTTGCTATCAAAATCAATCTAAGCAAGCTCATAAGCGAAGAGAACATTGCCGCAACATATGTCATTGCCGCCGCGCCAAGCACTTTTTTCGCCATTTTGACCTCGTCCTTGTAGAGAATAAGGTTCTCGTCAAGAGTTTTCAAGGCTCTGTTGCTTGCATTGAATTCAACGGGAAGCGTTACTGCCTGAAAGAAAACCACTCCCGTATACAGGAAAATACCCACAGGTACAAGCCAGTTCAAAGCAGAAAACAGCATACCAACAAGCACAAGAGGAACTGCAAGGCTTGACCCTATCTGCGTTACAGGAATTATAGCCTGCCGCACTTTTATGGGAGCGTACCCTTTAGCGTGCTGAATTGCGTGACCGACTTCGTGCGCCGCAACGCCTATGGCGGCAACGGAAGTGCTGCTGTAGACTGAATCGGAAAGCCTTATAACGTTTGCCGACGGGTCGTAATGGTCGGTAAGCTCACCCTTCACGTATTCTATGGAAACATTTTGCAGTCCGTTGTCGTCCAGTATTTTCCTTGCAACCTCCTTGGCAGTGTAGCCATGCTGGTTATGCTCTGAACTGTATCTGTTAAAGGTAGATTTTACCTTTATCTGGGCAATCAATGCAAAAATTATAGCAGGAATGACTAACAAATATGTGGCGTCAAAATACATAAAATTCCTCCTTATTAATACTTATTTTAAAACCGTACCCTCTTCTATGGGTTTTCCCCTAAGATAATCCGCTGCTTTCATTCGTTTTCCTCCGTCGGCTTGTATTTCAGTAAACCGAACACAACCACCGTCTCCACAAACAACTGTAAAGTCCTTGACGTTTACAACTGTCCCCGGTTGCTTTCCCGTAACCTTGTCACCTGTTATCTCCGATTTGAAAATTTTCAGACGCTTGTCGCCAAGCATTGCCGTTGCGCATGGAAACGAGGAAAGTCCCCGAATATGGTTGTGTACCTCCTGCGCCGTCTTTGAAAAATCAATGGGACACATATCCTTTGTTATCATGGGAGCATGACTTGCAAGACTGTCGTCCTGTTTGATAGGTGTAAGGCTGTTATCTTTTACAGCTTCAATAGTTTTCAGCATGACCTCTGCACCCATGACGGAAAGCCTGTCCCAAAGCTCTGCGGCAGTTTCATTTTCGCCTATTTCTGTAGACTGACTTAAAAGCATATCTCCCGTGTCAACACCCTCCGCCATAAGCATCGTGGTAACTCCTGTTACCTTTTCACCATTGAGAACGCTCCATTGAATAGGTCCCGCCCCCCTGTATTTGGGAAGCAGCGAAGCATGAACATTTATACAATATTTAGGAATATCAAGAATATTCTTAGGAAGTATTTTTCCATATGCCACAACTATAAATAAATCCGGTGCAAGCTCTTTCAAAACAGCTTCAGCCTGTTCAGCGTCCTCGCCTTTTTTTAGGCTTTGGGGCTGGTACACAGGAATATTATGTGACAAGGCTTCTTCCTTTACAGGCGAGGGGGTAAGCTTATACCCTCTGCCCTTAGGTTTATCGGGCTGCGTAAACACCGCTAAGACATTTTCGCCGCTTTCAACAAGGGCTTTTAAGCAGGGTACAGCAAAGTCGGGAGTACCCATAAAAACAATATTCATTCTGCAATATCCTTTCAGCGACGTTTTTTGTGTTTTCTTCTTTTAGGTTCTTCCTTTTCGATTTCGTCGGGGTCAACCATTTCGTCTGCAATATCAATAAAAAGGTGTCCGTCAAGGTGGTCTATCTCATGGCAGGTAGCAACTGCAAAGAAGTCCTTTAGCTTTAACTGTATATTTTTCCCTGTTCTGTCCTGCGCCTTTACAATTATCTCTGTGGGACGTACAACATACCCCCAGTCGTCGGGACAGGAAAGACAGCCCTCGATACCCCTCTGCGAGCCTTTGCTTTTGATAATTTCGGGATTTACAAGCTCAATAAGTCCCTCGCCGATGTCAACGACTACCGCACGTCTTAAAATGCCAACCTGCGGTGCGGCAAGACCTACTCCGTTAGCCTTATGCATAGTTTCAGCCATGTCGTCAAGAAGTATACCAAGCTTTTCGTCAAAATTTTCAACGGGTTTACATCTTTTTCTAAGTATGTCGTCAGTTTTCAAAACAATTTTCCTAAGTGCCAAAATATTCACGCCTTTCATTTATTACAATCCAATATCTCCGTTTATATCAAGAAACATCTGAACGTTAGCCAACTCTTTGAGCTTAAAAGCTTTTTTGTAAATTTGTCCAATATAATCCCTGAATTTTTGGTTGTTTTTGCATTTTATTATCATTCTGTACCGGTATTTTCCGTTTATTTTTTCATATGTACATTTTGACGGTCCAAGAACCTTTATCGGCACGTCTATCTGTCCGCAGGATATGCTATCTGTTATAAGCTTCAGAAAAGTCTTAGAAGCAATATCTGCACAGCGTTCTATCTGCGAAGAGAACTCAATAGTACAAGTATCGCAGAACGGCGGNTACAGCAAAGCCTTTCGCGCGGCAATTTCCTGCTCGTAAAACCCGATATAGTTTTGCTCCGCNGCAAGGTTAAGGACGTAATGCTGCGGGACAAAGGTCTGAATTATCGCCCTGCCCTGCTTGTCGCCCCGACCGCAGCGTCCAACTACTTGGGTAACAAGTGAAAACGTCCTCTCATAGCTTCTGAAATCTCCCGCAAANANGGATTTGTCAATGGAAACAACTCCCACAAGGGTAACNTTCGGGAAGTCCAGACCCTTTGCGATCATCTGTGTGCCAAGCATGATATCGTACTCGCCGTTCTCAAAAGCCTNGAAGNTTTTTNCGNAAACGNATCTCGAACAGGTGGTGTCAGCGTCCATGCGTAAAATTCTCGCATTTGGGAACAGTCCCGCAATTTCGTCCTCCACCTTTTGAGTGCCGATACCCGTCAGNTTCAAATGATTTGAACCGCAGNTCGGGCAAGTGNNCGTCATATCTGCGCTGTGNCCGCAGTAGTGNCATATCANNCGGTTATTGACNTTNTGATANGTCAGCGGTATGCTGCAATTNGGGCAAACCAACGGCTCCTTGCAGTCCGCACANCTTATGTAAGTATGATAACCTCTCCTGTTAAGGAGAAGAATNGTCTGCTCATTTTTTTCANGNTTGTAATTTATTTCTTCAACAAGTCTCTCGGAAAATATNGCCGAGCTTCCGTAAAAGCCCTCTGTNGCCAAGTCCACCATTTCAACGTCGGGNAGNTTATCCTGAGAATACCTGTCTGTCATTGTAAAAAGCCTGTACCTGTCGGTTTTAGCATAATAAAAGCTTTCTATGGACGGTGTCGCCGACGCCATTAAAACAACAGCGTTATGTGTAAGACACCTTTTTTTGGCAATTTCTTTTGCGTTATATCTGGGAGCAGCCTCCGATTTGTAGGTACGCTCCCCCTCTTCGTCAATAATTATAAGTCCGATATTTTCAAGCGGAGCAAAAATTGCGCTTCGTGTTCCCACAACGATTTTTGCCTGACCGCTTTTAACACGCTTGTATTCGTTTAGCCGCTGGGTCAGCGACAAGCTGCTGTGCATTATTGCAACCATGTCCCCGAAAAGCGACTGAAAACGCTTTACTATCTGCGGCGTAAGAGAAATTTCAGGGATAAGCATTACAGCAGTTCTGCCAAGGTCAAGAGCGTGCTGAATAAGCTTTACAAAAACCAAAGTCTTGCCGCTTCCCGTAACGCCGTACAAAAGCGAAACGGAAGGCTCACCCTTGTCCATAAGAGCCGAAACTCCGTCATAGACCTGCCGCTGCTGCTCGGTGAGAACAATGTCCTCCGCACTTTCCCGTGCTTCAACATCAGGCGTGCGTATGACCTCATACTCATATGACTCAACAACACCCTTTTGCAGCATATTTTTTATGACTGCGGACGTTACTCCGCAAAGATAACAAATTTCCTTTTGAGAAGCCGCGCCGCCGCTTTCAAGAAGCTCTGCGACTTTTTTCTGCTTCGGAGGAAGCTCGGCTTTTACTTCACCGCCCGCAAAGCCCTCTGTAAGGCGAAACATCTTTACAGTTTCGTCCTTTGCTCGTCTCTTAACAGAATTCTGTTCAATAAGAAAGCCTGCCTGCACAAGCTCGTCAATAAGCGTTTTTTCCGCAGAATCAAGGACGGAAATGTCGTCTCTTACGCTGTTTAAAAGAGACATTGCCTTTTCGGAAAGAATGTCAGCAGACAAGTCCTCGTCCTCCGACAAGGCGTACTTCTGCGTAAAATCAACGCTTAAGCCTATGGGGATAAGAGTCTTGAACGCCTCAAAATACGTACACATGGTCGTATTTCTTATCCACATCATAAGGTCGAGCATTTCCCCGCCCAGAAGCGGTTCGCTGTCGATTATGGAGTTTATCGGCTTGAACAAGCTCAGATCCTCATTTGCCAAATCGTCTATGCGTATCACAACAGCAACGCGCTTTCGGTTGCCTTTGCCGAATGGGACAAGCACCCTTGCGCCGACAAAAACCTTTCCTTCCATTTCAACAGGAATGACGTATTTGTACCGTCTGTCAAAGCCGAAGTTTGTGGAACTGACGGCGACTGCCGCCAAATGCTTCACCGTGAGCAAAAAACCTCACCCCGTATAAATTTATTCCTTGGAGGACTTAAGGGTCGGATCCTCAACAAAGGAATATTTTCTTCCCGCAAACTCCTCAACAGCCGTCTTTACAGGCTTTTCTTCAAGTGTCTGACCGTTCTGGCAAAGGTCGTCCGCAATTTCTCTCGCACGCTTTGCAACGGCAAGAACTACCGAATAGTAGCTTTCGTTTTTTGTAGCTATCTGATTGATTGATGGTCTAAGCATTTTCAAGCACCTCATCTATATTATTTTTGGAATTTACCGATTTAAGCTCCTCCGCCCTGATAATCGCTTTCAGGTCGTCAACAGCTTCGCTTAACTCTCCGTTTATCACAGCGTAATTATATTTATATGCCTGTTTTATCTCTCCCGCAGCTTCGCTCAAAC
>JAAVHM010000011.1 GCA_014799675.1 Ruminococcus sp. | reverse complement strand
TCAACTGCCTGTACTGTGGGAACGCCTGCGGAATAAGTGAGAGCAAGCTCGTTGTACCAGTTGTCAAGACCCCACTGGTCGTTGTCCTCGTCAACGAAGTCCATAAGCATACTCTTGAATGTATCCCAGTTCCATTCGCCTGACTTGTAGAGATCCCAGGGATCGTCCAGACCGTTTTCCTCGATAGTCTCGGTGTTGTAGTATACGAAATAGTTTGCGATAACGTTGGTAACAAACATAAAGTGCTTGTCGCCGAATCTGTACTGCTCCATAGCTTCCTTTGTGTTTGACCAGATATCGTCGTTAATGTCAATGTACTGATCGACAGGCTCGAACATACCGTTTATGATACCCTTAGGCAGGTTGCCTGTATCGCTTGCGTAAAGGTCAACGCCTGTGCCGCCGAGAACGTTTGTGGAAAGGTCGTTGTAGCGGTTTTCCCAAGTGGTGGGTATCCATGTAACATATCCGCCGTATTTTCTTTCGAGAAGCTCCAGCTCAACCTTTTTGGAAGCGCCGTTTGTTGAGGGATTGAGGTCATAGTGAGCAAGCCACTTGATCTCCTTGTTTTCAAGCTCAACGTCCTTAAGCTTGGACATTGCGCCGCTGAGAGCGTCTACCTGCTCGTCGTTAAGCTCGTTGTCATTTACAGCAACAGTTGCCGCTGTAGTAGTGGTAGCCTCTGTAGTTGTAGTAGCGTCCGCGCCGCTGTTTCCGCCGCTTGAACTGTCGTCATTGCCGCAAGCCGCAAGACTTGCTGCCATTGTCAGGGCAAGCACGCCCGACATGATCTGTTTAATTCTTCTCATCTTAAACTCCTTAAAACATTTATTTATTAAAAACTCCGCAGGAACAATATCCTGCGGAGCATTTTAACCGGTGATATTATTCAAATTCAGCAATCTTGCCCTGGAGGTTTGCGTCAACGTCGTTTACAAGCATTTCGATCGCGTCAGCGATAGACTCTCTGTTGGAAGCCCAGTCTGTACCGTGAAGCGCAGCTCTTGTACCGATCTCGTCGCCGCCCTGTGTTGTGTAGCTTGCGATATCTGTAGACGCGCCCGAAGCAAGGTCAACAACGGGGTACTGTTCAGCAAGAGCGTTGATCTCCTTGAGGTTTGCAATGATCTCGTCGGAAAGCTTAGAGTCGTCTTTCTTCTTTCTGTCAGAGATAGCTACAGCGCCCTCATCAATGCCGCCGATGATATTACACTCTGCGAAAAGAACCGCACCCTCGGGGTTAAGCGCGCCCTTGCAAAGAGCAAAGCCGTTGATCTTAGCAGCCTGATAAGGATCGGAATCCGCGGGAGACGGAACGGGAACAACGCCGACGTTCTCGGGGTCGATCTTGTGAGTCCATGTTTCGGGTGCGCCGTCAAGAGCGTATGGTCCGATAATGTAGAACAGCTGTCTGCCGTCGCCCATCATTGCAGGCTGTTCAGACCAGTTGAACTGCTCTCTGTTGAATACAAGACCTGCGTTAAAGAGGTCGTACTGGAAGTTCATAGCCTTTTCAAGCGTAGCGTCCTTAAGGTTGGAAATAAGGTGACCGTCAGCCGTTGTACCAACAGCGGGAACGCCTGCCGACAGGAGGAGAGCGTTTTCAGACCAGAAGCCGTCGATACCGTACTGATCGTTATCCTCGTCAACAAATTCCTGGAGCATCGACTTGAATGTATCCCAGTTCCAGTTGCCCTCCTGGAAAAGCTCCCATGGGTCGTCAAGACCGTTAGCTTCAATAGTAGCCTTGTTGTAAATCACGATCTCTTCAGCAGTAACGCTTGTTACAAGGTTGAAGTGCTTGCCGCCGAAGCTGTAAGCGTTCATACCTGCCGAAACGTTCTGCCAGATAGCGCTGTTAATGTCCGCATAGCTGTCTATAGGCTGGAACATTCCGCTGATAATGCCCTTGGGGAAGTTGAAAACATCGTCGCCGGGGAAGATATCAACGCCTACGCCGCCGAGAACGTTAGTGGAAAGAGCGTCGTAACGGCCGTTCCAGTCGGTGGGGATCCATTCGATATTTCCGCCGTATTTAGTCTCAAACATTTCAAGCGCAACAGACTTTGAAGCGCCGTTTGTGGAAGGGTTAAGGTCATAGTGAGCAAGCCACTTAACAGTCTTGTTCTCCAGTTCAGCGTCGCGGAGCTGGCTCATAGCGTTTTCAAGGACTGTGTCTTCGCCCTCTTTAAGACCCTCTTCATTTACCGCAACAGTCATTGCAGTAGTTGTGGTGGTCTCCTGAGTAGTGGTAGCGTCTGCTCCGCCGCCGTTTCCGCCTGTGGTAGTTTCGCCGTCGCCGCACGCAGCAAGGCTGGCGGTCATTGACAACGCAAGAACGCCCGTAAGAATCTTCTTGGTATTATTCATAAATAACCTCCTAAATTTATTTGAGCTAAAAAGATAACATTTGCACTTTTATTATACCAAAAACTCTCGCCATACGTCAAGACTTTTTTTGGATATAAAAATCAACCTCGTGTTGTGCAGTTTCTACAAAAAAGTACAACGAAAACATTTACGCTGCATATAATTTTTTTATTTTTTAACAAAATGCACAACCTTTGAAGTGAAATCTCCGTCAAGCTTTACAAATATTCCCATGTTCATAAGCACATTTCCGCTGTGTATCTCGCCTGTTTCCATATTTTTGTAGGAAGCGTTGGAGTCGAGACCTTTCAGCTTGATACGCCTGCTGCGGTAATTGGGTCTGCCCAGAACCTGAACGAACGTGAACACCGCCTCGGACTTGTCCTTTGCCACAAATATCCAAGCGTCCCACATATTGTCCTCAAAAACNTTTCCNATGCGGTACTGGTCGCCTGTGCGGACAATGGGGTTGTACTTGTTGAATTCCGCGATTTGTGCGGGNATNGCGTCCCTGTCCTGCTGGGGAATTCTTGTCACNTCAAGCTCGTAGCCGAATGTTCCNACCATNGCAACGTTTCCTCTTGTNGCNAANGGCGTGGAACGTCCCACCGTGTGGTTGGGGCAGTCGGAAACGTGAGCGCCCATTGCNGAAGCGGGNTAGCATATGGACGTNCCGTGCTGAATTTTCAAACGCTCGATAGCGTCCGTGTCGTCGGAACACCAGATTTGAGGAGANTAGTAAAGCATACCCGGGTCAAACCGCGCGCCGCCGCCCGAACAGTTCTCCAGAAGAATGTGCGGGTAATCGGTGGTAAGCCTGTTCATAAGGTCGTAAACGCCCAAAACATACCTGTGCCAAAGCTCCCTCTGACGGTTTTTCGGCAGAGAAGTTGAGCCTACCTCCGTAAGCTGACGGTTCATGTCCCACTTGATGTACTCAATATTCGCGCTGTCAAGGACGTTTCTCATCATGCCGTAAACATAGTCCCGAACCTCCTTGTTTGAGTAGTCAAGAACGTACTGCTCACGGGACATCGTCATCTCACGTCCCCGAACCTGAATAGCCCATTCGGGGTGCTTTTTGTAAAGCTCGCTGTCGGGGGAGATCATTTCGGGCTCGAACCAGATGCCGAATTTCATGCCAAGCTTGTTCACCTCGTCAACAAGGTGCTTCAAGCCGCCTTGAAGCTTCTTTTCATAAACGAACCAGTCGCCGAGGGAGGAATTGTCCGAGTCTCTGTGACCGAACCAGCCGTCGTCCATAACAAGCATTTCAATGCCGAGCTTGGAGGCTTCCTTTGCAATGCCGATAAGCTTTTCCGTGTCGAAATTAAAGTATGTAGCCTCCCAGTTGTTGATGAGTATGGGACGGCGTTTGTCCTTGTATTCGCCGCGAATAAGGTGCTGACGGTACAGGTCGTGGAAGGTGCGGGACATCTTGCCGATACCCTCGTCCGAGTAGACCATAACAACTTCGGGAGCAACAAATTCCTCCCCCTCTTCAAGAAGCCAGTTGAAATCAAAGTGATTTATTCCCATAACAGCCCTTGTACACTTGTTTTGAGTAACCTCCGCCTGCGCGAAAAAGTTTCCGCTGTAAACAAAGTTGAAGCCGTAAGCTTCGCCCATGTCCTCGTCAGCGTTGTGGGAAACGAGAGCCATGAACGGGTTGTTCTGATGTGAGGACTCGCCCTTTACCGAGTCAACGCCCTGCTTGCCGTGGTGAAGCTTTGAACGCTCAATAACACGCTCCCGCGCCCAGCTTCCGTTGAGGGTGATAAGGTCGTAGCCGTCGTTGTCAAAGTCCACGCACATGGAAAGGACGCGCTTCACGTTAAGGGGAGCTTTCCCCGTGTTTTTCAGTCGGACGCTTCTTGTAACAGCGTCTAAATTATTGAACACCGTGTAAACCAGTACAGCTTCAAGCCCCGTGTGCTTGTCAATGCAGGTGATTTCAAGAGTTTCCGCCTCGTTTTCCTTTGCAAAGGTTGCGGGAAGTCCCTCCAAAGCGGGCTTGCCCTTGTACGTCTTGTGGGAAACATACCGCAGGTCAGTGGTTGTCATGCCCTCGCCGTCCTCAACAATAAGGCATGGCTCGCGGTAATCTCCCCGACCGTGGCAGGGGTACTCAAACGCTGTCATATCCATAAATGTTCCCATATCGCGCATATTTGCCTTGGGAACCCACGGGTTTTCCTCCAGACGGAGCAGGTAGGTCAGGTCGTCGTCCTCGATTTTCTTTCCGAAATAGCCGTGGACGAGAAATCCCTCGTCGATAACGCCGAAAACGTAGCTTGTGTCCTTGCCGTCAAGCTTGAACATTTTAACGTCAACATCAAACGGGGTATCGCCGTTCCATGACTTCTTCATGTACTCCTTGTGATATTCCTGAATTTTAATGCCCATTGTAAACATTCCTCTCTGTTTTAATTAATAATTAACAATTAATAATTAATAATTGTAAATATTTCCAATATAAATGTCAAAAATTACATTAAAGTCAACCCGTATGAATCCCTGAAATAAAACTGCACACGTCCCTGACTTTGGGCGGTATAGCCAAGCCCCGCACTTCTTTTGGCAGTGTTGTATTCCACAACGGCGGTCTGCTTTCCCACTGCGCCCGACGGTCTTTCCGTCTGTATTATATATGCGGGCAGAACGTAATTTTCCGCAGTTTCGTAAACCCTTTGCAGGGAAATAATTTTCAGTTCCCTGCCGTTAAGAGTTACGGTAATATCCTCAACCTCCAGTTCGGGAGATGTGTCATTCACCGACCTGCTCTGACCGTTTATCCCGACCTCATACTCCGATTTCTTTCCCAAAATCATAGGTCTGAACCAGAAAAACAAAGTCCGTCCGCCGCCGTTATTACACCATACCGACAGGGAGTAAACCTCGCCGTTTCCTATTTTGAAATCAAGCCTTTCGTCACCGTCGATAAGCATATGCCAGCACCAGTTTTCAAGGCTTGTCTTGCCATAACTTTCGTCGTCTATCCAGAACGCGTTGTAGCAGCCTTTAGGGACTACCGCCGAGTATTCACCGTTTTTGTCGCTCCATACGCCTATGGAAATATCCTTGTCAAATCCGACCCTGTCCATTTCCACCAGCGCGGGAAAAGGCTTGCCGTCAAAGTCGGTGATTTTTCCGTACAGCCTTGCGTACTCGCATTTTACCGTTTCGGCGTAACGCTTTCCGCCATTGTCAATTTCAACGCTTATTTTGTCGGGAAGTCCCGTTACATTTTCAGCCAAAGCTTTAAGAGTGAACGTGCTGTCCGTACATCTCACGTCGTACGTTTCGTATGCTTCATTGCCGCTTTTTATCGTAAATTCGCCGTTGTAAAGCTGTTCCCCGTTCAATTCCGCCGTGACATTTACGGTAAAAGGGTATGTAATTTTGTCAATCTCCGCATAAACTCCGAAGCAAGTCTTGGGAACAAATATTTCGGGCTGCAAAACCTCGGAAGCGCCCTGTTTGTTTTCAAACCACCATGCGTCAATTTTCATAAAAATCTCACTCCTCAAACAACTTTCAACTGTCAACTATACACTGTCAACTGTCAACCGCCTCTCCCCGCCTGTTCAAAATCTTTTTCAGCGTGCTCAAAACCGCCCCGAAATTAAACGCCGTCACAAGCAGGAAAATAAGTATAAGCCACAAATACGCAAGATTTATCTCCGCAATGGATATGAACGCCATTGCCGCCACAAGGACGGTATTTATCAGCATACGCAGATTTCCCGCCTTAAAGGGTATAAACCGCCGCACGTCAAATATTCTTACAATAAAGCAGGAAGCATACGCCGCCGCCGTAGCAAGCGCCGCCCCGTAAGCCCCGTATTTCGGGATAAACAGAATGTTCAGGACGATATTCACGATCGCCGCAATAAAGCTGGTTATCATGGAATTTACCGACTTTTTCTTTACATTATAAACGCTTGACAAAAACTGGCACAGGCATTGGAAAACCATTGCAATTACCAGCATAGGCGTGTAGTGATAGGAAAAAAGGAAATTTGTCTCAATTTTAAAATCCACAAGGGTGTAGCAGATCTGCTTGCCGTGAACGATAAGATATGTAAGGGGTCTTACGAAAAGTATCACCCCTGCCGCCGCTATTGCCAGCAGGGAGCTGTACGCCCCGTAGACCTTGCTGTAGAATTTTGACAAGCCCTTGTCGTCCCTGTTTTCTATAGCGGACATCTGCCACGCCTGAAAAAACACTGTAGTGAACATCATCAGCAGGGTGGGTATCTTGTTTGCAACGCTGTATACGCCGTTAATTCCCTTGCCGCATATTGCGGTAACTATCCACCTGTCCGAGGAGGAGGTTATCCACCACAGCACATAGGTCGGTATCAGCGGCGCGGAGTATTTCAGCATATCCTTGAAAAGCCTTGTGCTGAAATATTTGAAGTCAAGGTATTTGTGCAGACCCGCAACAAGGCACAGTCCCGAAAAGGACAGAAAGTCCGACACGATAAAGGACATCACGTAGCCTATAACGCCCATATCCAGCACAAGCAGAAAAATAACGTTGGATATTACCATAGTAAGTATCGCTATGATGCCGTCCAGCGCAAACAACTTTACGTAACCCTTTGCCCTGACAAAATTTGCCGCTATCTGACGGAAACAGGAAAAATAGCAGTAAACGTACAGCAAAAAGGCATAGTCGCCGTACATTTCGGTAAGGTTAAACAGCGGCGACAGCAAAGCAAGCAGGGCAAGTCCCATAACGGTCGCCGATATCGCCACGGTAAAAATGCTCCGCATATCGTTTTTCTTCTCCATGCCGAAGCGTATCACAGCGTCCGCCATACTCAGGGTGACTATGGGATATATCACATTCACAGCCTGATACAGCAGGTCGGCAGAGCCGAATTCCTCCGAGGAAAGACAGCCCGTGTAAAGCCGCGTGAGAAAAAAGCTCAGTATCTTTGCGCCAAAGCTTCCTATGGCGAAAATAATGGTATTTCCCGCCAATTTTTGATATTTATTCATAAAACGCAGTTATCCTTTTGCAGTAATCTAAATTTCACACATTGATATATTTCTTGTTATTTTCTCTGTTAAGAATTTCCAGACCGACACGTACAAGAGCAACACCGCCGCAAGCCACCGCCGCAAGCCAA
>JAAVHM010000010.1 GCA_014799675.1 Ruminococcus sp. | reverse complement strand
GACAATTTTGCGGGATATGATGAAACAGAGGACGAGGTAAAAGTTCGTGTGGATTATTACGGAGATGAACTGTATCTTTTTGTTGCGGTGCAGTCGGAGTATACTTTTTCCAAAAATGCGGACGGCACTATCACTTTGCAAAAGGTCGAGAAAATTTTTGACAGAGGTTACAAGCCTGCAAGGGGTACTATATAAAAAGGAGGAAATTATTATGAAAAAATTTTTTGCATTAACGGCGGCAATGGCGGTATGCCTTACGGTCACATCATGCGGCGGAAACAATTCTCTGCCCGAGGACACTTCTGCGATAGAGCAGTACATAGAGCAGGCTTCGGAGACTGCACAGGCGGAGGAAGCTTCCGAACCGACAGATGCGGTAAGAGCAAAGCTTGAAAGCATGGCAAAGGAAGAATATGTTATTGTTTTTGAAATTATCGGCATTGAAATCGACAATGACGAGACTGAAAGAATCATTGATATGTATAAGGGCAGCGAGCTTGCCGCAGAACGTGGCTGGTCTGACGAAGCATTAAATAATATGACTGCGGTAAAGGCAGAATACTATGTAGAATACGACCACACTAAGACGTTTTTTGACGACGGTCGTACAGAGCAGTTTTTTTACCTGATAAGCGGAAATTCGACAGGCGGCTGGGAAATAGTCGATACATCAAGTCCGAATGTTTGGGAAGCTTCAAAAACAGAGAACCCCTTGGAAACAACACCCTTTGAGGACTTGTCCGACTATGACAGGGCGATAAGGCTTGCGGCGGAACATATCGAAGAACACGGTGCAGATCATTGGGAATATATCCTGTACGACTTTGATCTTGACGGAATTCCCGAGCTTATGGAGGAAACAGGGTTCAAGGACACTATAGGTTGGGAGATATACAAGCTTACAGGCAGTGAGGCGGCAGATCTTGGATATATGGAATTTGCAGGAACAGATGAAAGATATATCAAGGACGGCATTGATATAATATATTATCACGGCGACGAACTGACCCTTGAAAGCGGCGTACACGTCTACCGTGACAATGAAAATGACGAAATTTTTTACGTTACCGAATACACCACGGAGCTTCACACCAAGGGCTTTGCGGCGGCAATAAGGTATGACGTTTATGCCGACAAGCTTTCAGAAAGAGAGCTTTACCATTGTGATTTTCTCTCCATGGATGACGGCGGCGAAAGCGGGAACCGTTACATTACCCACAATATCCTTGACGGAAAAAAGGCAACGCCAATGTATCGGTGCGACTGTAATTCCGAGGGATTTTTGTATTGCAATGAGTTCGGGGATTACCTGAGCAATTTTGAATATCTTGGCATGATAGACGTTACAAATTACTACAAAAAGGAAAAGGACAGCAGCTTTTACGATTACGCCGAGACGGTGAAAATTCCCGAAAAGACGAGGGAGGAACGTTTCTATTCCGACGATAGGGAGAAAGTCACGGTCTGCGGAGAGGAATATTATGCCGATACATACAAAGCGGAAATCGTTATTAACAATGACAATTTTGACAGCATTGACCTGTCGGAATTAAAGCTTCTGCCCTGTCTTGAAAAGCTTACTCTTCTGAACAAGTCAGACAGGACGGCTGATATTTCAAAGCTTGCGGAGCTTGAAAATCTTTCGGAAATTACTTTGGACGGCGGTGAATTTGATTACTCACAGCTTTTGGATATGGACAATATCATTTTGGCAGAAAACGCGCCTATCGAATATATTTCACAAATGAAGTCCATAAAAATCGTATACGCATATCCATACACGGAGGATATTGACGGCTTTGCTCCGCTTTATGACATGGAGGGGCTTGAAGTTGTTCTTCATAATGTAACGGGCGGAGATTTCGGCGACCCGTACATGAATATGCAGCTTGACAGGCTGGAGGAACGGCGTCCCGACCTGCTGCTGATATATGTGCCGTAATGGGAATTGCTGGGGTTTGTTTTGAAAAAGGAGGATATTTTTATGAAAAAAGTTTTTATTGCAATGTCCTTGCTGTTGCTGCTCTGCGGGTGTGAAAAGGGTGCGGAAGTTCCTGCCGAGATTTCGGAAACTTCTCAATCCGTGACGGCGACCGCAACGGCGGCGGAAGTTGCGACAACTTCCGAAACGGCGGTGACAACTGTTGAGACAACTATAGGCACGACGACGGAAACGACCGTTCCCACGGAGACGACTGCGGAAGAAACAACAGCCGCAAAGCCAAAGCTTCCCGAACCTATACTGCCGCCCGAAGCTGTAAAAATTGACGTTGGCAGTCTTTGCGAGGACGAAAAATATTATTTCAGCTATACGATTCTTGACAACGAGAATATTTTAGTTTTATACGAGTTTTACAACGGCGAAAATATTTCCGCAAAGGCAGGGATATTCAGCCTGTCGGACGGCTCTGAAAAGATAACGGTAAATATCCCCCGAACCGAGGCTAACACGTTTTTTATCAGGGACAACGCGTGTTTTGACGATGAGGATATTTTGTGCAAAATATACGGCTGTAAAAGCGGCGAATATGTAAATGATTATACCTGCTTATCGGTATCAACAGTTTACACCGATTACAAATATGAATCTTCTGAACCCAACTATAAATTCTATGACAAACCCGTCTATAAGCTGCCCGACGGACGCAGGATAACCGAAATGGAATACGGCAACATCAGGGACGAGGACAGCGGTGATTTACTGCTGAACGCTGTTTTTGACGGATACGGTCACAAAAGCAACATAGGTTATTCTTATGAATTTTCCATTGACGAAAACAGGTTTGTTTACAGTATGTGGGGATATGAATGGAGATGGGGCTTTGGCATTTACGATTTTGCAGCAGGCACGGCAAGGGACGTCCCCGACGCTTTCGACTACAAACCAATAGGTTATCACGACGGGAAAATCTATTCATATTACTGCACGCATGACGGATTGACCGATAATATACTTTATGTTACCGATGTAAACACGCTTGAAACAACGCCGTTTCATGAGTTTGAACAAAGCGGAAATGAGTTCAGGTCAGATTATAATTATGTGTATGATTATGAAATGTCACCAAACGGCAAATTTTTGCTGAAAGTCAATGACGGTACTGATAGTATAAAAGTTATTTTGTACAGCACCGATAACTTGGAGGTCGTGAGAGAATACGAATTTAAAAATACTTACATAGTACCTTACTGGTATGTAAGGTTTACAGAGGACGGAAAGGCGGTGCTTACGGACGATAAACAAAAATGCTTGTACATACTTGATTTGAACAAATAAAAAAGAGGGTTTTTTATGAAAAAATTTATTATTGCAATGTCCGTACTGTTGCTGCTCTGCGGGTGTGAAAAGGGTGCGGAAATGCCCGCCGAAATTTCGGAAGTTTCTCAATCCGTGACGGCGACCGCAACGGCGGCGGAAGTTACGACAACTTCCGAAACGACGGTTACAACGGCGGAAACGACTGTTACTACGGAGGAAACAACACTCATGACCCCGCTGGAAAATGAGTACGCATGGCTTAAAAATGTCAAAATTGATATAGACAAACAGCAAGCTTTTTTATACGATTTTACGGGAGACGGCTTCCCCGAACGCATGGAATTGATTTTAGAACCGTATACGCTGACAGGCTGTATAAGCTCGGAGGTTTACGGCTGGCGAGACAACATAACCAATATTGTTGTCGGCAAATGTCTGTACGTCTGCCGTGACAGCGACGGAAAAAATTTTATTGTTACGTGTGGAACCAACGACGGTATGGCGGGAATGTCACCGTTTACAGCTGTAAGATACGATTTTTACGCAGACGGAGTATATAGTACGGTTCTCGGAGAAACTGAAGTTTATTTTGACGGTGAAAGGGATTACACGGGCATATGTACCTTTCTCGGCGAGGATATGGACAGCGGTATCGGGAAAAACGGCGGCGAAATTTTAAATAAAAAGCTTATGGAATATATCTCGGAATATGAGCTTATCGACACAATTACAATAAAGTACGAAAACGGCAGATATAAGGCAAGCTTTGAAGCGGACGCGGATTTTACGGAGGAATACGTAAAGGATTTTCCCGAATACGTTGAAACCGAACATTATCCGTATATTTGGGACAAAACAATGTATATAAATGCAAAAGATGTAAATATGTCGGATATTTCCTCGTTTACGGACATTGTATTTGTGAATGTGTTCGGGGAGAACCTTGAACGCTCCGACCTTGAATTTTTAAAGGATATGCCGTCTGTAAAATATATTCGTCTGCGTTTTACAGCAAATTCCGTTGAGACGTTCATTCCTCTGACGGAAATGACCTCGCTTGAAGCACTAATCGACGAAAGAAGCGACAGTTGCATGAGCCTTTTAAGCGATGAGGACAAAGCAAGGGTCAGAGAGCTTTTCCCGAATGATAAATATTTTTGGAGTTCGGTAAAGTAAAAAGGCGGGATTTTTGCCGAAAAAGAATTTTTTTCAAAAAAAGCTTGCAATTTGAGAAAATATGTGGTATAATATACCTATCATTATAATAGTTTCATAAAAGACCGAGTTAATCTCGGTCTTTTGTGCTGTATTGTGGAGGTTATTGAATGGCAGGAAAAAAGGGCGGGAACACCGCCGCTGCGGTCTATGAGATCGCCAAGCCCATTGCGGACGGCTTAAATCTGAAGATATGGGACGTTTCCTTTGACAAGGAGGGG
The DNA here is from genome assembly GCA_014799675.1 of Ruminococcus sp. Taxonomy (GTDB): domain Bacteria; phylum Bacillota; class Clostridia; order Oscillospirales; family Ruminococcaceae; genus RGIG8773. The sequence goes on along the minus strand of JAAVHM010000010.1, from coordinate 10,088 downwards.
GCTATGTGGTATCTGCGGGTGCTTATCGAAAAGGAGGACGGTGCGGTTGACATGGACGACTGCGAGGCTATGACGAGACCCCTTTCCAAGGCGCTTGACGAGGCTGACCCTATCGAGCAGAATTATATGCTGGAGGTGGGTTCTCCCGGGCTGGGACGGCAGCTGCGGCGTCCCGAGCATTTTGAGGAATTTCTGGAGTGTCCCGTAAGAATAAGGTATATCCGTGAGATAGACGGCATGAAAGAGTTTATTGCGATACTCAAGGGTTATAATAAGGACAGTATTTCCGTTATCACGGAGGAGGGGGACAGGGAGATAAAGCTTTCCGACACGGCGTTTGTAAAGCTTTTTGACGATGATGAAGACGAGCTTTTTAAAGACGACGAGGAATAATTAATAATTAATAATTAATAATTTTTTGTACCAACGTACCAACGTAGGGCGGGGGCTTGCTCCCGCCTGTTCATAGAATGTTTTTAAATAAAGGCGGGAGCGTGCCAATTCAGGCTCCCCCGCCCTACAGAATTAGGAGGAAATTGGAAAAATGAACAAGGAATTTTTTGAGGCTCTGGAGCTTCTTGCAAAGGAAAACGGCATACCAATGGATCTGCTTGTGGATAAGATAAAGCAGGGCATTGCAAGGGCGGTGAAAAAGGAGTACCCCTACTGCGAGGACTTTTTGGTGGACATTGTCCCCGAGGAGCATAAGTTTGAGATCACCGTAATGCGTACCGTTGTTGAGGAACTCCCACTTGACATGAGCGAGATAACCGTTGAGGAAGCCGCCGCTTATGTTGGACACCCTGTTGCGGTGGACGACGTTATCCCCTATCAGCTTTCAACGGCGCAGTTCGGACGCGTTGCCGCGCAAAACGCAAAGCAGGCTATCCGCACCGAGATAAAGACATTCGAGAGACAGAAGTACATCAGCCAGTTCAGCGACAAGATACACGAGGCAGTTTCGGCAACGGTACAGCGGGTCGAGCCTGAAAGCGGAAACGCTACTCTTACCATTGACAAAAACGAAGTGTACTTATACAAAAACGAACAAATTCCCGGGGAAGTTCTCAAAGAGGGCGACATTGTGAAGCTTTACATTGCGGACATAATCAACCCCGAAAGAAAGCCTATGGTAAAGGTTTCAAGAACTCACAAGGACTTGGTAAAGCGTCTTTTCGAGCTTGAAATTCCCGAAATTTACGACGGCACTGTTGAGGTAAAATCCATTTCGAGAGAAGCGGGTTCGAGGACGAAAATCGCGGTATGGTCAAAGGACAAAAACGTTGACCCTGTGGGTTCATGCATAGGTCCGAAGCACAGCCGTATCGGAAGCATTGTGAACGAGCTTCACGGTGAGAAGATAGACATAATAGTTTACGACGAAGACCCTGCGGTGTTTATTGCACACGCGCTTGCTCCCGCGGAGGTAATAAAGGTTGAGATAGAAGAGGGCGAACAGAAAACCTGCGTAGTCACCGTTCCGAACAATCAGCTTTCGCTTGCTATCGGTAACAAGGGTCAGAACGCAAAGCTTGCGGCAAGGCTCACGGGTTACAAGATAGATATAAAGCCCGAAAATCCAATTGAGTAAGGTCGTGAGGCAATGGTCAGAAAAATACCTATGAGAATGTGCCTCGGCTGCGGAGAAATGAAGCCGAAAAAGGAACTGATAAGGGCGGTGAAATCTCCCGAGGGAGAAATTTCAATAGACCTTACGGGGAAGAAAGCGGGCAGAGGGGCGTACATCTGCAAAAGCACGGAATGCTTTACGCTGGCAAGAAAGGCTCGGAAATTTGAGAGGACTTTTTCCTGCAAAATATCCGACGAGGTTTACGACGAAATGGAAAAGGAGCTGGCGGAAAGTGAATAAGCTTCTTAACCTTATGACGATATGCCGAAAAGCGGGGCAGCTTTCAATGGGTTTCGACCCGATGAAAGAGGCTCTTGCGGAGGGAAAGGCGGCGGCGGTTATTGTCGCTTCCGACATATCCCCGAAGACGGAAAAGGAAGTCCGTTATTTTGCGGACAGAAAACAGATACCTGTTGCAAAGACCCAATGCACAATTGACGAGATACACTTCTGCGTGGGAAAAAAAGCGGGTATCCTTACGGTTTGCGGAGAGGGCTTTGCAAAGAAAGCTCTTGAAATTTGTCAAAATGAGCAAAATGAAATAAATTGAAGTATTACGTAATAATTGTTATAAACGGAGGGTATACAGCCTATGAGTACATCAAAAGAACCAAAGGTCAAAATTACCGACGCAGCCAAAGACCTGAAGATAACGGGTCAGGCGCTTGCGGACTTTTTAAAGGAAAAGCTTGATATAACCAAAAAGCCTGCCGCTTCTATCACGGCGGAGGAAATGAATCAGGTACTTGAAATTTTTTCACAGGAAAATCAGGTAGCTTCCTTTGAGGAATATTTTGCCACAAGAAACGATAAGCCTGTCAAGGAAGAAAAAGAAGACGCGGAGGAAAAGAAAGCTTCGGAGAAGCAAGCTCCAAAGAAAAAGCCTGCCGCAAAGAAAGCGGACAAAAAGGAAGAAGCAAAGTCCGAACAGGCAGAGGAAAAGGCGGAAAAGCCTGCAAAGACCAAGAAAGCCGCTTCCAAAAAGGACGCTTCGGAGAAGCAGGCTTCCGAGAAGCAGACCGCTAAGGAAGTCCCCGAGAAGCAGGAAGCAAAGACCGAGGAAGCTCCCGCTGCAAAAGCCGAGGAAGCAAAGCCTGCGGCTTCCGAAAAAACAGTGGAAAAGTCCCCTGCTTCAAAGAGCGACCGTTTCAACGCTCAGCAGGTTCTTCAGGGCGGTCACAAGAAAAAGCCCGAGCAGAAGCAGCAGAACAAGCCTGCGGAGCAGTCCAACAAGAAGAAGCTTGACGTTAAATTTGCTGACACTCCCGCTGTTGTATCACAGAAGATACACACTGTAGATACAAGAGGCTCTTATGTTGAAATGGACAAATACAACGAGAAGTACGACAACATGGCTAACGCCACAGGCGGCAACAACCGCAAGAAAGACAANTTCTCCAANAAGCAGAAGCTTACCCAGAAGTCACAGCAGAGAAAGAGCCAGCAGTATGGGAGCAAAAAGGAGACCGAGACGGAGAAGCTNCGCCGCTTGGANCTGGAGCGCGCAAGAAAGCAGCAGTTAAAGGTGCTTATCCCCGACGAGATAGTTGTTTCGGAACTTGCTGTACGTCTTAAGGTTGCGGCAAGCGAGGTCATCAAAAAGCTTATGCAGCTTGGCGAAATGTGTACTATAAATCAGGTAATTGACTTTGACACGGCTTCCCTTGTTGCGGAGGAACTGGGCGCAAAGGTTGAAAAAGAAGTAATNATCACCATTGAGGAACGTCTTATCGACGACTCGGACGACAAGGAAGAGGACGGCATTGAGCGCGCTCCCGTAGTTGTTGTTATGGGTCACGTTGACCACGGCAAGACTTCTCTCCTTGACAAGATAAGAAACGCAAACGTTACCTCCACCGAGGCGGGAGGAATTACACAGCACATTGGCGCGTACCGTGTTACTTGCAGCGGCAAGGAAATCACTTTCCTTGACACTCCGGGACATGAGGCGTTCACTTCCATGAGAGCGAGAGGCGCGCAGATAACCGATATCGCTATACTTGTAGTTGCTGCGGACGACGGTATCATGCCCCAGACAATCGAGGCTATAAACCACGCAAAGGCNGCGGGNGTTTCTATAATAGTTGCAATAAACAAAATGGATAAAGAGGGCGCAAACCCCGAAGCTGTAAAGCAGAAGCTTACCGAATACGACCTTGTTGTTGAGGAATGGGGCGGCGATGTGATATGCGTACCTGTTTCCGCAAAGACGGGAGAGGGCATTGACGAGCTGCTTGAAAACGTTCTGCTTGTTGCGGAAGTCGCTGAACTTAAAGCAAACCCCAACAGGCTTGCAAAGGGTACTGTTATCGAAGCCCGTCTCGACAAGGGCAGAGGTCCTATCGCAACGCTTCTGGTACAGAACGGTACTCTCCGCACAGGCGATATTATCATTGCGGGAACTTCCCTTGGACGCGTTCGTGTTATGACAAACGACAAGGGTCAGGTGGTAAAGGAAGCGGGTCCCTCCTACCCTGTTGAAATTACCGGACTTGACGAAGTACCCTCGGCGGGCGACATTTTCAACGCTGTTGAGGACGAACGTCTTGCAAGAGAGCTTGTTGACCAGCGTAAGCACGAAGCTAAGCAGGAGCAGTTCAAGCAGTATCAGAAAGTTACTCTTGACAACCTGTTCAGTCAGATCGAACAGGGCGAGATCAAGGAGCTTCCTATCATTGTCAAGGCGGACGTTCAGGGCTCTGTTGAGGCTGTTAAGCAGTCCCTTGAAAAGCTTACCAACGAGGAAGTCCGTGTACGTGTTATCCACGGCGCGGTTGGCGCGGTTTCCGAGGGCGACGTAATGCTTGCGAACGCTTCAAACGCTATCATTGTCGGATTTAACGTCCGCCCCGACCCTGTTGCTGCGGACAACGCGGCAAGAGACGGCGTTGACATTCGTCTGTACAGAATTATTTACGACGCTATCGAAGAAATTACCACGGCTATGAAGGGTATGCTTGCTCCGAAATTCCGCGAGGTCAACCTCGGTCGTGTTGAGGTACGTCAGGTATACAAGATTTCAAGCGTGGGAACGGTTTCGGGTTCATACGTATTAAGCGGAAAAATAACAAGAAGCGCGGAAATTCGCGTTGTGCGTGACGGTATCATCATTGCGGACGACAAGATGTCCAGCCTGAAGCGTTTCAAGGACGACGTGAAAGAGGTCGCGGAGGGTTACGAATGCGGTATCACTCTTGAAAAGTTCAACGACATTCATGTTGGCGATATTTTTGAGGCATACTATATGGAGGAATACAGACCTGAATAGTTGACAGTTTACAGTGTACAGTTGACAGTTATTAAAAAAACTGTCAACTATCAACTATCAACTGTCAACTGTCAAGATTGGAGGTTTAATATGCCAAACTTTAGAAACGGACGTATGTCCGAGGATATAAAGCGTGAGATCTCGGGGCTTATCCGTGAGGAGATAAAAGACCCGCGGGTAAACTCGGGACTTGTTTCAGTCGTTCGGACGGAGCTTTCGGGGGACAATTCCCACTGCAAGGTTTATATTTCAAGCATTGAGGGCGTGGAAGCNGCNAAAACCGCGGTNAAAGGTCTTGAAAGCGCAAGCGGCATGATGAAGCGGCATATTTCAAACAGGCTGCATCTGAAAAAGTGTCCCGAACTGAAATTTATTGCCGACAACTCGATAGAGCATTCTGCGGAAATTGCAAGAATGCTGGAAAAAATTGAAGNNANCNANANCGANAACGACCGATANGGAGAATTGATATGCAGATAAATTTAAAGGAAACCGCCGATTTTCTCAAAAACCATGACAATTACTACATTCTCACCCACCAAAGCCCNGACGGNGACACAATGGGCAGCGGCTTCGGGCTTTGCTACGCTCTGCGGAANATNGGCAAGAAAGCAAATGTGATATGTTCGGACGAATTNCCNAAAAGATATTATTTTATGCACGACAGCTANGANCCGCAGAANTTTTCCCCCGAGACAATTGTTGCGGTGGACGTTGCGGACACNAAGCTGCTGGGTTCAAAGCTTGCACAGTACGGAAGCTATGTTGACCTTTGCATAGACCACCATATTTCCAACACGGAATATGCAAAGCAGCTTCTGGTTTACCCCGACGCTGCGGCGGCTTGCGAGGTCATATACCGCGTGCTTGCNGAAATGGAGATACCTCTCGACAAGCTTATTGCGGAGTGTTTGTACACGGGCATTGCNACGGATACGGGNTGNTTNAAGTACGCAAANACCACGCGGCTTGCTCANATTATTNCGGCNAAGCTTATGGANTACGGCATAAATCTTAGANCGGATAAACCGNGAGATGTTCGACCTGAAAAGCAAGGCTCGCATAAAGGTTGAGCAGTACATCAACTCGGCTATGGAATTCTACCTTGACGACCAATGCGCTATGGCGGCTGTCACTCTTGACATGATAAAGGAGACAGGGCTTGCACAGGAGGAATTTGAGGGAATTTCGGGAATGAGCGTNCAGATNGANGGCGTTAAGGTCGGGGTCATCATNAAGGAAAAGGANNANGGCAANTTCAAGNTATCNNTNCGTTCCGCTTCGGACGTGGACGTTTCCGCAATATGCCGAAAATTCGACGGCGGCGGACACGTCAAGGCTGCGGGCTGCACTATGGAGGGCGACCTTGAGGACGTTAAAATGAAGCTTTTNTCGGGAATTGCTCCCGCNTTGGGTATAGACTTATGGCTTGCTTAAATGAAAANGAGCTTTGCGGAATAATCTGCGTGAACAAGCCNCNGGGCTTCACAAGCTTTGANGTTATNGCCAAAATGAGGGGAATACTTAAAATNAANCGTTTGGGTCACGCGGGAACTCTNGACCCTATGGCNACAGGGGTGCTTCCNGTTTTTGCGGGNCGGGCAACCAAAGCCTGCGACATACTNCCCGACCACGACAAGACNTATGAAGCGGGTTTCCNNTTTGGANTTACNACNGACACACANGANGTTACGGGNACGGTCACAAAGGAACGTCCCGCAAACGTTACANCGGAACAGNTTGAAAATGTANTGNAAANCTTTCGGGGCGAGATAATGCAANTNCCNCCNATGTACTCGGCGGTTTCCGTGGGCGGAAANCGTCTNTACGAGCTTGCAAGGCAGGGNAAGGAAATTGAACGCGAAGCACGTGCGGTTACNATATANTGNCTTGAANTTNCGGAATTTGACGAGACCGCACAAAGCGGCACNNTAAAGGTTTCCTGCTCAAAGGGGACNTACATCAGGACNCTTATNAACGATATCGGNGANNCTTTGAACTGCGGCGGGATAATGACTTCCCTTGTGNGGACTGCGGCTTGCGGCTTTANTCTNTCGGACTGCGTTACCTTGGAGCAATTGCAGGAGNNNGCAAANTCGGGAGGAGATTTTNCAAAATTTGTAANACCTATTGAAAACGTATTTGAGGGACTTCCCGAGGTACGGCTCTCCCCNGCNCAGGANNNAATGTACCGCAACGGCGTNAAGCTTANTCTTGACAGGATAAAAATTTCGGGGGACGGNTCTCCNNTTANNGTTTACGGAANCGNCGGNTTTATCGGAACNGCTCTCCCCGACNNCNAAAACNNNATTTTAAGAGTACACAAAAATTTCTATTAANAANATCTNGCCTCTNGCCTCTNNNNATCNGGCTTCTNGCAGCGGAAAGGATGCTTGCGGAAATGGTTGATCTTACCGGAACAAACGACGTGCCTAAAAGCAGCACAGCCGTTGCTATGGGACTTTTTGACGGACTGCATTACGGTCACAAAACAGTTATAAGATTTGCGGCGGATATTGCCGAAAACAATCCCGGGATAGAGCCTGCGGTTTTTACCTTTGACACTATGAGCGTTACCTCAAAGGGAAACGGCGGNGTGGAATGCATTCTGTCCCGTGAAATGAAATTCGAGCTTATCGAAAATCTCGGGGTAAGGTACATCTATTCCCCCGATTTTATGAATTTCAAAGACCTTACGGGTGAGGAATTCGTGGAGCTTGTTCTGTGCGNCAAGCTCAGCGCAAAGTTCGTGACCTGCGGCGAGGATTTCCGCTTCGGAAAGCAGGCGAAATGCGGCGTTGACGACCTTGACAAGCTTTGCAGGAAACACGGCATAAGGCTGTACGTTGTCCCCCCTGTCCGCGAACAGCAGGGAATACGCATTTCCTCCACCATGATAAGGGAGCTTATAAAGGGCGGCGAAATTGAAAANGCAAACCTGCTTCTGGGAAGCCATTTTACCATGAAGCTNCCTNTCGCTTACGGCAGNCAGCTTGGCAGGACGCTTAATTTNCCCACCATTAATCAGTACCTNTTAAAGCGGCAGGTCATGCCGAAATTCGGTGTGTACGCTTCAAAGACAGAGGTGCTGGGTAAAATTTACAAAAGCGTGACNAACATNGGCATAAAGCCAACGGTGGGAAGCGACGCTCCCCTTGCGGAAACGTACATAATCGGCTTTGACGGCAGCGACCTTTACGGAGAAGTCGCTAAAATTTCCCTGATAAGCTTTGTACGTCCCGAAATGAAATTCGACAGCACGGAGGCTCTGAAAGNNCAGATCGCGAAAGACACACAGGCTGTACTGGAAATTCCCGACATAAAATACAAAAGCGTAAGAGACCAATGCAAGGATAATTGATTATGGAAGATAAAAATTTGCTTCTGCAAAATATNGACAANCTGCACACCACCGAAATGGGCGCAGACAGGATAAGGAAAAACCTCGGTCTTGAAGTTTCTGACCATGTCGGCACAGTAGAATTTTGCAGAAAAATAATACTTGATAAAAATTGCAGGATTTACAAAAGCGGCAAGAATTGGTACTGCGAGGCGTGCGGCGCAAAAATAACCGTAAACTCACACAGTTACACAATTATTACTGCACATAAAGTCAGGAGGATTTGATAAAAATGAATACAGAAAATATCAGAACACGGTTTGCGCCAAGCCCCACGGGGTTTATGCACATAGGCAACCTGCGGACGGCGCTTTACACCTACATCATTGCGAAAAAATACGGCGGAAAGTTTATCCTCCGTATTGAGGACACCGATCAGGGCAGATTTGTTGAGGGCGCCACCGAGGTCATTTACGACACCCTCAGAAAGTGCGGTCTGAACTGGGACGAGGGTCCCGACATAGGCGGTCCTGTTGGTCCGTACATTCAGTCGGAGCGTATGGGAATTTTCAAGCAGTACGCCGAGCAGCTTGTCAAGTCGGGACACGCTTACTACTGCTTCTGCACAAAGGAGCGCATGGACAAAGTCCACGAGGAACAGCAGGCAAAGGGAATTACCCCCACATACGACCGCCACTGCCGCGACTTACCTAAAGAAGAGGTGGACAAGCTTCTTGCCGCCGGAACGCCTTACGTTATCCGTCAGAAAGTGCCTCTTGACGGCACAACTACTTTCCACGACGAGCTTTACGGAGACATAACATTCCCCAATGCCGACCTTGACGACCAGATTTTGCTCAAAGCGGACGGTATGCCCACCTACAACTTTGCCAACGTTGTTGACGACCATTTAATGGAAATCACCCACGTTGTCCGCGGCAACGAGTATCTTTCCTCCGCGGCGAAGTACAATCTTCTGTACGATGCTTTCGGCTGGGAAATTCCCACATATATCCATGTTGAGCGTATCATGCGGGACGCTACCCACAAGCTTGCAAAGCGTGACGGAGACGCGTACTTCGGCGATTTTGTGGAAAAGGGCTACTATATTCCCGCCATACTGAACTATATCGCGCTTTTAGGCTGGGCTCCAAAAGGCGAGCAGGAAATTTTCTCGCTGGACGAGCTTATCAATGAATTTGATATCGGCGGACTTTCCAAATCTCCCGCCATATTCGACCCCGTGAAGATGACCGCCATAAACGCGGAATGGCTTAGGAAAATTTCCCATGAGGAATTCAAGGAATTGGCACTTCCCTACATCAGACAGACCTGCAAGCGGGAGGATATCGACCTTGACGTGCTTGTAAAGGTTTTGCAGCCGAGGACGGAGCTGCTTTCCGACATTCCCGAAAAGGTGGACTTTATCGACGAGCTTCGGGAGTACAGCAATGACCTTTTCTTCAACAAGAAAATGAAAACCAATGCGGAGACTGCTCTCCCCGCCCTTGAAGCGGTGCTTCCCGTACTGGAAAGCATCGGCGAGGCGAACTGGACAGAGGAAACTATTCACGCCGCGGTTTTTGCGGAAATCGAAAAGCTGGGCGTTAAAAATGGCTGGGTGCTTCTCCCCATGCGCGCCGCACTTTCGGGCAAGGCTATGACTCCCGGCGGCGGTATCGAGCTTGCGGCAATTCTCGGCAGGAACGACACTATTGCGCGTATCAAAAAGGCTTTGGAGCAATTGTCCTAAATATCGTAGGGGCTGGGTCTCCCAGCCCGCGGGACGGGAAACCCGTTCCCTACAGTTTATAAATTTTGATTGACAGGAATTTTAATTACAGTAATTT
>JAAVHM010000009.1 GCA_014799675.1 Ruminococcus sp. | reverse complement strand
TGAAGCCTTTGGCGAAACGAACATTACAAGTGAACGTCCCTCCATTTTTGACGGCTTTTCAACTGTACCTGCCTCGGAGCAAGCCTCCTTGAACTTTTCAAGAAGCTCCTCGCCCAGATGAGGATGAGCAATAGCCCGCTTTCTGAAACGAACAGAGACCTTAAGCTTATCGCCCGATTTAAGGAATTTTATAGCCTGATTTACCTTGGTATTGAAATCGTTGGTATCTATCGTGGAGAACATTCTTATCTCCTTGATCTCGACTACCTTTTGGTTCTTTCTTGCTTCCTTCTCGCGCTTGTTCTGTTCAAAAACATACTTGCCGTAGTCCATTATCTTGCACACCGGCGGGTCTGCCTGCGGCGCGATCTTAACTAAGTCGAATTCCTTTTCCTCGGCAAGCTTTAACGCTTCCTTGGACGGCATTACGCCGAGCTGTGTTCCGTCGTTGTCGATAACGCGGACTTCCTTGTCTCTGATCTCTTCGTTGATCTGGATATCTTTGCTGCTGTTGCTTATGGTAAGCACCCCCATAAAATAAAATGAGCGGAACAGAACGCTCCGCCCATACGAAAATCACAGTCATACGCACGCACACGTGCGCCATGCCCATAAACCAATCGCATATTGACCTCTGCGCGCCTTAATGCGGCAGGGTGAGAACGGGAGTTCTGCTTTCTTTTCAAATGGTGAAAAACACCAACGCTAATTATTATAAACCATTTATATCCGTTTGTCAAGTACTTTTTTAAAAAAATTTCAAAAAATACAAAAATCAGCTTTCAGTGTTTTCGTCGCCGCCGCTTGAAGAGTTGCTTTTTATCTTATTCTCGTAAGCTTCGCCGTCAAACCATTTGTCCAAAACATCTACAGAGATAGAATAACTCGTATCCGTCGTATCTGTCTTTACACATTCTGCCAGCTCGCCGCTTGTAATAAGATTTAACACTCTTTCCNTTGTGATATGCAGNTAATCGGCTGCTTCCTCCACGGTAAGGTACTTCTTCTGACCCANNGTCAATTCNGAGGGAGAGCTCATNGTATTNGTGGAAGCAAANNNTTTTTCTTCAATAGTTTTATTCAGCTTTCTTACGCTGCCGCCGATATTGATACCTGCNATAAGGATACAGATACCGAGAAAAACTGCCCCNATGAACGTTGCATTGATACCGCCNGGACGCCTTGCGGGCGCAGGATTATGCTGATTATTTCGATTGGTAGACATTTGAAATTCCTCCTAATGTAATGATTAAATTGCTTTTACCGCNTTGCCGAGNCTGAATGAATAGAGGTAAGCCTCNCTGACGCGTTTGCCGAATATNNTNGAGAGGGCTGCGCTGTAGAGCTTTATTTGCAGATCGTATCGTGAAANNAGTATNTTTTCGCTGTTTACACGGTCGGTCTTATAGTCCACCAGCACTATTTCGCCGTCCTCCTCGAACATACAGTCGGCAATACCCTGAAGCATACTATTACTATTATACTCCATTAATCGCTCATCGTCAAGAGCAGCGTCGGATTTTTTGATCAAAAATTTCTGTTCCCGTCGAATATTGCCGCTTTTTTTCATTCTTGCGTACAAATNTGANCNGAAAAATTCTTCAAGCTGANCNATATTCAGGCTGTCACGCTCCTCANAGCTNAGCAAGCCCTGTTCCGCAAGCCTTGCNGCTTCCGCNGGGANGTCCTGCTCCGCGGCAAGGTAATCGGCGTACTGCATAAAGGTGTGCATAGCCGTNCCNCGCTCTGCCGCNGTNAGACCGCCNTGCTCCAANGCAAAATCNGGGCGGCGGAGGTACAGCTTGTCGCCGCTGTTTTTNGCAATTTCCGTAACCGTNATNTTCGCNNTCTTTTGNGTAAGGCTGTCGTCGTAGCGGTANGCAAACATATCCCTNAGNNTTTGGANCATATCCTNGTCGGGCAGGGCTTTTGCGGTATCTTCCNNCGTATCGTTNNTTTCCGTTTCGGAAATCGCGGTNCAGACGTTTACACCAACTTCACATTCTTTCNGAGCNATGGTCTCCCCGTCCCTGAACCAATCGCCGTTCGGGTGNACAAGCATTGCCGCNGATATCCANTCCAGCATTGAATCNGCAGACGAGACCGTGCCNGCTGTCACGTCCCCCGACCCGATAATTTCGGAGCGAACTTTTTCAATACGCTTTCTGATTTTTTCGTTGTCGGGAATNGTGATAAAAAGCTGNTCCCTTGCGCGGGTNAGAGCAACATACAGNAGNCGCATTTCCTCGCTTTTNGCGGCGGCTTTGTTNACCTCTNTAATGGTNTACCNCGGGAANGAATCGTACAGCTTTAGGTTCTCNCTGTCCTGAATTTTAAAGCCTATGCCGAAGTCGGAATTTATCTGTATACGCTTGTTCAGGTCNTCGGCGTTGAATTTTACCGACGTGCCGCANAGGAACACNAACGGGTATTCCAGACCCTTTGACTTATGTATGGTTTTCACCGAAACGACGTTGTCGGAGGGGGCGATAGTTGAAGCCCGCTTGAAGTCGCCGTCCCGCTTTATGATGTTGTCAACGTACCGCACAAAGCCGTTCAGACCGCCGCCCGAATTTTTTTCATAGCTTTCCGCAACGTCCAGCAAGAGCCGCAGGTTCGCCCGTTTTCTGCCGCCGTCCTTATAGACCTGTACCGCGGACAAAAAGTCCGTGCTGTCGTAAATTGTTCTGATAAATCTTTCGATACGCTGTGAGGCGGCGCAGTAACGGAGCTTTTCAAACATTTTCATGAAACGTTCAAGCTTGCCGTATAGCGCTGTGTCAGGTGAGACTGACGTTTCACCGTCCATAACTCGGCGTACAACTCTGAAATATTTTTCCCTGCCGCTTTTTTCTCCTGCAAGGACAGCCATATCTTCGGCGTTCAGCATGAACATTGGAGACATGAGAACTGTGGCAAGCTTTATGTCCTGCATGGGGTTGTCAACCACCGCAAGCAGGGAGGTAAGGACTGATATTTCCCGCGATTTGAGGTAGCCCGCAGGCTCTTCCGCATAGGCTTTTATGCCCGCTTTTTCAAGCTCGCGGACGTACANTTCCGCGCTTTTATTGTTACGCAGNAGTATGCAGAAATCTCTCGGCTCGCAGGGNCGCAGCACGCNCTTGTCGTANACNNTTTTTACACCGAGCATTGATTTTATTTTCGCCGCTGCCGCCNTTGCTTCGCAGTTGGGGGAANCGTCCTCNNCGTCCTCATNTTCGGTACTTTCNTCATTGTCGGGGACTATGATCATTTCCGTTGTTCTGTCCCCCTCGGGGTACTCCAGACCCTGAACGAGNGCTTCCTCGGCGGTATAGTCTATCTCGCCGTTTTCCCTGCTCATAAGCAAGNCGAAAACATAGTTTACAAAGCCGATAACGTCGCTGCTGCTTCGGAAATTCCTGTTCAGAAGTATTGANGCAAAGCTTCCCGAANANTCCTCNNCCGTGTACGGCTCCGACTTTTTGAGAGCGTCCAGAAAAAGCTGNGGATTGGCAAGACGGAANCGGTAAATGGANTGCTTCACGTCACCCACCACGAAAAGATTTGNGCCGCCCTTATCGGAAGTTCCGCCCTTGGANAGAAGCTTGAAGATCAAGTCCTGATTGTTGTTTGCGTCCTGAAACTCGTCTATCATTATCATGCTGTAGTATTCGGAAAGTTCTTTCGCAAGGCGGGTCTTTACTATTTCNCCGCCGCTGTTTTTCTCGGCGAGAAGCTTTATTGCAAGCTGCTCCGCGTCGGAAAATCCCAGCGCNTTTTTTNCGGTTTTCAGCTTTTTAAGNTCCTCGGAAAATANNNNTATTACCTCGGAAATNCCGCTTAAAATNTCGCTGTGNTTTTTNTANTCCTCCGAAATTTCCTCTGGTGGTAAAAATATTTTTCCCGATTTTTTCAAACTCTTTTTTGTAGTCCTCTCGTATCTTTTTTATCTTTTCCTTTTGCTGTTCTATGAACTCGTTTACAGGTTCATTCTTAGNTTTTCTTGGCAAATCAATTCTTGAAAAGCTAAAGCTGTCNTGNAGCTTTGCNGCTTCAAAAACGCCGCCNNTTTTAAGCCCCGCGCGNATTTCCGAAATNCCGTCAATNTCGTTTGCAACGGCGTTTGANGGTTTGCCGAAGCTTTGCNNAAAAACATTTTGNGCNTATTCGGCGCGGTTTAAAATTTTGTCNTAGGCTTTTTTTGTAAGNTNTTCATAAGCNTTTGCAAGCGGGTCGTTTTCCGCNTTAAANCCTGCGGAATANTACTCGATCTGTGCNTTTANCCAGTCCTCGTAAAANGGAATGGACATGAGAAAATTATATATTTTCAGCACNGCTTCTTCAAGCTCGCTGTCGCTGCGGACNGANCCGCTGAAAAAGTCCGCNAGGGCGTTAATTTTTTCGTTATCTTCGCCGTANAGCTTTTCAAAGGTATTTTCCGCCGCCTTTCGGATAAGAAGATTTTCCTCGGTGTCGTCAAGAATTCGGAAGCCTGCGGACACGTCNAGNGACTGGATATTTTCCCTTATNAGGTCGAAGCAGAATGAGTGTATTGTTGAAATTTTCGCCGTTTGCAGCAAAGCCTGCTGACGGCAGAGCCACAGGTTGTCGGGGTCTTTTTCTATGGCTTCGGAGAGGGCGGCGGAAAGCCTTTGCTTCATCTGCGCCGCCGCGTCGTTTGTGAATGTTACAACGACNATNCTNTCNGCGGGAATTTTATTTTCGGTGTCGGAAAGTATGCCAAGCAGACGTTCCACAAGGACGGAGGTCTTGCCGCTTCCTGCCGCCGCGGAGACGATTATTCCNGTATCTCTTGCGGTTATCGCTTCAAGCTGTTCCTTAGTCCATACGCTCATTTTTATCGCCTCCCTTGCTGTTTTCGTCAGCGNTTTTTTCCGAAATAATTTCCCTTATCTGCTCCTCGGCGTTTTCGGCGTAAGCCCTCACACGCTGGGGAGGATAATTTCCGCAAACAGAACTGTAATCGCAGTACGCGCATGGCAGTCCCCCCTTGTCGTCCATAAGCGGGTCNGCGGCTATTTTGCCCTTGTGGAGAGCNTCCGCGGTCTGNGTTAAAAGCTCATAGGAATANTTCCGCAGATTTTCAAGCTCTTTNTTGCCGATAAGCTTTGAGTACGCCGNNTANCCCGACGAGGTTTTNTTCACGGGTATGAACTCGCCGCCGCAGTCCTGCTCCATTGCGGTTATAACGTCGTCGTCAAGCAGAACGAGACCACTCATGCGGTAGGTATCTTTCAGCGCCTTTTTCTTTTCGTCGCCGCCGCTGTTTCTGTCAAGGGCGGGAACGGCGTCNCTTGCGGGCATATAAAGCACNCCTGCGGGGATATTTCCGCTGTATNCGCCCTTGTGACTGNCGTCTGTAAGGGCAAAAAGGTACAGNAGCATCTGCATATTCACGCCGTAAAGCAGGTCGCTGAATTTCAGCTCCTTAACGCCCGATTTATAGTCCACAATGCGNATNTACTTTTTTCCGTCCTTTTCAAAAATATCTATGCGGTCTACCGCGCCGTTGAAATACACGTTTATNCCGCTTGGNGTAACAAGCTTCAAGGGNTCTTCNTCGCCGTCGGCGTGNCTTAATGTGTACTCAAAATTTGAGGGGACAAATTCNTTNTGNGCAAACTCCGCCGCAAGCCTTTCGATTATGTCGGAAATAGTGTCCGACAGCCGTGAAAACGCCGCCTTGTAACGCTTTGTCTTGCCGTAATCTCCGCCAACAGCGTCGCTTTCGTAATACTCTTTAAGATGTTTTTTTACTGCAATTTCAATGCTCTTACGGTTCATTTTNGCAAGGGTATCTTTGTCAAATTCCCTTAAAATTCCGCAAAGGCAGCTGTGTACCGCGTTGCCCCGTGAGGGTCTGTCAAGCTCGATTTTCTGCGGCGGATAGAGGTCGAGACCCTTTTTGCAGTAATACATAAATGGGCATTTTTGGTAGTCCTCAAAACGTGAAGCGGAAAGNGAAACCGACTTGCCGAAAAGCCGCTTTCCCGTTTCGGGAGAAAGGACGTGTCCCGCGGAAAATTCTATATCACGCAGGTATTTTATCCTGCCCGCATATTCGGGAATTTCCTTTAAAGCCGCCAAAAGGCTTGCCGAGTCGGTATCGTTTCTGCGGTAGTTCTGGACGTACTGATAATATGCGGCTTCGGGGGCGGCGCAGAAAGATATCATGCCCCGCTTTTCAAAGGTGGTAAGAACGCTTTCCCCGAACATTTCGGCAGCCTGATTTACAACGATAGAGGGGTAAAGAGCCTTGCCCGACACGTCCGAAAGGGCGTATGTAATATACAGCTTTTCCGAGGCGGTAGAAAGCGCAGAACAGGTGACAAAGCGTTCCTCCGCAAGCTTGTCCTGCACACCTCCCGAAAGGGTCACGCCCACGCTTTCAAGGGCAAGCCTGTCCCTGTCGCTGAACAGTCCCGAGGGCTTTTCCGCGTATGGAAAAGAGCCCTCGTTTGCGCCGATCATAAAGACGATTTTCGGCTCGGAGACCCTTGCGGTATGTGCCGCGACAAACCTCACGCAGTCCAGCGTTTGGGGCGGCGCGGAAAGCTTTATATCCCTCACCGCAGAGGAAAACATTTCCGCAAATTCGGCGAGGGTAACTTTTGTATTTCCAAGAACCTTGTTAAAGGTCTCAAGAAGTCCGCAAAGCATATCCCAGAGCTGTTTTACCTCTCGGACGGCTTCAAGGGCGGCGGCGTCCTCGGTATTGCAGTTTTCGTAAACGGCATTTATATTATCAAAAATTTTTACCTCGTCAAAAAAGTCAAGAAGCGCATTGCAGACCCCTTTTCCGTCGGTATCTTCGCAGGCTTTCCGCAAGTGGCTGACAGGCTCGTAAACTCGTTCTCTGACAGGCTCTGCGCCAAGCTCAACGTCGTCGTATGGAAAAGCTTCACCCCACATTTTCCCCTCCACCGACCACTTGTAGCAGTAGCTTTCAACGGCGGCAATTTCTTCCTCGGTAAGCCCAAGCATACCCGTTTTCATATAGCGGAGCCAGTCCTCGGAGGAAGCGTTTTCGTCGGCGGCAAGGGCAATTGCGGTTTTTACAAAAATAAACAGGGATTTATGCGCCGCAGAGCCGTTTTCGTCGGTGTAAAAGGGTATTCCGTAACGCTCGAAGGAGCTTTCCATTATTGATGTATACAATTCTTTTCGGCGTGCCATTACGACAATATCGCTGTATTTATAGTCCTCTTCCATAACAAGCCTGTGTATCTCGGAGCAGACAAAATCCCCCTCGCCGTAGCCGTCGTTTGAGCGATAGACCTGCAGGTTATTGCAGTTCCCCTCAAATTTTTTCCTGCGGTTTCTAAGGACGTTTTCGCTGAAAAATGCAAGCTCGGGGACTTTAA
>JAAVHM010000008.1 GCA_014799675.1 Ruminococcus sp. | reverse complement strand
AAGGAAGCTTTCAAAATTATTGCAAAGCAGCAGCGTTTTGAAAAAATTGAGGACGTTCAGGGCAGAAGCGACATACCCAAATTCTGGACGGAATGTCACAATGACGGTACGGTGAAATATCTTGCGGAAAACTGCAAAAAGGACGGCGTTCTCGGCAGCAGCGTTGTGGGAATGTGCATGGAGGATTCCACGGTAGTAAAGGATTTCCCGTATCTTATCGGTGCAGAGTATGCAGGAGGCGAAGTCCCCGAGGGTTATAAGGTAGTGGACGTCCCCGCAGCAGAGTGGGCTGTTTTCAAGATCGACTGCTTTAACATGGAGGACATGATCAAGGCTATACAGGAGTCTTGGCATAGGGTCTTTGCGGAATTTTTCCCTTCCTCAAATTACAAGCCTGCGGGCAATTTTGACCTTGAAGTTTACGCAACGGACAGCTACAAGGGCGAGATTTGGATATCTGTGGAAAATAAGTAAATATTATGTTTGGGGGACGTTTGACGCGTCCCCTAAATTTTTTTAAAATGTATTGCATTTTGTATAACAGCATGGTATAATATATACAAGGAAGTTGATATTATGCGATTTGAATGGGACGTTAAAAAAGAAGAAATAAATATAAAAAAGCACAAAATAGATTTTACAACTGCGGCATACGTTTTTGATGATGAAAACCGAATAGAGCTTTTTGACAATAATCATTCAGCAAATGAAGACCGCTACATAACAATTGGAATAGTCAACAAGATAGCTGTAATTGTGTCGGTCGTTTACACCGAAAGAGGAGAGAAAATAAGGCTTATTTCAGCGCGAAAGGCTACTGCAACTGAAAGGAGAATGTATTATGATGATTCAAAAAGATATTGATTTCAGCAAGGGACTTACCGAGGAGCAGATCGCAATGCTTATGGAGATGGAAGCTTCACCGGCAGTTCCCGACGAGGACTGTCCCGAGCTTACCGAGGAGCAGATCATACAATTTGCGGCGGCGGCGCGGGAAAGGCGGCAGAGACTGCAAAACAAGCAGACCGTTGCGATAAGGTTATCGCCGCAGGCTCTGGACAAAGCCAAGTCCTTGGGCAAGGGTTACACCGCTGTATTGAGCAGAATTTTAGAGGCGGCGCTTGCAGATAACGAAACATTAAAGCACTATCTTTAAGGAAGCTTCCGGAGTTCATCTCCGGAGGCTTTGTTATTTATTTCCTAAAAAAATTTTTTTATTTTTTGTGACAAAACACCGTTCCCGATTGTTTTATAAATAGATATATCAATAACGGGAATTCCCAAAGGCTGAGCCTTTACCCTTATTGGCGTACTATTTCAATAAGAGTAAAATGCTCCCATGAACGATACAAGCTTCTGTGTCGTTACACGCATAAACAAAAAGGATTTGATAATATGACTAACGCCGAGCTGGAAAAAGCGGTGGAGTGTTACCGTCCCATGCTTGTCAGGCTTGCATACGGCTGTACGGGAAATCATTCCGACAGCGAGGATATTGTTCAGGACGCTTTTGTCAAGCTTTATCTCCGCAGCAGGAGTTTTCCGTCAGACGAGGATATGAAAGCATGGCTGATAAGGGTCACGGTAAATATGTGCAAAAATCACGTCAAGTCATGGCGTACGGGCAAGCGTTCGGAAATTCCCGAGGATATTGCGGGCGGGGATAATTTCCCCGAAAAGACCGCTGTGGAGGAGCTTCTCGGAAAGCTGAAGCCCATTTACAAAGCGGTGATATATATGCACTATTACGAGGGATATTCCGCCGCCGAAATAGGTCGTATGCTTAAAATAAGCGAAACGGCTGTTACAACGCGGCTGAAACGAGGGCGGGACACTCTTAGAAATATCCTTGAAGACAAACAATGAGAAAGGAACGGTGCTATTATGAGTNCATTTAAAAATTATTTTGACGNNNTAGACACAANGGCAAACACGGCGGCAGAGTGCGGNGAAATAAGGTCGAGAGCCGCAAANATNAAAAANCGGCGGAAAATTGTTTCGTCAGGGTTGGGAGTNACCCTTGCGGTNATGATGACTACAACCGTGGCGGTAAGCGCGGTTGGCGGCTGGGACATTACCGAAATTATCGGACGGTGGTTCAAGGGGAATACNGNNTNCGATAACCGATAATCTTTCTGTAGTTACGGCGGAAAATGTTGAAAACAAATTTGAGTTCCTTGATATTGCTCCCAACGGTGTGGTTATTGACGACAATATGATAATTTTTTTCATTGACGTAACGAGGAACGACGGAAATGTTTTCGACTGTGCAGAGTATGATATGACAAAAAGAGACGGCAGTATTTTTTACGGTTTTGACGGTGAGACTGTGCCTGCCAAGCCGCGGTACGACTTTAGTCTTATTGAACTGGATTTTTTGATTGATGAGACTGTTGAAGGCTATTCTACGTACAATCATAAATACGGCGCACCCACAAGACAGTATCTTGTTGACGACGGAAGCCCGAACGATAACAAAATCACAATTGCGTTCTGCTGTGACAGAGCAGCAATTGAATCGCAAATGGGCGAAATTGATAAAATGGTAGTCGGTTCAAATGTTATTGATATAAGCGATACGTTCAGCTATAAAATTACCGGTGTTGATTTGAGGATTGGAAGTCTGAGCGTTCGCAGAAATAACGTTTTATATCAGGACGAAGTAAGCAAACATTATAATATTGAGAGTTTTAATTCTGAA
Organism: Ruminococcus sp.; assembly: GCA_014799675.1. GTDB lineage: Bacteria > Bacillota > Clostridia > Oscillospirales > Ruminococcaceae > RGIG8773. The sequence continues at coordinate 13,993 of JAAVHM010000008.1, read as the reverse complement.
ACAATAATCGGTCATTGGAGCAGTAAATTGAAGTTCGATATCAAGCCCGCCAAGACAGTTACTATAGAGCCTAACAAAGAGTCAGCATTTCGAGTGTACACAAACGGGGAAGAAAACGGCGTTCACAGCTTTACTGTAAAAAATATTACATTGTCGCAAATGTCAATAAGCTATGAACTGGAGGGCGACGCTCCCGAAAAAGACAGCTTTTTGGAGAACTGGAAAATCGGCGAAATAATTATAAAAAACGGCGATACTCTGACGATAATGCCCGATTCTTATGTGCCGTCTCACCAGAGTGAGCATGGAAATCAATTTTATCATAATCAAAAGACATGGTTTGTAAGAGGTTCAATAATGCTCACCGAGCCTATAGACCCCGACAACGTGGAAGCAGTCCGTCTCGGAGACACAACTTTCCCAATAGAATAATATCAAAAACGGCGTTGTAATATCAACGCCGTTTTTTATGTTACTCATTATTGAGAAAACTATCCAGCCGCCTTTTAAGCATAGCCACGGGAAGTCCCATAACGTTGAAAAAATCCCCCTCTATTCCCACGGTGAGAACGCTTCCGTAGCCCTGTATGCCGTAAGCTCCCGCCTTGTCCATAGGCTCGCCCGTGGCGATATAGCCGCGGATCTCTCCCTCGGAAAGCGGGTAGAATTTTACTTTCGTCTCGCAGGAAAAGCTGTCCGTTTTTTCGCCCCGCGCAATGCAGACACCTGTCACNACCTTGTGNGTTCTNCCCGAAAGAAGCTTTAACATTCNCTCNGCGTCCGCNTTGTCNGCGGGCTTGCCGAGAATTATNCCGTCAATTATTACCACGGTNTCGCTTCCAATTACAANACATTCGGGGGACTGCTTTGCGATATGCTTTGCTTTCTGCACGGCAAGAAATTCCGCCGCCTTTTCGGTTGGAATGTCGGCAGGCAGGGTCTCGTCNATGTCCGCGGGCTTNACCTCAAATTCNGGGACGATATATTTTAACAGCTCCTGCCGTCTNGGNGANGCGGAGGCAAGAATTATTTTTCCGTTCATAAAATTTCCTCCTTTAAAAGCTTGTCCAGTAAAGCTTCACAGCCGCNGTAAATGTCNTTGTACGCCGTNTCAAAATCCCCGCTGTACCACGGGTCGGCAACGTCCCTGCCGCTTCCCGNAAAGGAAAGAAGCTTATGTACNTTGCCCTGTGGGTCGTCGGGGAAAATACGCCTGATGTTGCGGAGGTTGTTTTCGTCCATGACAGCAAAAATATCGTATTTGTNATAGTCGGACTTTTTCAGCTGTACGGCGAATTTTCCCGCGGGGGAAAGTCCGTGCCTTTTNAATTCACGNTGGGCGGGAGGGTAGACGGGGTTGCCTATCTCCTCGGTGCTTGTTGCGGAGGAAGCGATAAAAAAGCTTTCGGAAAGCCCCTTGTCCTTTACCATATTTTTCATAATAAATTCCGCCATGGGGGAACGGCAGATGTTACCGTGGCAGACGAACATTATTCTGTACAAAATTATCTCTCCTTTGTAAAGTTCTGCGAAGCCGAAGCTTTGACCGTCAAATACATGATATCTAATTATAGCACATGAGCTGTCGGAAGTTGTGAACTTATACTAAAATCAAATTTTGAAAAAAATAAAGACCGCATGGGCGACCTTTATTTAAAAATATTTTTATTCTTTGATATCTGTGGAAGCGGCGGTCTCGGTCTGTGTTTTGTAAGCCGCAACACGTTCCTCTAAACGTTCAATCGTTGCTTTAAGAGCCTGTGAACCGAGCACCATGTGCAGCGGCGTGTCGGGCTTGTCAACGCTTTCAATTATGCGTGAAGCCATTTTTGCAGGGTCTCCCGGGGCAAGACCCTTTGAGGGGTCGAGCATATTCAGGAAGCCGTGGACGTGGTCGTACTCGGGAGTAAGCTTTGCAACCTTTGCGCTGCCGTAGCGGAATTCTGTACGCGCGCCGCCGGGTTCAACAATAGTTACTTTGATGTTGTACTTTGCCGTTTCCTGCGCTACAGCTTCGCAGAAGCCCTCGATACCGAACTTTGTGGCGTGGTACATGGAGTTTGCGGCAAAAGCCACCTGTCCGCCGTAGGAGGATATCTGAATAATATTCCGCTTTCCTGTCTGCGGAGATATGGCAGCGCGGAACGTATCAGCGCGATTGAGCCTGTAAGATTTGTCGCGATGATGTGGTCAACCTCGTCGTCGGTAAGCTCCTCCGCCGCGCCGAAAAGACCGTAGCCCGCGTTGGAGACTATGACGTCTATCCTGCCGTGCTTTTTGAAAGCCCCGTCCACCACCGAATGAACGGACGGCACGTCGGTAACGTCCAGTATCCGACAGTCAAACGTATCGGGGTATTTTTCGATAAGGTCTTTAACCTTTTGTGTGTTCCTGACAGTACCTATTACGGTATTGCCGTTTTCCAAAAGCTGTTTTGTCATTTCGTATCCGAAGCCGCTGGATACGCCTGTAATCAACCATGTTCTGCTCATTATTGCTTCCTCCGTTCCTGAATTTATGCAATTTCGGCAGCCTTATTAACGCAGGTCAGCGCGTTAAGACTGCGGGGATAACCGATAAAGGGGAGACAGTGCGAAATGATTTTTATAAGGAAAAGCCTGTCGCTGCCGATTTTCATATTAGCCGCCGCGTGGCTTGTAAGCTGGGGTTCACAGCCGCCCTGCGCCGCAAGGAGACAGAACGTTATAAGTTCCCTCTCAACATAGTCAAGCCCCTTTCGGGTGTAATAATCGCCGAAGCAATTTCCCGCAAGCCACAGATTTATGTGTCTGCTTTCCTCGGGACCCGATTTCCAGAAGTCTTTCATGCCCTCGCCGAAAATATCGACCTGCGCCTGCGTACCCGCTTCACGGCGGTTTTCCGAAGTCGTGGTCGCCTGTCCCTCAAGTGGGAGAGTTATGCCCTTGCTTTTCAAAAATTCATTCACGGCTTTAAGAAACGGGAATACCCGTCCAATGCCGAGATAGGCGACTGCCTGATAGGTAATTTCCTTTATCTCAACAGGGGTCACGCCGAAATTCATGGCGGCGGGAAGCATTGCCTTGAATTCGTCAATGCCCTGACAGCCCAAAAGCGCGGCAAGTATCGCCATGTGACGGGTTCTTCCGTCAACCTCTTTGCCGCCTATGTCGGGCATATTTATCACCTCGTCAAATGCGAAGTTGTCAAAAAGCTCAATGAATTCGGGGTCGGTCTCCAAAAAGCTTGAAGAATACCCCGGGAACATTTTTTCATGATACTTCTTAGCAAATTCCGAAATTGCCATTTTGCTTTACTCCTTTCAGTCTTGTTTTCTTACAACTTAATTATAATAAGAAAAATTAAAAATATCAATATGTTTTTTGCCGCTTTCGGATAAGAAATTCTTATCTGAAAATAATACCCATGTCCGCAAGACAGGACACGGGTATTATTGTTTTTAACGGAGATCAGTCCTCGAACTGTTCCGCACAAGATTTTAAATGAGAAATGACCTTTATCTGCTGGGGACAGGCGTTTTCGCACTGACCGCACTCTATACAGTCGGAAGCCCTGCCTTTGCCCTCGGTGGCGATAACATACTCACGCTTGCCGCGGAACTCGGCATTGCCCCGCTGTCTGTTCTTTACCGAGAATATCTCGGGGATAGGTATGTTCTTGGGACAGCCGTCCGTGCAGTAATGACAAGCCGTGCAGGGGACGGATTCGTCAACCTTCAAAGCCTCCTGCGCCCTGCGGATAACAGCCTGTTCCGCCTCGTCAAGGGGCTTGAAATTTTTCATGTAGGAAATGTTGTCCTTCATCTGTTCGAGGTTGGACATACCCGAAAGCACCGTGATTATGCCGTCCAGTGAAGCCGCGAAGCGTACAGCCCATGAAGCGAGGGAAGCGTCCTTGTTGGCGGACTTCAAAATCTTCTGCACCGCGGGAACAGGGTCAGCCAGCGCGCCGCCCTTGACGGGTTCCATTATTGTAATTGATTTGCCGTGTCTGCGGGCTATCTCCCAGCACTCTCGGGACTCTACCCCGGGGTTCTCCCAGTCCGCATAGTTTATCTGAAGCTGTACGAAATCAACGTCGGGGTGGTCTGTGAGAAGCTCCTCCAGAAGCGCGGAATCTGCATGGAAAGAGAAGCCGTAGTATTTGATAAGTCCCTTAGCCTTTTGCTCCTTTACAAAATCCCAGATGTGATATTCGTCATAGATCTTGTAATTGCTCCGCTGCAATGCGTGGAGCAGGTAATAGTCGAAATAGCCCGCGCCTGTGCGCTCTAAGCTTGTGTAAAACTGCTGCTTTGCGGACTTCTCGTCGTTTGCTCCCATCCACGCGCAAAGCTTTGTGCATAAGGTGTAGCTTTCACGTGGGTGACGGTCTACAAGGGCAGCCTTTGCGGCTTTCTCCGACTCGCCGTTGTCATAGACGTATGCGGTGTCGAAATATGTAAGCCCCGCGTCAAGAAAAAGGTCGACCATTTCCTTGGTCTGTTCAATGTCGATTTTGCCGTCGGACAGCTTTGGCAGACGCATAAGTCCAAAGCCGAGCTTAGGTACATTTTCTCCGAAATACTTTTCCATACGAAACCTCCTGCGATTTATTTTGTAATAATTATGGAACATTTAAATTGGATTTTTTTAATTATATCATGTTATAAAAAAACTGTCAAGAGCAGTTGTTTTGCAGAACAATAAAAAATTACAGCGGTACATTTTCGTATCGCTGCAAGCTTTTTAGAACATTTAATTTTCGGCAGCGCCGTATTTTGCGGCAATAAATTTGTAATACTTAAACGGCACGAAATAACCTTGGTCGACCTGACATACGGGACATTGCTTCGGCACAAGCTTGCCCTTGTGAATGTTGCCGCAGTTGAGGCACATCCACTCGGTGTCCTCGTCCCCTTGGAACATCTTGCTGCTTTCGATAAGCTCCGCAAAGCAGCCGAAGCGGTCGCCGTGTTCCTTTTCGATAGCCGCGATTTTTTCAAAGGAAAAAGCAATGTCTGCAAAGCCCTCCTCCTTTGCGATTTTTGCAAATTCGGGGTAGACCTTTTCATACTCCTCGTATTCGTTGTGCTGCGCGCTTTTTAGCAAGTCCTCTATCTTGTCGTAATTGTCAACAGGGTAGCCCGCGTTGTCAATAAAAATCGTCCCGCCGTTCTCATTTTTCAAATGGTTGTAGAAAATTTCGGCGTGGGCTTTCTCCTGCTTTGCGGTAAGGTTAAAAATGTTGTAAATAAAATAACAGCCCATTTTTTTAGCCTTGTCCGCGGCAAAGGTGTAGCGGTTCCGCGCCTGACTTTCCCCCGCAAAGGCTCGCATGAGATTTATTTTTGTCTGACTTTCCGAAAAATTTACGGACATAATATCAACTCCTTTTTGGGAGTATTATGTACGTTTTTTCGGTAAATATACACCTGTTTTATCTGTAATTTATCATCTTGCCTGACCTTTCAAAAACAATATTTTTTTCTTCAATATTTCCGTATTCCTTTTTAGATTTTGAACCGATAATATCCCTGCAAATTCTGCATAAACCGTCTTTCATATCTTCTGTAAGCATTTCAAATTTTTCATCACGCAAAAAAATAACTATCGAATTATTGCAGCTTAAAACATAAAAAACGTCAATACCAAAATCCTGCTTTGCCATATCCGTTATTGCTGTGCGGCAGTTTTCCGTAAGCCTGTTAAAGTATTCCGCTTCAAAGGAGCAGCCGTGTACATTCAGCCTTTCGCTGCTTATTTTCGGAGCAATGCAGCAGTGTTCAAGCAAGCTGTACTGATAAAAGTTTTTCGGGATTTTAACTCTCTCCCAATTATAATTTGTTTTTTCAAAGCATTGGGAAAAAATCTCCGAAATTTTATTTTTTTGCCCGTCAGAAAAATTTCCGATATGCTCTTTGCCGTATCTGAAATATATATTCAGCGTGTTTGTGTGAGTTGTTTTTCCGCGGCTTTTTGAAACAGTGTGAACGTAATCGCAGCATATGATATCGGCGTTAAGGTAATCCGAAATATCCGAAGAAAGCTTTTTTATTTTAGGCGGCAGAATACGCTTTTTATCGGCGTAACTTTCAATAAGCGAGAAAAATTTTTTATCTGTCAAATCCTTTATCTGCATGATTTTCCTCCTGTCTTTGATTTATTTCGGCAACCGTCAGCACATTTTCTTTAACAGTAAATTTAATTTCAAACTCCGCAAAATCCATAATATAAACCCGTTCGGGAGAGTTCTGATAAGCGGGACGCGGGTCTTGTGCAAGAGCTTCCGTGAGCCCTTTTTTCAAACGTTCGGGAAGCTTTTCAAGCTGTCCCTCCGCAAATTCCACCTGCAATTTCTCGCCGCTGTCCGGGACGGAAAACCCTCCCGCCGCCTCGGGGTGAGAGTCGGTGTAAGCAAGGTATGGCTTGACGTCGTACACGGGAGTTCCGTCCATAATATCCGCGCCGCTGACGTACAGAACGGGAGCTTCCCTGCATTCAAAGTCGATTTTTTCAAGCTTCACCGAGGAAAGCCCTATGGGGTTTGGACGGAACGGCGAACGGGTTGCAAAAACACCCATTCTTGTGTTCCCCCCAAGCTTCGGGGGACGTACCGTGGGAGACCATTCCTTTTGAATGGCTTCGGAAAATTCCCACAATATCCATATGTGAGAGTAGCCCTCCAGCCCCCTGAAAGCCTCGGGGACGCGGTATTCGGGTTCAAAAATAATTTGCGAAACAAGCCCCGTAAGTCCGCTTTGCCGCGGTATTCCGAACTTTTCGGGGAAATCGCTTTTTATGTGCGCTATGATTTTCATAAACATTGCTCCAATTTATCTGCTGATCCTAATTCACGATAAAAGTGTAGACAAAAAATCTGCGCAAAACCGCATATACGCAAGCTTTTGCTTGATTTTTTGTACACTTTTTAATCGTGAATTAGTATGAAATAATTTATTGTTTTATCAAGGACTTCCGCAACCGCGTCCATATTGCAGTTTTCAGCAAAGGGGACGTGCAGGAAAAACATATCGGTTTTTATTTGGTTTTCGGCAATATGATCAAGTCCGAAATAATAAAGATTGTTGCAAAAGGAAGTCCCCGCATTGTGGGAAATATAGCAGTCATATCCGAATTTTTTTATTATTTCGGAAATACTTTTCGCATTTGACATCAGAATTTTTCCGTTAAGCTTTGCCGTGTCTTCAACGGAAATTTTATTTTTTATAAGCGGCTTTTGCCCAAGCGAAAAAACGTAACGAAAGCCGCTGTCAAGCTCCTTTTTAAACATTTCGCAGCTTGCTTTCTTATCGTTGGGAAGAATGATTTTTTTGCAGTCCGCTTTAAGCTTTTCGCATATTATTTTTGATGAATTATCTTCGCCGTCAAATGCCGTGACAAGACAGGCTTCAAGCATTTTATACACTCCTACCAGTTTTTATCGATAATAAGCTCTTCGCTCATGCCGAGGAAACTTTCTCCCTCAAATTCCATTTTCACAACATATGGCATAAAATTAAGTATCCGCATAAAGCTTTTGAAATTATAAGCGGGATCAAAATAATTTATTATCGTGCTTAGAGCCGTCCCGTGAGTTGCTATCACTATCGTTTTCCCGCTGTGTTCGGCAAGAACCTTTTTCAGCGCGCGGATATTGCGTTCCTGCACCGAAGCAAGGCACTCTCCGTCGAGAATATGGTAATTGAAATCCGCCCATTGCTTTTCAATAAACTCCAGAAAATTATCCCCGAACCAAGACCCCGCATTCCTTTCGCGGAAATCATCGTCGGTGAAAATTTCTTTATTCAAAGCCTTTGCAAGACCGCCAACCGTGTCCATGCTCCGCTTATAGGGGCTTGACATGATTATGTCTATATTTTTATTTTTGAGAAGCTCTGTAACCTTTTCCGAGTCGGCAAGCCCCTCCGCTGTAAGAGGTCTTGTGCGGTCGTCATGGACGGTCTTGTCGGGCTTGGCATGGCGTACAAAATAAATTGTTGTCATAATTTTTCCCCCTCATTTTTCAAAGTAATTTTCAGCTCGTTCACAATTTTTTCAATGGCTTCGGAAACGTCCCCGGAAAACATTTCCGCAAAAAGTCCGTTTAAATTTTCCTCAAAATTATTTGGCAGGATTTTGCAGCGCTCTTTGCACAGCTGAACAAGCCGCTTTTCGCCCGGGTGAGTAAGATCATTCAGCGCAAAAATAATGTTGAAATAGCTTGCCAGAAACTCCGCCGTGCGGTGATTTATGCTGACGGCGTCGCCCCTGCCCGCAGCCTTTTTTATCTGCATATCATAGGACGGCAGCACGCCGCTTAAAAGCTTCATATTTCTCTCAATTATATTTTTCCGCAAAGCTTTTGGATAGGGAACATTGTACCGCTTTTGCAGCTCCGAAAGCCTGCCGCTTCTGTCGAAAATAATCTTGCTGTTCAGGAGATTGTGCCACATACAGGTGGTGTAGCTGTTGGTCGCTTCGCATTCGTCAACGGTGCGGGAAATTACCGCCGCAAAGTCGTCAAGGTCTCTGTAAATAATATCAATATCTACGCCGCCCATGAGAGTGCAGTTATCCTCCGTTTCCCAGTAGTGATTTCCTATCTCGGCAACAGAACAGTAACGCGCAAAAATTTCTCCGCGTTTGTTTTCGTGAATATCTTCGGTAACATAAACGTAAACGTCGTAATCGGATTTTTCGTCGTAAACATTGCCCGCCCTCGACCCGCCGAGAGCAATTGCTTCCACCTCGGGTAAATTAATTATATCGTTAAAAAGCTTTTCGGTAATATCCATAAAAATTCTCCTTGTAAATTCTTTATTAAAGTATATCACATAGCGGCAAGCAAAACAATTAATAATTAATAATGAATAATTAATAATTATTAATCAGTTCACACAAGAAATTATTAATTATTAATTGTTAATTATTAATTAAAAAGGACTTCCTTAAAATCGGAAGTCCCGTAAAAATTCATTGGCGTCTCATTTGCCGTAAAAACGCAAATACGGCTAACCCGAACACAGCTATCATGTACCCAAGCACCCAGTAAAGGTGGGGGAACATATCCGCATAATTGCCGCTTAAAACCGCACGCTCCATTTCAACCGCGTGGATAAAGGGGAGCAGGTCCGCGATTTTTTTGAACGCTCCGCCAACAAGCTCCAAATCAAACCATATTCCCGAAAGCCATGCCGTAAGGTTTGTCAGAAGCGCGCCGCAGATCCCGCCTACCTGCTTATCGTTGAAAATGCTGCCGCAAAGCAGTCCCAAGGCTATGAAAAACAGCGCGGAGGGGATTATTGCAATTATTGAAAAAAGTATCTGCACGGTTATATCAAGTCCCAGAATTACCGCAAATATGTAGCAAACCACGCATTGAGCAATTGCTATCGGAAGTATTGGAAGCGTATACCCCAAAATAAAATCCTTCGGCGTAAGGGGAGTTGTGTAAAGCCGCTGTAGAATTGCGCTGCCCCTGTCCTTTGCGATAAGGGTCGCGGAAAAAAGCGTCATAAACGAAAGCCCGAATATCGCTATGCCGGGGGAAAGCTTTTCGATAACGAAAAGCTCCACGGGAATGTTCGCCTGTATCGCGCTTAAAAGAAGTATCAGCACCACGGGGAAGCCCAGTCCGAAGCCCAAATTAAGCGGGTCACGGAGAATTTCCTTTGCTGTGCGGCTTGAAAATGCTTTCAGTTTCATTTTACCGCCTCCTTTACTATCTTGACAAATGCGTCCTCGAATTTTTCCTCGCCTGCGAAATCCTTTATCTCTTGGGCAGTACCTGTTATCATAAGCTTTCCACCTTTCATAACGGCTATTCTGTCAGAAAGGGACTCCGCTTCCTCCATATAGTGGGTGGTGAGAATTATTGTTATTTTTCCTTTGAGAGCGCGGATATTGTCCCAAAGCTCGCTCCTTGCCACAACGTCAAGACCCAAGGTAGGCTCGTCGAGGAAAAGTATTTTCGGTTCGCTTATCAGAGCCATTGCAATGCTCAAACGTCTCTGCCAGCCTCCCGAAAGCTTTCCCGCCTTTTGGGAGGTTATCTCCCCAAGGCTGAACTGCTCGGTAAGCTCTGCAATTTTCTTTTCGGTTTTTTCTTTTGTAAAGCCGTGTACTCCCGCCATTAATTCAAGATTTTCACGGACGGTCAGATTAGGCGCGACCGCCGTTTCCTGCGGCGATACGGCTATTACGGATTTTACCTCTCCGCTTTCCTTTACAATGCTTTTGCCGCATAAAAAGGCGTCCCCCGACGTGGGCTTTGCAAGGCAGGAAAGCATTTTTATAGTGGTGGTCTTGCCCGCGCCGTTTACGCCGAGAAGCGCAAAAAGCTCCCCCTCGTTAATGGCAAGGTCAAGACCGTCAACAGCGGTGACGTCCTTGTATTTTTTTGTAAGACCCGATATTTTTATCGCTTCCATTAAAGTTCCTCCTTTTGACAGATAACGGTATAAAAGTATTGTTACCCATGGGAGCATTTTACCCTTATTGACGCAGTAAGCCTAAAAGGGTAAAGGCTCAGCCTTTTTTGGTGTAGCGTTCTTTCAGTCCCATATAAACGTCTGTAAGCATTCTGCTGATAGTTTCTTTGTCCCATTCAAGATAAGATGTTGCGATCATGGAGGCAATGCCGTGGACGTACACCCACATTTCAAGGTGGAACATTGTGGCTTCCTCCTCGCTGATACCGAGATTTTTCATGATAATACCGACTATCGGCTTGAATTCGTCGTCTTTCTGGACTAATTTTTCGCCCCGCCTGTCCCGCATAAAAAGCAGCTTGAAAAGCTCCCGTTCCTCCTTTGCAAACTGAATGTACGCCATTCCACTTGCCTTGTAGATCGGGTATTCTCCCGAGGTCATACCTCTTTCAAGATATCCTGCGTAAACGTTGTACGCGTAGTCCAGAACGTCGCCTTTAAGCTCTTCCATTGTGCTGTAATTTGAAAAAATAGGCTGTGTGGAAACTCCCAGCTTTGCGGCAACGGCTCTCGCATTAAGGGCGGCTATGCTATTTTCCCGAACTATATCGGCGGCGGCATTTATTATATCTTCCTTTTCGACCCTTGTTTTAGGGGGCATTTTATCACCTCTTGAATAACAAATGTTATATAACACTTGTTATTATATATTAAATAAAATTGTTTGTCAAGTCTTTTTCTCAAAAAAAGTGACAAATGTCACTCAAATAGTGACAAACGGCATATTGCCCTGAACAGAATTACCTGCTATAATCTATTTAACGGCAATGGCAGTTGATTTTTCCCTAAAAATGTTGTAAAATAGGAAAGGATATTGCTAATAAAACAAAACAGAAAGGACTGAACCTATGAGCGCAGAATTGCTTCCTGTGATAACCGTAATGCTTCTTGCGGCGCTTTTTACGGTGTGCGCGGCTATCTTATGGCTTACGGTAAAGGGCAGCCGCGGCAACGTCACGTTCAGCTTTGTGGGCTGTATGTTTTCCCAGCTTTTGTGGATAGTTTCCCAGCTTATGATAATCATGGCGGAAAGCGAAAAACAGCTTCTTATAAGCTATGCCGTGGGAAATCTCGGCATAAGCTTTCTGGGAAGCTGCTGGCTGATTTTTGCGGTAAGCTACATGGAAAGGGAGCTTTCCAAGCCCCTTGTTATCGGTACGCTGACTTTCTCCTCCCTTATATTTTTCTGCGCCGCGGCAAACCCTCTCCACGGGCTTTACTATTCCGAATTTTCCATGGACGGCGTTGTACACGGTCCTGTTTTCTACATCATGCAGGTGTACACATATCTTGTAATGTTTATCGGCATTGCCCTTGTCTGGAAAAAATGCTTTGAGATAAAGGAACGTTCCCGCGGTCAGGCGGTGCTTCTCACATTGGGGACAGCCGTGCCGCTGATAATAAATCTGCTCACCCTTGCGGACGTGATAACCTTTGACTTTGCGCTAACTCCCATTTCCTTTGTTTTTTCGGGGATCATGGTACTTCTTGCAACATACCGCTACGGCTTTCTGAACGTGAACGAGGTCGCCTTTGAGGACGCGTTCAACTCCATTGAGGAGGGGGTCATAGTTTTCAACCGCAGGGGCAGAATTTCCTATTTGAGCCGAACCGCAAAGAGACAGCTTAGTATTTCGGAAAAGACCGATTTCACGTCCCTTATTTCGTACATTTCGGAGCTTTCGGGAAAAAGTACCGCCGAGAATTTCGACTATGCCGAAGCGGAAAAGGACGGCAATATTTACGGCATACGGCACTACCTCTGTTTCAACGACAAGGGGGTCGCCGTGGCGCATATCGTCATAGTTTCGGACATATCACGCTATTATCAGCTTATCGAGAAAACCGAGGAGCTTGCCCTTGCGCGGCAGAAGCTTGTTCTGGAGCAGGAGCGCAACCGAATTGCACAGGAAGTACACGACACCGCGGGACACACTTTTACCATAATAAGTTCCTTGGCAAAGCTTTCCCAGTCACGAATTGCAAATATAAGATCCTGCGCCGAGACGGAGGAACTCCTTGAATTTGCGGAAAAAACCGAGTCCCTTGCAAGGGGCGGACTTACCCAGATAAGATGTTCCATAAACGACCTGCGGGAGGACAGCTTTATGTCAACCGTCACCGCCGCCGTAAGGACTGTCGCAAACGCTGTGAGAGACATAAACGTGCAGGTCTGCGTTCAGGGAACGGAGGACGAAAGCTACTCTTTCTGCGTTCAGAATATATACAGCAGCTTTCGGGAGCTTGTCACAAATTCCGTGAGGTATTCGGGGGCTGACAGGATAGACGTTATTATAAAATTTCTCGGGACTTCGATAGAGCTTTACGTGTTCGACAACGGCAGAGGCTGCGCCGAAATAAACGCCCATGACGGTCTGCGTGGAATTATTGAACGGACGGAGGCTTTAGGCGGCTCGGCGGTTTTCAGGTCGGGTGAGGGAATAGGTTTTACCGCAACAATAAAAATACCTGTCCCTAAAGGCTGAGCCTTTACCCCTTTAGGCGTACTATGCTAATAAGGGTAAAATGCTTCCATGGGTAACAATATTTCTATACAGTTATCTGTCAAAAAAGGAGAAGAACGATGATAAAAGTAATAATTGCTGACGATATACAAATACTCCGAATGGGGCTTGAAGTGTCCCTTGCCGCCGACGAGGAAATAGAGGTGGTGGGTCAGGCTTCGGACGGAAAGGAAGCCTTTGAAATGTGCGTGAAAGCTTCCCCCGACGTGGTGCTTATGGATATGCGTATGCCCCGTTATGACGGCGAGTACGGCACACGGCAGATAAAGGCGCATTTCCCCGAAATAAAGGTGCTTGTGCTGACTACGTTTGACGACAGCGAGACCGTGCAGAAAGCTGTCTCCTGCGGCGCGGACGGCTACATACTTAAAGAAATGGAGCACGATAAAATTATCGGCGCAATAAAGGCAGTCCACAGCGGCATAAACGTGTTCGGAGCAACTGTGTTTTCGTCCATAAGGCAGACAATAACGCCCTCCGCGCCCTCTGCGGCAAGCTTTGAGCTTACCGAAAGAGAACGGGAGCTTCTTGCCCTTATATGCGATGGCTGCGACAACAAGGAGATCGCGGGACGGCTTTTCCTTGCGGAGGGAACTGTCCGCAACAGCATATCCCGCCTGCTTGAAAAGCTGGAGCTTAAAGACCGCACCCAGCTTGCTGTGTTTGCTGTGAAAAATAATCTGGTTTGAGAAAGATATTTACGACTATCTACAGAATTAACAATCGTCCCGGAAAGCGTTTGGGCTTCCGTTCTCCTGCTGAGTTGCTTCTTAATTTTTTGTAAATTCTGCTGCACTTGGGTTGTAAATCCATCAGTTCAAAATTAATTATCCGATGAAAATTTTTCTTTCAGTATCTCGGCAAATTCTCTTATATAATATTCGTTATTTTCGATTTTCCAAAAGGCGCAGTAATTGCTTTTTATCGGTCTGCCGCCGCGCAGCAGAGGTATGTGCCGCAAAGCTTCTCCGAACTGCATTGTCTGAACTTCGCCCTC
>JAAVHM010000007.1 GCA_014799675.1 Ruminococcus sp. | reverse complement strand
GCGCGGTAAAAGCCGTCCGCGCACTTGCCCCCGCAGGCGCGAAAATTATCGAGTGGGGACACAAGCTTGGCTTTGCGTATATTTCGGGTTACGAGGATAAAAACGCCGAGCTGACCGACCTTGCCCGCCACATTATTTCAACGAGACAGCTTTTTTGCAGTTCCTGTCAGACGATTTTTGTCAACACCGAAGATGTCGAAATTTTGGAAAAGTTCTGCAACGATTTCCTGCCGTTTCTTGAAAAAGCGGCGGCTGAAGATCCTATCTCCGAGATAGGGGTAACGGCGGAAATAACTTTGCGGAAATACAACAGCCTGCTTGAAAACGCAATAGGAGCAGGGGACAGCGGAAAAAGAATTTTTCAGGGAAAAGGTTGCAGCCTAACAATTCTCCTCGACAGCGGACTTGAGCTTTCCTATATGTACGGCAACTGTCTTGTAAAGCCGCTTCCCGAAAGGAAAATAATAACATCTCTGCGGAATTCAAAGGGATACCTGCAAACCGCGGGACTTATCTGCGAAAAGGAGAGCAGAAGCCGTCTTACGGAAATTTTGGTGCGAAGCGGAGTGAACCGCGTCATGCGCGGGCGAAATATGTCGGTCAGCTTCTGCGGAGAAGCCCATGACGGCGAGTACCCTCTAAGACGATATATGCGTGTGGTAAATATAGAGAAATAGTAATGGATTTTTTGTGTAAAATGACAAAATAATTAATAATATGTTGCAATACCCGTCGCTTATGGTATATAATTAAAATGTATAAATTATTGAAATTAAACGCAAAGTTACGCAGGCAAAGCGGCGCAGAAGAAATCCCAAATTCTTGCTTCCTGCCTCTTGCCTCTGTAAATCTGATAGAGGAGGCGCATTATGAATAATTGTGTAAAATGCGGGAAAAAGCTTGTGGACGGCGCAAGGTTCTGCTCCTACTGCGGAGTGCGGCAGGCGAAAAATCCTATATGCTCAAAGTGCGGAACGGAGCTTCCCGTGGACGCATTGTTCTGCCATATGTGCGGTGAAAACGTCAGAAGAGCAGTCAGACCTGCGGCAGTAAAAACCGCGTCGCCGCAGATGGACGAAGCTAAGCTTACAAACCTTACGAGGGCTTCTGTATGCACCTCTAAAAAGGGCTTTTACTCGGGCGATGAAAACTATAATTTGTTCAGAATAAAATACTTTCCGTATATGGGCAACCTCTACCGTGCCGACAAATACGACGATTACTATAAAATCGTGGCGGTCTCCGAGGAACAGGGTACGGAAATTATTGCCGCGGAAATTTCTACGGGAACACTTAATAATGTCCGTATAGCCGCCGTAAACGCCACGGGGATTTACGTTATTGCCGTGCTTAAAGAAAACGAGTGGTTCAAGACCGTGATACACCGTCTCGGTCACAACGGCGATATGATAAAGTCCATAGCCCTTGACACGGCAGAAAACAACAATCTCCGTGATATGGACATCTGCGGCACAAAGATATATTACCGAACAACTTCGGACGATTATTTCAACGTTGTGTACGTCTACGACGCAGAGACAGACGAGAGGACGCTTGCATACAAGTCCGACGGACAGCGGAAGATACTGAACATTGTGGGCGCGGACAACGAGGTGTACATCAAGGTGGCTTTTACAGGTTCGTTCGAGGGCGAAGAATACACAGACAGCGGCTGGTACGTCTACAATATTTCTGCGGGAGAACTTAAATGTGTTTCAAGCGAAACATTCCCGCCAAGCACCGTTNTNGAAAAGCCNGANCTNTACGCCGANTATACGGCAGACGGAGAAAAAAATNCCGCGTATGTTCCNCCNGAAAAGCGCGACAGGCTGAATATAATCGCAATTGACGTTGTAAAGCAGGTCATGTGGTTTGCCGAGGAGGACGAAGCGGCGGGAAAATTCCNAATGATATCNGCGCCGATNTCCGACCCCGACAGCAAAAACGCCGAGGCTTGGGANATATCNGNTGAGGANTGTCCCTTTACTATNGGCGGCAGCGGTGTGAACGTCAANGGNTACCGNCTGTTCTTTGACGGNGCAAATATGTACTGGGCTNCAAAATATTACGAATTTTANTCATACATCAGCAGCGGCAANAAAAGCCTTATTTCCGCCGAGAGCAAACGGGGTGAAATGCAGCATTTCGAGGTGTTTGACAAGACCTTTTACCTCCCCGATTTCGGAGCGAAAAGGACGCTTTTCCACCGAAACAAAGTCCGCAACAGCGACACAATGGATATGGTATGGCGTGATTAAACGCGCAAAAAACTCCCGATATAAATTTATCGGAGATTTTGCCGTTTACATTATCTTCATAAATCTTATTGAACAGTCTGTCCAACTCGTCATACCGTTTCTGAGCCGCCGACAATTCCTTCTCGTATCCCCGGCATATACTTCATTTCCGAAAACACAAAATAAAACAAATGCCCATAAACCGACATTTCCCCTGCAAATAAGTGCCTGTACATATGTAAACTGTATTCATATGTGCAGGCTTACTTTATTTTAAAAGATTTTACTCCACGCTTTCACAATTAATACAATTAAGATTTACAAAATATTTTGACATTCCCTGCCTTGTATTATGCAATATTACAAAATATCAGATATTACGCAAAAACATTGGAAACTCTCTTGACAAAATCAGCAGGCGGGGTTATAATTAACTTTGTCACCAAAACATACTAAATATATAGGTTATATATGCTAAATTAATGAAATCGGAGGTCTTTTTTATGAATGAAAAAAACAACAAAAATATAGGTTGCAGCTGCGTTGACTGCGGCATTTTGAACTGTGCTAAGAGAACAGGTCAATATCCGGAGTTTTGTCCAACTGCTGAACTGACCGAGGAGGAGATAGATCAGGTAACGGAGCTTTATAAAAATAACAGGGTCAATAAAAAGATTGCCGTTGCCGCAGCGGAGATAGAGGGCGGTTTTTACGGACAGTACACCAGAGTTGAGGAAATAGTTGAATTTGCCCGCAGAATAGGTGCAAAGAAAATCGGTATTGCAACCTGTATAGGTCTTATCGAGGAAAGCAGGATATTTGCAAAAATACTCAGGTTAAACGGCTTTGAAGTATACGGCGTAAGTTGTAAGTCCGGCTCGGTAAACAAAACGGATATCGGCATTGATAAAAAATACACCTGCGTTACCGGCGGAGTGATGTGTAACCCTATTTTGCAGGCAAAGCTGCTGAACAAGCGTAAGGTTGACCTAAATGTGGTTGTGGGGCTTTGTGTCGGACATGACAGCCTTTTCTACAAATACGCAAAGGGCATAACCACTACGCTTATCACAAAGGACAGAGTGCTTGCACACAATCCCGCAGGCGCGCTGTATCAGTCAAGGGCGTACTACAAAAAACTGCTTCTGGCTAAGGTGGGGGAGGAAATGGTCTACCCCGCTGTACCGAATGAAGATAAATGATAAAAGGAGAAAATTATGTTAAAAAAAGCAATTATCAGAATAAGTATTCTGCTGCTGTCCTTTGGGTTTGCGGAAATTATGGCGCTTGTGCTGCCTAATTCGTCCAAGCATCAGACGGCTAAACACCCGTATTTTTCATGGCTGCTTGTAATAATAACGGTGGTTTACCTTGCGGTATCGGCGGCAGGTTATATCAAAAACAGAAAAAAGGAATACATAGCCGATGAAAATGTGTTTTACAGAGCGCCGTTTCTGGCAGGAGTGATACTGGTTCTGAATATCCTCAATATTGTGACAGCCAAGACCGCTTTGCTGCCTGTGCTGTATTTCCCAACACTTGACAGAGTTTTCGGCACGCTGTTTGAGGATTACGCCCTTATTTGGAAGTGCGTAAGATACTCGGCGGGAATACTTTTATCGGGAGTTTTGGGCGGACTTGTCATAGGCTTTTTCATGGGTATCGGCGTAGGATTTTCAAAGCATATGTCCTACTGGATAAACCCCGTTGTTCGTATTTTAGGACCTATTCCGTCAACCGCATGGATACCGATTTTATTGGTGGCTTTTCCTACAGCAAGGGCGGCAAGCGCATTTATAATCGGTATATCCGTGTGGTTTCCGACGGTGGTGCTTACCTCCAGCGGAATTTCTAATATAAAGAATTCTTATTTTGAGGTGGCGTCTACTTTGGGAGCAAACAAGCTCCAGCAGATATTTAAAATAGGCGTCCCCGCGGCGGGTCCCAGTATTTTTCTGGGACTGTTCAACGGAATATGCGCCTCTTTCATAGCCCTTATGACTGCCGAGATGATCGGCGCAAAATACGGCATAGGCTGGTATGTAAACTGGCAAAAGGAAATGATGGCGTATGCAAATGTTTACGCGGGACTTATTGTAATAGCGGTTTTGTTTTACATTGTTATAACCGTGCTTTTTAAAATAAGAGACAAGGCTCTGCTGTGGCAGAAGGGGGTAATCAAGTGGTAGGTGAGATAAGATTTGAAAATGTGAGCAAAACCTTTTTAAGACCGGACGGCGAGACAGTTCAAGCCTTGAATAATATTGAGCTTAATATAAATCAGGGAGATTTTGTATGTCTTATCGGTCCGTCAGGCTGCGGAAAATCCACAATGCTTAGGTTATTGGCAGGGCTTGACACTCCTACAGGCGGCGCGGTTTATCTTGATGAGGAAAAAGTCACTAAACCAAGCTGTGACAGAGGTCTTGTTTTTCAGGATCATAACCTGTTCCCGTGGCTGACAATTTACGATAATGTGGCTTTCGGGCTTAAGGTGAGAAAATTGTTCAAGGAGAAAAAGGAAAGCGTTGAAGAGTTTATAAAACTGGTAGGACTGGAGGGGTTTGAAAGGTCATATCCTCACCAGCTTTCGGGCGGAATGTGCCAGAGAGCGTCCCTTGCAAGAGCCTTGATAGGTCACCCGAAAGCGCTTCTGCTTGACGAGCCTTTGGGCGCTCTTGACGCATTTACACGAATGAATATGCAGGACGAACTGCTGAGAATAAAGGCAGAGCAGAAAATGACAATGGTAATGGTAACTCACGATGTTGACGAGGCTGTGTATCTGTCAAACCGCATTGTGGTAATGACTCCCCGTCCCGCAAAGATCGAAAGGGTCATTGACGTGGAGCTTTCTCAGCCGAGGGACAGAAGCAACCCCGAGTTTATCCGTCTAAGAAATGAAATTCTTAAGATACTTGACTTTGCGGGCAAAGAACGTGAGGCTGAGTATATTATCTAATTTTAAATTTTACATACTGAAAGGAAAATTATTATGAAAACAAAAAAGATACTGTCTCTCCTGCTGTCGGCGGGAATTTTTGCAGCGGCATTTTCGGGCTGCGAAGCCGACGCGGGGAATTCCTCAAACAATTCAGAGGTTGAATATGTTTTAAAAATCGGAGAGGCGCAGGGAGCTATCTGCCATGCGCCTCTGCAAATAGCAATGGAAAACGGCTATCTTGACGAGGAGGGCATAAAGTGGGAGCGCGTTGATTTCGGCAGCGGAGATATTCAAGCGGCTCTCGGTGCGGGAACTATCGACTGCGGATTTGGTCTTATCGGCAAATTTGTTCAGCCGATAGAAAACGGTCTTAACATGGTTGTGACTTCCGGAATGCACACAGGCTGCACAAAGATACTCGTCAAAGCTGATTCGGGAATAAACAGCATTGCCGACCTCAAAGGCAAAAATATTGGGGTAAGCTCTCTTGCAGGCTCGGAGGCGGTGACCGCAAAGCGCGCGCTGTATTCGGCGGGGATTGACATATCCGCGGCAAGCGGCGAGGTCACGTTTTCGGTATACAGTCCCTCAGACCAGCCTGTCGCGCTTATGAACGGAGCTGTTGACGCTATCGCAACGCCCGACCCTGTGGCAACATCGGCTCAGGAGGAATACGGTCTTACCGTTCTGCTTGATACTGCCGTAACTGCGCCGTATGCTCAGGAATACTGCTGCGTAAGCTTTGTTTCGGCAGAATTGGCTGAAAACCACCCGGATATTGCAGCAGGCTTTACAAGGGCGGTTTTAAAGGGTTCTGCATGGGTAGCGGCTCACCCCGAGGAAACGGCTCAGATACAGGTGGATAAGGAATATGTTACCGGCGACGTTTCGTTTATTGCAGGGCTTCTTAAAAGCTACAACTATATTCCCAGCGTTCAGGGAGGATATGAGGCGCTTGAAAATGTAAGCAGAGATTTACAGACGATCGGTGTGCTGAAATCCGATACCGATATTGACGCGCTTATAGCACGTTCTTTCAAATATTTTGACGGAGTTCCCGACAGCTATGATGTAAGCGGCGATAATTTTACAGAGGTGACAGAATATAAAAATCCGCTGCTTGCGAGCAGATCAGAAATGCAGACCGATATATTGAATGCGTCAGGAGAATATATTGACGGCTGCTGCTGATAGGTTACTATGAATTACTTAACAAGCACAAGATAAATACGCTCTAATATACTGTTTATTTGTTGCCCGCGAAATAAAAAACAAAAAGTTTGGCGGGTAAAATTCCTATACCAAAAATCCTCCAACTTTATTTTTTAAGTTTGGATTAAAACTGTTCGTAATAAATTGAAAAACGTTAGGTAAGTTTTTTATACTTATTGCATTTATGCTCCCATTTCTGTTTTGGAATGGGAGCATTTTCATATAAAAACGACAGAATAGTATAATCAATTTTATGTAAAACACCAAACTTTTAAGCAAGGGTTTAAAAAGCATTTTCATAAACGGGAGTATGAAAACGCCCCATGGCGGTTTAGAGTCTGAATAAAGAACCGTGTAAATGCCAATAATAACCACAAATAAAATAATGGAGGAAATTGGTATGAAAACAAGAAATCACGGATTAGACGAAAGAGAAATGGAACTAGTAAAGCT
>JAAVHM010000006.1 GCA_014799675.1 Ruminococcus sp. | reverse complement strand
CGTCAAATTTTTTAATTTCTTTTCCTTTTTTAGCATTTTTTGACGCAACCGGCGTGAACGAAATTTCCCACTCCAAATCGAGTGCGATAATACTGCTGTCGTCAAAATCAACGGGGACAAAATCTGCATTTGATGTACCGCTGTCTTCTTTCCATATGTCTTCTCCCCAATCGTGATAAACATAACCTGAAAATTTAGGTTCTTCAAATCTGACGTAATCAACGTTGTTTTTTTTCATAAAGTCCCAATATTTATATGACGGGAAGAAATTTTCACCCCTTATTATAACTCTGTCGTCCGACTGAAAAGACGTTGATGGCAGAGATATATACAGTTCAATATTCTTCATACTGTTTACATAAGAATTAAAGCTGGCGGGAGAACATACGCCGCCAAAATCGCGCTCTATCCAATTTGGAGATATATAATTTTTATTGTCTGGAAAATCTTCATTTTCGGGGAATATCTCCATAGGGTTTACAAAATGGTCGGCAACAGGCTCTCCGTCAACACGGGAAATTTCCGCAACAGCAAAAAATCCGCTGTCGTTTCCCGTTATGCCCTTAACGGATATCTTATAATCCTCGTCGGAGACCTTATAGCTGAAATCCCTGACCGTTCCCATAAGGGTATCGGCAAATTCATTGTCCTCTGCAAAAAATCTCCCGCCGAAAAGCTCGCCGAATTTTATAACATTCGTGGCGGCGGCTGTACAACCGCAGACCATAAGTCCACACAATGCAATTACTGCGGCTCGGCGATATTTTCCGAAAAAGCTGCGCCGCNTTGTTTTTTTCGGTACTGCGGAAACGTTTGGTATATCAAGAACGCTGTTNACAAGCTCCTCNGAGGGCTTGACGTTCTCAAATGCCTTTTTAAAAANATCNTNATTCATTCTCAAATACCTCCAGTTCTTTTTTAAGNTTTTCTCTTGCTCGTTTAAGCCGTGTACGNACGGTCGCACTCGTTNANNTTCAAAGCNNCNGCGATNTCNGCGCAGGACATTTCTTCATAATAGTACATCTCCACAATGGGACGGTATTTTTCGGGCAAGGCTCTTACTGCGGCAATNACCGCTTCGGCGGCGGCGTTTTCCTCCNAATATGCCGTATCCGTTTCCGCAATNTTGTCGGCAAGCTCCGTCCTTTTACGGAACCATGCCGAACGNCGCAGAAGCTTGCAGCAATTCAGCGTTACGCGTATAAGCCATGATCTTAAATGCTCCTCGTCTGAAAAATCTCCGTTAAAATTGTACACAGCTTTAAAAAGACGTCCTGAAACACGTCCTCGGCGTCCTGCCGGCACGGACACTGGGCAAAAGCAATGCGGTACACCATGTCCTTATACCGCAGGACGGTTTCCTCGTAATTGGGCTTCATTTTNCCCCTCCTTATTCTGCAACNTNTGCTGCAACGTTCATGAACGTTCTGNTTATAAAATACATCANNCGTCCAAAATGTTTCAAAATATATAAAATTTTATATGTAATTTTGCACAAAATTTACTATTGATTTTTTANTNTAGTTGTGTTATAATANNTNTAGATTAGATTTCTGCCTTGTTCGATGAAGTGTGATTTTATAATCCAACACATTATATAAGGGATTCAGTCTCCGTCAGCGGATTGCAGACCTCCCGCCGCATTAGATGTGCGGACCAACGGACGCAGGGAGCGTGAACCTGTCGGGCTGTTGCCCACCTGCCGAGTGCGGGTTTTATGCTTCACATGGCGGCAAGGCGGATTCTTTCTTTTAGTTTACAGNTAGANANTGTANAGNNNANAGNCTANATTTTTTAATGCNCCCTTNGNGNAGTTTTTTATTTTTTGGAAACTCCGTTTNTGCGGNGTTTTTTTGTTTTTTCTGCAAATAATATTNCTATGAAAAATTTTATCGAAAAACACAAGAAGCTTTATTTCTATATTTTGGGTGCGGTAACGGGGCTGTGCAACGGTCTGTTCGGCTCGGGAGGGGGAATTGCCGCCGTCCCNATGCTCCAAAAGGGCGGCGTGGACGTTAAAAAATCNCACGCNACTTCCCTTGCGCTGACCCTGCCGCTNTCTGTNGTGTCCGCATTTTTTTACGCGTACAAAAGCAGCTTCCGCTGGGGGGACGCTCTGCCGCTGATACCNTTCGGNCTNATNGGCGCGGCNGTNGGNGGCTTGCTTATGAAAAAAATTCCGAACACCCTGCTTAAAAGGATATTCGGAGTAATTCTGATAATTTCGGGCGGGAGGCTTTTACTGCAATGATATGGTCGTTTATTGCCGCNCTGCTTACGGGCNTTTTCGCTTCCCTCGGCGTTGGCGGAGGCATGATNTTGATAATTTANCTCACGGTTTTCGGAGGCTTNGACCAGCTTGCCGCNCAGGGNATAAACCTNATTTATTTTATACCGATAGCNATTCTGTCGGTGCTGATACACAGCAAAAATAATCTTATCGAATGGAAAAAAATNATACCGTCCATAATTATCGGCGTNATTTTTGCCGCCGCGGGAACTTACGCCGCGGAGCATATCGGTTCTCCCGCNTTGAAAAAAATTTTTGCGNTATTTATTCTGCTNATNGGAATTAAGGAACTGCTCTACAAGCCTAAGTCNGCGAACGGTTCTTCCGATAAGCAAGATAGGTCTCCANAATNATNGTNGCGGCAACNGCGTCCACAACNGCCTTGCGCTTCTTGCCGCGGACGTTNGTNTCGTTNAGGTAATTGTGNGCCGTCACCGTGGTGCTGCGCTCGTCCCAAAGCTCGGAGGGAATNCCCGAAAGCTCGCTTACAAGGCGGGAAAATTCCGCGCATTTTTCCGCNCGCTCNCCCACCGTGTTGTTCATATTTTTCGGGTAGCCCACAACAATAAGTCCCGCNTTTTCCTTTNTGGCAAGCTCCGCGACCTTTTCGGCGCAGCGTTCAAAATTGTACTCGGTAATAACGGTCAGCGGCGAGGCAAGCATTTCNCTTTCGCCGCAAATTGCTATGCCCGTCCTGCTGTCGCCGAAATCAACAGCCATTATTTTCATANTTTCCTCCGTTTTTATTTTGTTACTGGAATAAATTTTTTTTGCAAAAATCAGCGTTCCGATACTCTGTGATAACCGTCTACAGCCGCGCCGAGAGCAGTCATATTTTCAACCGTGCAGTCGCTGCTTTCTGTCTTTACGGCGTAAATATTTCCCTTCTCTTCGTCGGGGAAAGCCGCGTAGTACCTGAAGCCTAAATCNGTGTCGGTATCAAGCATTACCGCGCAGAAGCCGCTGATGTCTCCGCACTGTATCCCGATCACCTCATAGCTGTCATAACCCTCGATCTCGGAGTTCAGCGCAACGGTTTGGCAGAACATCATTGCCGTCTGTCCGGTCGCCGATACGGTAATGTTATACCCACTTTCGGAGCTTTCGCTGCCCCCTGCAAAGCCTGTGAACAGCAGACTTTCCGCGCGGGACAAGCCGTCTGGAGAAACTGCGGTGAACTCTCCAAGCTCGTTCTCGGAATATTCCCAGCCCGCAGGCAGATATATGTAGCCAGTTATATCGTTCCCGTACTCTGCTGTAGAACCGTCCTCCTCCGCAAGGGAAGTTATTTCCTCGGTTTGCGCTTCTGTTTCCGTTTGAATTTCCGTTTCGGTTTGCAATTCCGTTTCCGTCTCTGTTTCGCTTTCCGTCTGCGCTTCCGTTTCAGCTTCCGTTTCGGTCGCGGAAGTTTCCGTGGTCGAGACAGTAACGTCAACAGCGGCAGTATCGGCGTTTTCATTTCCGCCCGAACAGCCTGTACAAATCAAAATCGCAGTTACCGTTGCAATAAATACCGACCCTATTTTTTTCATAAAAATACCTCCAAAAAATTTTATAAGCAAATTATACCACCGTTTAAAATTGCCGTCAATAATTTTGAGGTATTTGTAACCGCAATGTAACCGTATTGTAATCTTTGTAACCGCATTGTAATTAATTTGTAATTTTTTGCTTATCATATAAGCTTTTTTGACAGGTACAAAATTAAATCGTCGTCGTTCACGCAGGCAGAATATGGGTTGCAGACCTTATCGCCGTACCAAACCCCCGAGCCGTCGGGGACGTACCCGCGCTTTACATAAAGCCGCTGCGCCGCGCCGTAACCGCTGTGCAAGCCAACCCCAAGATACACCGTGTCGGAATATTCCGCCGCGATTTTTTCCGCAATATCAAGCAGAAGCGTACCCACGCCCTTTCTGCGGAATTTTTCAAGGACGTTAAAGTCCACTATCTCGGAATAACCCTTGCCGCCGAACGCTCCCCACATACAGTAGGGGTACACGCTGACATACCCCGCAGGAACGCCGTCATAGTCCGCCGCAATTGAGACGGCTTTCCCCGTAACATTGTCCCGCAGACGGTTTTCAAGCTTTTCGGGACTTGCATAAAGCCAGCCCTGCTGGACTTCCTCCCGGGCAAAAATTTCCGGGTCGTAATTACGCAAATTACGGACGTGAATTTTGCCGAAATTTCCGTATTCTATATTTTCGGGAATGCTCCACTTTGACCCCGAAAGGGTAGAAAGCTCCCCCGTCAGGTGGTCGTTGCTGTTCTTGAAAATAATTTTCGGGACGCCGTTTTCACCGTACTCCACAAGGGAAACGGCGGTATTGTCCGACCAGCCAACGTCCTTTAGCGCCGAAATAGGCTTGCCCATTGCGTAGCACAAAAAGTTCCTCAAAGCGCAGCCGTGGGAAACAACAGCGATAGTTCTGCCGTCATTTTCCGCCGCGATTTTGTTGACTGTGGTTTTCATTCGCTCGAAAACCTCGGTCATTTTTTCGCCGTCCGCTATGTAGAATTTGTGCATTTTATTCTGCCACAAATCATACTCCACTGGGTAAAGCTTCGGCAGGTCTGCCCACGGCTTGCCCTCCCAAACGCCGCCGTCTACCTCGATAAGACCCTCGTTCCGAATTATCGGCAGACCGTGATATTTATTTACAGCCTCGGCGGTGTCGATCGTCCTTTTTAACGGACTTGAATAGATCGCCTCTATCGGAATATCCTTGAACCGTTCCGCAAGAAGCTCAAGCTGTTTTTTTCCCTTTTCGCTGACCTCGCAGTCGGTACGTCCCTGAAAAAATTCCTGAACGTTTCCCATTGCCTCGGCATGGCGCACAAGATAAATTTTCGTCATAAAAAAACCTCCGGATTTTACAGTGTACAGTTTACAGTTGACAGTTTACAGTTAAAAATTTCCCGTTCAGTTTGCATTTTATTTGTTCCTTTCCCAAATCGAGATCATGTCCGCAAGAAATTTATCGGGGTCTCTGCCCGTACCCGTCAGCGAAAAGCTTATGGGCTGATAGCCCAATTTCATGTTTAACTCGGCGGCTTTGCGGGTAAGTCCGCCCATGCGGTTCAGATATTCTTCGGGGTACGCAAGCTCCACCTGAATAAGCTTGTTGTGCTTCATTGTGACCATGTAAATGCGTTTTACGTCGCTCCACGGAATGAACCCTATCGGCTCTGCGCCGCTGTTGTCGGTAAAGCCGCTTTCGTCCAGAATTATAAGCGGTTTGTTATTTATGAGACGCTTTATGAAAATTACCGCGCTGTACACGCAAGCTACAGCACAGACCGCACAAAACACTTTTACAACTGCAACTCCAAACGGTGTCGAAAGTAGACTATCCGTCTTTGCGCCGCTGTCGCCGACTTTCACATTGAATATCATAAATATCATGACAATGCACGCAAAAATCAATGAAATTACGCATATCACAAGCGTTGATTTTTTCTGCGAAACAATTATTTTTTCGTTTTCCATTTTAAAATTCTCCCCTGTTTTATTTTTCTGAAATTTCCTTTATCCAGCCCGTAACGCCGTTGGGAAGCCTTTCGTCCGCGGGCTTGCCGCTGTCGAACATAAGGTTGTGCTGAACCCAGTTTATCATGCAGTGCTGACCCATTTCCATGCCGTAATCTATTGAAGCAACGCCGCCGTCGCCGTTGTAGACCCATTCGGGGAAGAAACAGAGGGTATTTTTCATGCTCCGCAATTTTTTCTCACGGGGCGCAATGCACTTTTCAAAGACCGCCATTTCGTCATGTTTGCCGTGGGCTATAAGCAGGTTTACGCCGCTTTCCGAAATTTTATCGAGAGCCTTGTCGTCGGGAACGTAACCCGAAGCAATTGGTATTGCTCCGTCAAAATAGTTACCATAATCTTCTAACATTTTCCATGTCATAAAGCCCCCTGCGGAAGCTCCCATGACGAATTTTTTTCCCATATTTTTCTTGTTGTTTTCGCAGACGGTATCGAAAATTCCCTTTAAGATCGGGGAATAATCATAGTTTTTATCGCCCCAAGAGCCGCTGATATTTCCGTCCGCCTGACGCTTTTCAAAGGCGAGGGGGACTATCAGATACGCGCCGCCCATTTCCGGTTGGTACTTGGGAGAAGCGTACTGCTCCGCGCCGCAGCACATTATGCATTTTACGCCGTCCAGAGCGTTGCTCATGCCGTGTAACCACATCAGGGCGGGGTATTTTTTGTCTGGGTCTGCGCCCTGCTTCACGGGGTCGTAGACATAATAAGTCATGCCCTCGGGGGAAATATATTCGTCGAAAAGGTCGAAATAAATTTTAGTTTTGTATGTAACTTCATAGCTGATAAACTCGCCGTCAGACAGGTATTTCGCCCATTCGGGGACGGCGTTTTTGTTCTGCTGTATTTTATCAAATTCCGGTAATGGCATAATAATTTTCCTTTCCTATTAGAGAATAGAGGTTAGAAGCTGGAGGTTAGAAGATGCTCCTTACAGCTCAATGTCGTTTCCCGTGTCTTTTTTGTACTGCTCGCGGACAGCCTTTGTTATGTAGGCGTTAAGGCTTTCGCCCTGCTTTTCGGCAGCGGCTTGGAGTTCGGATTTTTTGCCTTTGAAAACACGGATTTTGATTTCGTCATAGTTATTTTTCATGTACTTGGCTGTTGCCTTTTGTTGTGCTTTGCTTGTTGGAGACATTTTTTCACCTCTTATTACAAGTCAATATCGTTTCCAGTGTCTTTTTTGTACTGCTCGCGGACAGCCTTTTTTATGTAGGCGTTAAGGCTTTCGGAGTTCTTTGCCGCCGCTTTATTGAGAAGTTCTTTACTGCCTTTTTTCAGCATTAAACCCACACGGTCGTATTTTTCGGCGGCAAAACGATTTTTGTATTCAGTATTTTGGCTCATATTAACCTCATAATTTTATTGATTTGATTCGCTTTCCATTCGCCGTCTGACAGCTTCGGCAACATAGGCGTTCAAGCTTTCGCCCTGCTTTTCGGCAGCGGCTTGTATCTCGGCTTTTCTGCCCTTTTTTACAATAATTTGCAGTCTGTCATAAGCTTTTGCGGCATATCTGTTTTTAACGGCAGCCGATGTTTTTCCCATAATATCACCTTTGTAAATTATTTATCGTCAACATATTCAAGAATATCCCCGGGCTGACAATTTAGCAACTTGCAAATTTTAGAAATTGCGTCCATTGAAATATATTTTCCCTCACGAAGACTTTGCAAAGTACCCTCGGATAATAATTTTTCTTTGCGTATTGTATTTGTATTATATCCCGCCGATTTCAATGCTGCGATAACGTCAATTTTGTATGTAACAGGCATAAAAACTCCTTCAAAAGCTTTAACGTTTTTATTTAATATTGTATTTTTCAACTATAGCTTCACATCTGCCAATCTCTATAAATTTATCATCTTCTCTTAGTTTTCTGAAAAATAACAACATTTTTTGTTCAGTTTCCGTTAGTTCGGTAATAAAATTTTTTTCATTGCCGTAAACTAAATAATCTAATGTCAACCGGAATTTTTCCGAAATTTCAATCAAATCATCAATTTTGTACGTTGACCTGCCGCGCTGAACATCGTCATATTTTTGTGCAGAAAACCCTTGCTTTATCATATCCTGTCTGTTGATATTCATTTTGGACAAATTTTCAATTATTCGTTTGGACATAGTAAACAAACTTCCTTTCTCTTTGTAAAAAATACAAAATTATCATTGACATTATGTAATAATTCCAGTATAATATTATCATAATTATTGCTAAAAATAAGGAGTGATTACAATGAATTACCCCGAATTAGAGGACATATTTTTACGTTTCGGCTTGGACTCGGAGAAATCCCCGCAAATCAAGGAAAGTTACCGTGTATCAAAGCATTACCTTGAACGGCTTGTCAAGGCGAAAAGACTGTCAGAATCGGAAGCGAACCGCATTAAAGACCAACAATCCGAAATCGAACTTGAAGCGAGAACTATTGGCTTTAAACAGGGCTTTAAGCTTGCCGTCAAGCTTTTTATCGAAAATTAGGCGGGAGACTGCCAACAGGCTTCCCCCGCCCATAATTACCAAGGTTTTACAGTACCGACAATTTCCTGCAAATTGTTCAGCTTGTTGTCCTGTACATATTTTTCAAGCCCCTCGATTATTTTCACGGGGGTCATGGGGTCGGCAAACAGAGCCGCGCCGATCTGGAACGTGCTTGCTCCCGCCATCATCATTTCAACTGCGTCCTGCCATGTGGAAATTCCTCCCATGCCGCAGACAGGTATCTTTACCGCGTTTGCGACCTGCCAGACCATTCTCACCGCCACGGGGAAAACCGCGGGACCCGAAAGTCCCCCCACGTTGTTGTGCAGAATGGGACGGCGGGTCTTGATGTCGATTCGCATTCCCAGAAGTGTGTTGATGAGAGAAACCGCGTCCGCGCCCTCGGCTTCAACCGCCTTTGCGATCTCCGCAATGTTCGTCACGTTGGGAGAAAGCTTCATCATCACGGGCTTTGAGGTCGCTGCTCTGACGATTTTTGTTATTTGGGAAGCCCCCTCGCAGGTCACGCCGAAAGCTGCTCCCCCCGCCTTTACGTTGGGGCAGGAAATATTTACCTCTATCATGTCAACAGCGGTTTTATCAAGCTTTTCCGCAATTTCGCGGTACTCGTCCGCAGTAGAGCCCGCGATATTGGCAACAATTACCGTGTCCTTTGTTTTAAGGTTGGGAAGCTCGATTTTTATAAAATGGTCGATACCCGGGTTCTGCAAGCCAACGCTGTTAAGCATACCGCTTGGAGTTTCCGCAATTCTCGGCGGAAGATTTCCGTTCCGCTTCGTGCCTGTTGTGCCCTTGACGGAAATTCCTCCCAGCGTTGACAGCGGGTAGAAATGCTCGAATTCACGTCCGTAACCGAACGCTCCCGAGGCGGGAATAAGGGGATTTTTGAAGTCCACACCCGCGAATTTTACAGCAAGCTTTTCAGTCATCAAAAATCACCTCCTGAGAGCCAAAAACAGGACCGTCCTTGCAGACGTGTGCGTAATATTCCTCGCCATTGCGGATAGTCCGACAGGCGCACACAAGGCAAGCTCCCACGCCGCAGCCCATTCTCTCTTCAAGGGAGATTTGACAGGGAATGCCGTTTTCCTTAGCGATTTCCACAATTCTGCGGAGCATGACGTTAGGTCCGCAGGCATAGATTACGTCGGGCTTTTTCTTCTGCAAAACTTCTTTCAAAGCGTCCGTGACAAAGCCCTTTTTGCCCGCAGAGCCGTCGTCGGTGCAGAGAATAGTTTCTGCTCCAGTAGCCGAAAAATCCTCCTGCAAAATTACTGCGGCGGCGTTCCGAAAGCCGCTGATCACAGTACCCTTTTCTCCGAATTTTTTTGCAACTTCAAGCATGGGGGGATTGCCAATTCCTCCGCCGATTATCACGGCAGTATCGTATTGTTCAAGCTTGAAAGCCCTGCCGCCGAGAGGTGCGACAAGGTCTATCATGCCGCCCTCCGCAAGCTGGGACAAGACCTTTGTTCCCTCGCCCCGAACCTCGAAAATAATACGCAAAGTCCCCTTTTCCTTGTCAATAGAGCATATGGAAATCGGGCGGCGGAGCATGAAGCCCTCCGCCTTGACGTTGACGAACTGTCCTGCCTTAGCAACTTCCGCAACCTCGGGGCAGAGTATTGTCAAGTCGTATATTTCCTTTGCCAAAGTCTTTTTTGACAATATCAGGTAATTGCCCTGTTTGTATTTCATTCAAGCGTCTCCTTTCATATTAAAAACATTACTGTCGCTTACGGTCAGCTTCATACCGACTTCATTTCCGACCACTTCGCCTGTTTCACAAAATCCGAATGATCTGTAAAGATTTCTTGCAATGTCATTTGACGAATAGTACGCGGTATAAATTTCTTCTGTTTTGAAACGGTCGACCAGATAATCAATACCAAGCTTTAAAGCCTTTCTTCCATAGCCTTTATTCTGATATTTTTCGTCGATCATAAATTTCCATAAGGTATAATATCCTTTAGCTTCATAATACCCAAGCATAATAAATCCGACCATTGTATTGTCCGCATAAACGGCAAACGGAAAAGCCGTGTCGTGATAGACCCATGCCTGCGCCAATGAGTGGACATTTGACGAAACAAAGCATTTCTGGCTGTCGGCAACCTTTAGGCTAAGACATTCTTCATAGTTTTCCTTTGTAATTTCTCTTAACTCAACCATTATGACCTCTTTCTAAATTCATAACAGTCGGCATAATATTTAATTTACGCCGAAATTTTCATATTATGCGGGCGGATATGGAATCCGCCCCTACAATCAAATTTTAGTTATATCTATCATTTCCATTTCGTCTATCTTCTTGCCCATCATAAGTATGTCGGCAACAGCGTTTGCCGTGTCGAGAGCAGTCAGACAGCAGATAGAACGCTCAACCGTCTTGCGGCGGATCTTTACGCTGTCAAATGCGGGAATACGTCCCTTTGCGGAGGTGGAGATAACATAGTCCACCTTGCCGCTGTCAAGGAGAGTCATAACGTTGGGCTTTTCCTCGGAAGCGCGCTTTACAACGTTTGCCGCAACCATATTTTTGTTAAGCAAAGAAGCCGTGCCGCTTGTTGCGTAAATGTCAAAGCCAAGCTTATCAAACTTCTCCGCAATATAAATTATCTCACGCTTGTCCGTGTCGCGGACGGTTATAAGTACACCGCCGCCCTGCTTCTTTTCAAGGTTGTAGCCCGCCGCAACAAGTCCCTTATAAACAGCGTCCTCGAAGCTTCTTGCGATACCGAGACATTCGCCTGTGGACTTCATTTCAGGTCCGAGAGCCGTGTCAACGTCGTGGAGCTTTTCAAAGCTGAACACAGGTACTTTTACTGCGATAAAGTCGGCTTCCTTGTAAAGACCGCTTGTGTAGCCCTGCTCTTTGAGGGTTTCTCCAAGCATAATTTTTGTGGCAATATCTACCATTGGCACGCCTGTTACCTTAGAAATATATGGCACGGTTCTTGAAGAACGGGGGTTTACCTCGATTACGTAAACATCGTCGTTATAGACAACGTACTGGATATTTACAAGACCGATAACGTGCAATTCCATAGCGAGACGGCGTGTGTACTCGATAATTGTTTCACGTATCTTCTTTGTAAGCGTGAGGGCAGGATAAACCGAAATTGAGTCGCCGGAATGTATTCCCGCGCGCTCGATATGCTCCATAATGCCCGGAATTACGAAGTCCGTGCCGTCGCATATCGCGTCCACCTCGACCTCCTTGCCCATCATGTACTTGTCGATAAGGACGGGGTTTTCAAGTCCGCCCCGCATGATAATTTCCATGTACTCGATAATATCCTGATTGGAGTGGGCAATTATCATGTTCTGTCCGCCAAGAACGTATGAGGGTCGCATAAGAACGGGGTAGCCGAGTTCCTCCGCGGCTTTGAGGGCTTCCTCGGTGTTCATGACAGTATGACCCGAGGGACGGGGTATTCCGCACTTGTTAAGAAGCTCGTCAAAACGCTCTCTGTCCTCGGCGGCGTCAATGCTGTCCGCGGACGTTCCCAGAATGTTCACGCCCATGTCGGAAAGGTGCTTTGTCAGCTTGATAGCGGTCTGACCGCCGAACTGAACCACAACGCCGTAGGGCTGTTCCGTCTCGATAATTGCTTCAACGTCCTCCTTGGTGAGAGGGTCGAAATAAAGCCTGTCGCCTGTGTCAAAGTCGGTGGAAACTGTTTCGGGGTTGTTGTTGCAGATTACCGCCTCGTAACCCATTTCCTTTAACGCCCAAACGCAGTGTACGGAGCAGTAGTCGAACTCGATACCCTGACCGATACGGATAGGTCCCGAACCGAAAACGATAACCTTTTTCCTGCCCGAATTTTTACGCTCGATAAACTGTTTAGCCTCGTTTTCTTCATCAAATGTTGAATAGAAGTATGGCGTTTCCGCCTTGAATTCTCCCGCGCAGGTGTCAACCATTTTGAACACTGCTCTTGTGCGCTTGGGACACTTCTGTCCGCTTAAACGCTCGATAGTGCTGTCAAGGTAGCCGTAACGCTTTGCAAGGTCGTATTTTTCCTCGGTAAGTTCGCCGTCCTTTAACAGCTTTTCAAGCTCCACAAGGTTGTTCAGCTTGGACAAGAACCAGCAGTCTATCTTTGTAATTTCGTGTATAGTTTCAATTGAAATACCCCGCTTCAAAGCCTCGAACACCGCAAAGGAACGCTCGTCGTCCACGGAGTACAGCAGGTGCTTGACCTCGTTGTCTTCAAGCTTTTCAAGCTTTTTCAGGTTCATGGTATCAAGCCCCAGTTCGATTGAACGGACGGCTTTCATCATGGCTTGCTCAAAGGAAGTTCCTATTGCCATGACCTCGCCCGTAGCCATCATCTGCGTGCCGAGGGTACGTTTTGCATAAACAAATTTATCGAACGCCCATTTGGGGAATTTTACCACAACATAGTCCAAAGCAGGCTCAAAGCAGGCGTA
>JAAVHM010000005.1 GCA_014799675.1 Ruminococcus sp. | reverse complement strand
CCCCCTTGAGGGGGCTTGACAAGTATACAATGTCACGTATACAAGGGTCAGGTATCAGCCTTGTCTTGTTCGTATATGAGGGAAAGATGTATAATGTGAAGCTTATCATTGTTGTGCCTGTAGGCGGAACGTATCTTTGTTCCGTACTCGCCGTTTATGTCCTCAATGATATCCTTCATCTCGCCGTTGTCAATAAGCCTTGCAAGAGCGGCAAAGTATTCGTTTTCGTCCGAAAGCCTGAACTCCGTCTCCCGCTTTCCCGCAAGACCCGCGGACTTGACCTGCTCACGCATAGCCTCCACAGCCTCGGCGGCGGTATTGTAAACAAGACCCCTGCGCGTGAAATAATTTCCCGCTGCTGCCGTGCATGGGGGAATATTGCTGTAAAGCTCCTCGTCCGTAAAATGTGTAATGCCCTCTATCTCCGCGTCCGTCACAAGCATATAATCGTGCCGCACAAAATCCTTCTGACCGCGCTTTAAAATCGGGTCGTCCCATGTGCAGTCAACATTATACCATTCTCCGTCAAGGACTACCTTGTTCCAAGCATGGGTAGCGCCGTTAGCGTCACAGCCTGTTACCATGTAGTTGGGAATATCCGCTTCATTGCACAAAAACGCCATAGCCGCCGCGTATCCCTCGCACTGTCCCACACCGTCAACAAGCACTCCGTAAGCCGAACTGCTGTTTACGTCTGTCTGGGAAAATTCACAGCCTGTCACTATCCTGTCGTGGAAGTACACAAGCTTGTCAAAAACGTCCGCGTTCTTTGGCAGCCCGTTTATTATCTCCGAAGCCGCAAGGTCAAGCTCCGCCCTCATAACGCTTGCCGCGTCCTTTGTGAAAAGATAGCTTAGCGTGTACACGCTTATCTCCTTTTCGGGCGCGTAAAAAACGTTGCTGAACCAGAAAAGCTGTCTCTCCTGCGCATAAACAAGCTTGTAGATCTTCCGAACCGTGTCTCTCGGAACAGGCGCGTCGAAGCTTACTGACTCTTCAAAGTTTTCAACAGCCTCGCGTATCTTATCATAAAGCTGCTTTTCCTCATCGTTCAGGTTATCGTAAACAGGGGAAACAAACTCCCCCTCCGTTATTTCCGGGGAAATAACAACGCTGTCCGTCGTTCCCTCCGCAGGCTCTTCCGAAATTTCACGGCAGCCGCCAAAGGATAAAGCGACGGCTGCGCATAAAACCAATGCAGCAAATCTTGAAGCAGGATTTGCATAAGGTCTTGCAGAAATGCTGCCCGGCAATCTTAATCCGCTGATATTAATCATACCCTAAAAATCAATCGTAAAGAACGTCAAATTCGATTATCAGCATTTCCTCGCTGCACGCCTTGTTGCTGATACCTCTTACGCCTGAAAATTCCTTTGCGTACTTCTGATAATCCGTACCCTTTGCGTAAAGCTGATCGTAAACTGACTTTGAGCCTACCATAATATGAGCCGAGCGGGATTTATTTTCCGCAGCCTTTTTAATTTCAGCCTTTATAGCGGCGTCCGCGGAATCGAAATCATTGTAAACATATCCGTTCTTTACAAAATAGTTCTGTGCGGTATCTGTGCATGCGGGAGGAGTAAAGTATGTGATATACTTGCCGTTTGAGAACTTGTGCTGATTAACATGAGTATGAGTAACGTTATGTATCCAGTTGTCAGGAACAAGGAAGAAGTTGTACCGTATATTTTTGTAGTTCGGAGGATCCATAAGAGGGTCGTCCCATGTGCAGTCAAGATTGTACCACTTGCCGTCAACGTCAACAACGTTCCATGCGTGGGAATCTCCCTCCATTGACTCGCCCGTAACAACCATACTTACAATGCCCGCCTTGTCGCAAAGATACTGCATAGCCTTAGCGTAGCCGTTACACTGAATGTTGCCCTGCGGTTCACCGCTGCCGAAAGCGTTGTAAATACTTAAGTTGTAGCTCTGGTCTCCGGAAGAAAATTCAAATGAAGAATTAAGAACAAGGTAATCGTGGAAAACCTTGAGCTTTTCAAATGTGGAGGATTTTCCCGCTGCCTCCTGTACAAGCTTGTCCGCAGTTGCGTCGATAGCGGACTGCATCTGGTTTATAGCCTCCGAGCTTTTTGTGATGTAGAAAAGCTTGCCGACCTTTACCTTTGAGTTCATATAGAAAAGTCTTGGCTCCTGATTATATACCATACCGTATACCTTAGCCCATTCCTCCATAGAATAAGCGTCCTCTTCGCATATCTTGTAGCGCAGATTTTCAACACCGCTTACGATATCGTCGTAAAGCTTTTTTTCCTCCGCCGTAAGAGTGGAATAACCGTACCTCTCCGTTGTCGTTTTTGTAATGCTGAGACTTGGAGCGGTGGTCTGACTTGTCATAGCCGCAAGGATATCGTCCTCGCTGAGCGTCTCCGTGTTTACGGGAGTTGTGACCGCGGGAGCGGTTATAGCATTTCCGTCAACGCCTGTAATAGCGTTTCCGTCGCCGTCTGTAACAACGACGGTTTCCGCCGCTTCTGTGGTAACAGCGATAGTTGAACTGCCGACGTTTCCGTCAAGATCAGGCTCGTTGCCGATTACCTTAATGGATACAGATGTATCGGAACCGTCCGCATTTGCAGACCCTGTATCGTCCGAACAGCCCGCCGCCATCATTGACAAAGCCATGATGAGAGCAAGCACGCTTAAAAACTTCTTTTTCATCTTAAAATACAATCCTTCCGTAATAGAATAAATTACCAATTTTTGTTTTAAATAAGCACAGCAGGGATAAATCAAAGCCGTGACCTACCCCTGCGTTAAACCTTTAAATTTTATTTGTAAATAATATCATAGTCAACCACCAGCAGATCCTCTGTAAATGTTGGCTGCTTTCTTACCTTGTCAACCTTGCTGCTCTTTCCTCTTGCATAATCTTGGAACTTTTTCCACATATCGTTGGACATAAGCGTGTCATATGTGGACTTGTCAGTAACTCTGATATGTACAACGTTTCTGTTCTCCGCAATAGCCGCGTCGATCTCGTCATACATAGCCTGTGTTGCCGCATCAAGACCGCTGTATTCCTTGTTGTACGCCTTGAAGTAGTAGCAGGAAGTCTTTGTGCAAGCGGGAGGATCGAATATCTTAACTACAGAGCCGTTATTTCTTTCCTTAGTAGCCTTGCTGAGGTGAGAATTCTTTGTCAT
This sequence comes from Ruminococcus sp., assembly GCA_014799675.1. Taxonomy (GTDB): domain Bacteria; phylum Bacillota; class Clostridia; order Oscillospirales; family Ruminococcaceae; genus RGIG8773. The sequence continues at coordinate 16,927 of JAAVHM010000005.1, read as the reverse complement.
CTCATCATTTGCAAGGAAGAACAGATACTTTGTATAATTNTTGTTGCCCCAATCCTGCTGAGGGTCGCCCCATGTTGCGTCAACAATNTAGTAGCCGTTGTCGCAGTAAACAATGTTCCATGCGTGGGAAGTTCCCTCGGGGTTTTTGCCGGGAACAGCCATACAGTCAATGCCTGCATAGTCGCAGAGATAGAGAATGGATTTAGCATAACCCTGACACTGGATAACGCCGTAACCGCCAATACCGTTGATAATAGTACTTGCATCAGCGCCGGCTGTAGCGTCAGCAACGTTGTTTCGGATAACCCAGTCGTAAATGACCTTAAGTCTGCTTATAGTGCTGCTGTAGCCGTTTACCGACTTCATGATCTCGTTTCTGTTCTTGTCGATAACAGCCTGATATTTTTCAGCCTCGCTCTTGGTGTGGTCATAGTCTAACATAAGCATTCCGCCCAAAGCCGTTGGCAGAGTTCTTGAAAGCCAGAAAAGCTGNGGCTCGTTGTCGTATACCATACTGTAAACTCTGTAAAGCTGATCGCTGTCAATACCCTGGGGCATATCTACCATAGTATTGAAATCATAAGCCGCCTCAACGATAACCTGATAAAGCTCCTTTTCCTTGCTTGAAAGCTGCTGATAAGGATATCTGTCCTTGAAGCTCTTGGGGTGCTTGCCGTCTATGGACGAAGAGCCTGCGGACGGTTTCTTTGTCTCCGCAGGATTGTCGTCCTCAATGATCTCNCCGTCGTTCTCTGTAGCCTTTGTAGTCGTTGGCTTCTTTGTAGTAGTTGCAGAAGCAGGCTCTTCATCTGTAACGTAATCGGAGTGAATGAACGTGCCGTCGGCAAGCTTGTAGTAGCCTGTGTCTGTTGCCGCAACGACCTCTATCCTTGTTCCGGGAGAATATTTCTTAACGGAATCCGAACCAACTATAGCCTTTGTTCTGGAATAGCAGGAGGTCTTTATGTACAGCGTCTCGCTGATCTCGGTCTCATTCCATTCCCTTGAAGCGGCAGTTGCGGAAGCCGCTGTAGCCGTGGTTGCGGAAGTNGTCTCGGAGCCTGTTGTNGTGGTCTCCGTCTCGCTTTCCGCAGTNTCCTCCGTGGTAGTNTCCTCGGAAGCGGTAGTTTCAGAAGCAGTCGTTGTAGTAGTCTCCTCTTCAGTAGCCTCGGTAGTCATCTGTGTAAGAGACACGGTGGGCGAGGTCACGTCGGGAAGCCCGTCGGTATTTTCCTCCGTTTTCTTACAGCCTGCCATAATGGACGCCGCCATAAGAAAAGCAAGGACAAAGCTTAATTTTTTCTTCATTTTGATTGCTCTCCTTTTTCATCGTTTTTTTCATCGTTTGTACTCATTAGGGTCGCTTTGATTTTTGATATACATTTATCCTCCGTGACAAGCACGGTAAAAGCCCAGTTCCCGTATTCCACCGAGGGGTTCTCGTTTTCCTCGGGAATACGTCCGAGAAGCTCAACAATAAAGCCGCTCATGGTATCGAAATCGTCAAGATCGTCAAAANGTCTGTCCTCNCCGTCACCGCTGTCCTCCGACCTTTCGGGGAGCGGTATTCCAAGCTCTTCAAAAACCTCCTCGGGGTCTGCCGTACCCGCAATTGTGTAGGTCTCCTCCGATATTTTAACGATCGCCTCTTCCTCGTCGTCGTATTCGTCCTGAATATTTCCCACAATGGTCTCAACAATATCCTCCATTGTNACAATTCCCGCAGTTCCGCCGTATTCGTCAATGACCGCAGCCATCTGCATTTTCCCCTCCGTAAGACGCTTGAAAGCCTCTCCGCAGGGAACGGACTCGGGAAGATAGATTATGTCCCGCACGAAGCTTGCCGCCTCGGCGCTCTCCGCAGCCTCCGAACCTACAAAGCAAAGCAGATCCTTGACGCAGATTATTCCTATAATGTGGTCAATGCTGTCCTCGTAAACGGGAATTCTCGAAAANCCGCTTTCAATAGCCGCGTTGACTATCTCGGAAATTTTCGCCGTGTTCCTTACCGCCGTAACGTCCGTCCTGTGGGTCATTATCTCGGAAACGAGCCTGTCGTCGAAATCGAAAACATTGTTTATCATTTCCCTCTGNGACTGCTCCACAACCCCNGTCTCGCTGCCCGCGTCNACCATCATCAGAATTTCTTCCTCGGTAACAACGTCCTTTTCGTCGCCGCCTCCCGGGACGAAAATTTTNGCCAGAAGCCTTATAAGCAGAGAGGAAAGCATTGTCAGCGGCGTAAGGATAATTACCAGATATTTCACAAACGGNGCGCAGAAGCACGCAAGCCGTCTGCTTCCCCCCGACGCTATCTTTTTCGGCAGACCGTCGCAAAGCACCGTCAGCACAAGCACCGTACACAAAAGCACGATGATCGTTGCAAGAACGTTTGCNAGACCCTCCCCGATATTTTTGAGACTGCCAAGCGACCTGCTCAGAGGAGCGATAAACGTAAACGCNGCCCCGTATGATATCACCGCCGCCGTAAGCATTCGCGTCACGGAAAAAGTTGTCACAAGCCTNNAGGGCTTTTCAAGNAGCTTCAGCAGTATAGTCCCCCGTCTTGTCTTTTCGCTGTTTTTCAGCTTTTTGTCGCCGATCTCGGTCACAGCCGTTTCGCAGACTGTAAAAAACGCCTTGATCAAAGCTGCCGCCAAAACGATAATTAAACCGTTCTGCCCGTCAGTATCCATAAATTGGTTTCCTTTCGATATCTTGCCGTTTTATTATCGGCAAATTTTTTATGCAGAAATTTTATGCAAAAATTTTTTATGCACAATCTGACACATTAAAAATTATACAACATTTTATCAGAAAAGTCAAGGCGGAGCTTTACGCCAAATATTATGAAATTTGCCGTTTTAAAACCCGNTTTTTTGGCGTATTTGCGTGATTTCCGCGATTTTGCCCCTTTCGCTGTAACCGTTTTGTTTCCAATTTGTAATCATATTGTAACCTTTTCCGTTCNCCGAAAAGTTTTTCTGTAAAAAAATTTGCCTTTTTCTGTAAATTTNNTTGTTGATATTGCACAGTATTTTCAACATTTTATAATGTAATTTGTTGAATTTGTCTTTTATCCATTGCAATTTATACATAAATGCGTTATAATAAAAATAATATTTAGTTAAATTAGAGAATAGAGGATAGAAATCAGACGACAACCCCCGCGGACGNCTGTCCTCCGACCTCTGATTTCTATCCTCTATCCTCTAAAAATCTAACAATCTAAAAAAGGAGCTTAAATTTTATGAAAAAATACGGAGCTGAAACTATCAAAAATATTGCGATCGCGGGTCACGCAGGCTCGGGAAANACTTCTTTGGCGGAAGCCCTGCTCTTTAAGGCGGGGGCAACAGACCGTCTGGGAAAAACTGCCGACGGAAATACCGTCTGCGACTACGACCCCGAGGAAATAAAGCGCAAGGCTTCATTAAGCACGGCTCTTGCGGCTTTCCCCTATAACGATATAAAGGTAAATCTTCTTGACACCCCCGGTCTTTTCGACTTCGCGGGAGGTATGCACGAGGGCATAACCGCCGCNGGTACGGTAATGATAGCCGTTTCCGCAAAATCNGGCGTAAAGGTCGGCACGGAAAAAGCCTACGAGCTTGCATCAGAGCTTGGCAAGCCCACTATGTTCGTTGTCACAAAGGTTGACGACCCCGACGCTAACTTCTANAACGTNCTCACNGACCTTAAAACAAAGTTCGGACCTACGGTCTGCCCTGTTGTNGTNCCNGTTATTCAGGACAGAAAGGTAGTTTCCTTTGTAAATCTTATNGAAATGAAAGCCTACACCTACGACGACAAGGGCAACGCNGTTGAAACGGAAATGCCCACNGCGGAGATTTCCGAGAAAATGGAATACCGTATGGACGGTCTTGTNGANGCTTTCTCCGAAGCCGTTGCCGAGACNGACGACGAGCTTATGGATAAATTCTTCGAGGGNGAGCCTTTTACNCAAAAGGANCTNGTTCACGGTATCCACAAGGGCATGAACGAGGGTATCATCACCCCCGTGGTATGCTGCGCTTCCACAACAACAGCGGGAATTGATATGCTCCTTAAAGAAATTGAGCTGCTCCTCCCCGCGCCCTGCGACAACAAGCCTGCTCTTGCAGAGGACGCAGGCGGCGAGCCTGTTGAGATAGCATACGANGAAAAAGCTCCCCTTTCGGCGTTCGTGTTNAAGACCGTCGCCGACCCATTTGTTGGAAAAATGTCCTATATAAAAGTAATAAGCGGCGTTCTCAAAGCTAATACCGAGTACGCAAACGCAGCCTCCGACAGCCCCGAAAAGATAGGCAAGCTTTACACCCTCTGCGGCAAAAAGCAGACCGAGGTAACGGAAGCCTATGCGGGAGACATCGTTGTTGCGGTAAAGATAAACGCGGCGACCTCCGACACTATCTGCGACGCGGGACGCAANNTCAGCTTCCCCGCTATCGAATTCCCCAAGCCCTGCTACAGAATGGCAGTTTCCGCAAAGNCGCAGGGAGACGAAAGCAAGATAAGCGCAGGCATACANAGACTTTGCGAAGAGGACAAAACTCTNTCCTACGGTCTTGACAGCTTTACCAAGGAGCAAGTTATNGCGGGTCTGGGCGAACAGCACCTTGACGCGGCAGTTTCCAAGCTGAAAGCAAAATTCGGCGCGGACGTTGTTCTCACCGAACCGAAAATAGCATACAGAGAGACCATACGCAAAAAGGTCAAGGTGGAGGGCAAGCACAAGAAGCAAAGCGGCGGTCACGGTCAGTACGGTCACGTTTGGATAGAATTCGAGCCATGCCTCTCGGACGACCTTGTTTTTGAAGAAAAAGTATTCGGCGGAGCAGTTCCCAAGAACTTCTTCCCCGCTGTTGAAAAGGGCTTGCAGGACTGCATGAAGAAAGGCGTCCTTGCGGGCTGCCCCGTAACNGGACTTAAAGCTGTCCTNGTGGACGGTTCATACCACCCTGTAGACAGCNCNGAAATNGCGTTCAANACAGCGGCTGGAATTGCCTTTAAGGAGGGCTTGAAGCAAGCCGATCCCACTATTCTCGAGCCTATCGGCAAGCTTGTTGTAACAGCTCCCGACGAGAATACGGGAGACATAATGGGCGACCTTAACAAGCGCAGAGGCAGGGTAATAGGCATGAATCCCGACACCAAAAAGAAAGGCGTTACCGTTATAGAAGCGGAAGTCCCCATGCGTGAAATGCAGAGCTTTACAACACAGCTCCGTCAGATAACCCGGGGCAACGGAAGCTTTACTCTGGAACACCTCCGTTACGAGCAGCTCCCCGGCAACCTTGTCAGCGAGGTAATTCTCAGCGTGGACAACGGAGACTGAGCCGTAAATATCATGTAATACTAATTCACGATAAGATCACCAAGACCCGAAAGCCGTAAAAAGCTTTCGGGTCTTTTTATATCGTTACGGAAATAATTTTTCTTTTTTCGGTTCGTATATTTCTATTGACAAAATATATATTATAGTATATACTTTTATCAGAGGTGATTTTAATGCAAACAGCAAAATTATTTATCAACGGCAGCAGTCAGGCGGTGCGTCTTCCGAAAGAATTCCGCTTTGTCGGCAATGAGGTATATGCACAGAAATTGGGGGAAACCGTAATACTCGTTCCCAAAGACAAGGTGTGGGAAACCTTTGTCGAGGGGATAAACGGCTTTACGGAGGATTACTTTGAGGCTGTTGAATCGGGACGTGCTAATGAATTTCAGTCGGAACGGGAAGCATTATGAAATATCTGCTTGACACAAATATGTGCATATACGCACAAAAGCAAGAACCGAGCGTTTTATCAAAGATCCGCGAAAATTACAAAGACGGTATTGCAATTTCATCTATCACCCTTGCGGAACTTGAATACGGCGTGCAGGCAAGCGCAAGCCGCGAGCGAAACACCGTCGCCCTGCTGAAATTTCTTGCCATAGCCGACGTTCTGCCGTTCGACAGCAAAGCGGCGGCAGAATACGGAAAGATACGCGCGGACTTGCGTAAAAAGGGTTCGCCCATAGGGATAATGGATATGCTTATCGCAGCCCACGGCAAAGCCGAAAAGCTTATTGTCGTCACGCATAATACCCGTGAATTTGAGCGTGTGGAAGCCTTGCAGCTTGAAGATTGGTACTTACCCTGATTTGCGGTATCCTGCCTGCAAAATTTTCTTAATAACTTCGCCCGCTGAATTCATTATTAATTGTTCATTATTAATTATTAATTAAAATATCGCTTTAACCATTGACAAAACGGCAAAAATATAATAAAATATTGGTATGGATATGTTTACGTTTTAATATAAAGAAAGAAAGGAACGAAACAAAATGAAACTAAAGAAAATCTTTGCTGCAATAACAGCAGCGGCGGCAATTCTGACATCATCATCTCTTACCGCTATGGCTCTGGAGGACGGTGAGGCAACATACTGCTTCGACACCGCCGACAAGCTTGCGGACTGGCAGACCTACGGCTCAACTGCCGAAACAGGCTTTGCCCTTGATCAAACAACCGTATATTCCAAGAACGGCGAGGGCTGTATTGCTGTCTCCGAGAACTCTGCGGGAAATATCTCCGAGGCATATGGCGGAGCGTATATTTCCTCTGAAACTCTCGGCTTGCCCAATTTCGGAGGCTGCACTATCTCAATGAGCGTTATGCTGAACAGCGGTGCTGCCGCTAATATTGAAAATTTCAGCCTTTTCTGCGACGGCATGATATGGCTGGAAACACCCATTATCGACATCAATTCCAATGAGTGGACGGAGGTTACCCTCACTATTCCCGAAAATGCCGAGAACCCCAGAGCAGGCTTTACTATCCCGACATTCGGCGTGTATTCGGGAGAGATCGTGTATATTGACGATTTTGCGGTAACGACTTCCGACGGAACAGTTATTTCCAACGTCGGCGACTATAAGGCGAAAACCGTTTCCTCAACCGAGACTGTATCTACAGGTACAAATATTATCCTTACAATTATTTTGGTCGTACTTATTCTTGCTATCGTCGGCGGTATCGGTCTTATCGTATCCTCGGCTATAAAAAGATTTTCATGATTTGGAAGTCCACCGCGGGCTTGCTTGTACACCTGTTTAAGATTTAAACTGCCCCCTTGATAAAGGGGGCATAACATTTAAAGCGTAAAAAATTAAACTGTAACCAAATTGTAATTGATTTTTACTGAATTTTGGTGTATTATTATAATATGCCCCAAAAGTAAAGTGCAAAATCATCTTACCCGCCCCTTGATAGGGGCTTAGCATAGCAGCAAATATATTGTTATTTAACTTTGGGGTAGAACAACGCCGCACGCGGAGTGCTTGATTTTTACTGAATTTTGGTGTATTATTATATTATAACTCAAAAGTAAAGTGAAGCAATAACATTATTTTTCGGGAGCTTTCAAAATATGGAAACAATTAAAAAGATACTGACCAACAAGTGGTTCATACTTGTTATAAGCTGCCTATGTGCAGCCTATACGCTGGTGCTTTGCTATTTTGCATACGCCGTGTTTTTCTACGACATCACCTATACGGACAAGACCAAATTCGCTGTTATCTACACCGTTATCTCGATTTTGACGGGACTGCTTTTTTTCTATACCCGTCGCTCGTTTATAACCTGCATAATTAGTCTTGCGAATATGCTGGTGTTTTTCCCCACACTTCTGCTGGCTTGGGGCAACTGGCCTCTTATAGTCCCTGCGGCAATAGTAACTCTTTTCGGCTTCTTCTGCTGCAAAATGAACGACACTATGAAAACTGTTTTTGGAACTATTTTCCTGCTTTTGTACGTCCTCGGCGGAATAGCGTTCTTCCTTGTGATGAACGTTTTCAGGGTAACTACTGTGGACACTCTGCTTTCCGCGCCGGGAGGAATAGTCTCGCCGTCGGAGAATTTCCGCTGCTATGTTCTGGACGTGCAGAACAAGTCCTCGGGAAAGGTTGACGTTTACATCGAGCCGAATAAGCTTGACAAGGACTTGGATTTTATAGTCCTGCGAACCACCATAAAAAAGCTTGTAAAACAGGCTATAAAGGAAAACCGTGACGACGCGCTGCGGTACGACGTCCACTGGGAGGGCGACAAGCTGTATATAAACGGTGAGGAGTACTTTGACGAGAACGACTTCCTTGAAGAGACCCCCGCGGGAGAGATGACCTACAAGCTCACGGACGACGTGTGGAAGCACACTTATTTTGAGTTTGACTACCCCATATTCGACCTTATAGACAGGATCACAAAGATAGTTTCGGAAAAGCTCCTTGAGGTTTCCGAAAAAGAACCTGCGGGCGAGATAGACGAGGGCGGCGATGATACGGAAACAACGACCGTTACCTCAGCCGCAATATCAGGTATATTGATTGCCTCATATTAATTTTAAAAAAGTATTGACAAATATAAATAAATAGTATATAATAAAATCAATGATATGAAACTCCATGGCAAAGTTTCACAAAAAGCGAAGCCCCCTTGGCTGCAACCTTGGGGGCTTCTTTTATGCTGTTTCCTGTTTTTTTTTTTTTTTTTTTTTTTTTTTTTTTTTTTTACTTCCTGTCACTGTCCAGCCATTTGCAAATAATGTATGTAACCAAATTTGCTCCGACAGAGATAAGGAAGGATATAATAATATCCATGGCAAAAATTTCACCTCCTTACTTCGCAGTATGGAGTGTGCGGCATATTAATTATATCATCTATAGCGGCTTTTGTCAAATATTGCAAAATAAAATACAACGCTAAAAATTAGTACCCAACTTTTTTTGAAAAAAACGAGACAAACAGGATTTTTTGTGGTATAATTATATTGATGCTTATATTACTCGGAAAGGAAAGGTACATATGACCCATGAAAAGTCCTGCGGCGCTATCGTTTACCGAAAGCACCACGGAAACATTGAGATACTTCTCATAAAGCACGTCAACAGCGGTCACTGGTCATTCCCCAAGGGACACGTTGAGGAGGGCGAGACCGAGGTGGAGACCGCCCGCCGTGAGATCATGGAGGAAACAGGCGTTAGCGTGATAATCGACCCCACATTCAGGGAGACCGTCCAGTACTTCCCTCGTAAGGACACCCAGAAAATCGTTGTGTATTTTATCGCAAAGGCGAAAAATTATGATTTTACTCCCCAAGAGGAAGAGATCGCCGAGATAAAGTGGGTGGACATAGGTCACGCAACAACGGTTCTGACCTACGAAAACGACAAGTCCATAGTCAACAAGGCGAAAAAAGCCATAAAGGCGGCGGGGTAGATTCTCAATAATAATTGTAGGGGCGGGGTTTTTGACAAGTAGCGATAGAAGTATTGTTACCCATGGGAGCTTTACCATTGTTGGCGCAGTGCGCCTAAAAGGATAAAGGCTCTGCCTTTCCCGCCCGCGTTTATATGTTCAACGGGACGGGAAACCCGTCCCCTACATTTTTTAAAAAATAGCAAAAAGCCTGCCTCGTTATGAGGCAGGCTTTAAAATTTCAGAATAGAGCCGCACGCGCAGTGCTTACTTTCTCTTCTTAGTTGCAACAGCAGCAGCGCCTGCAACAGCCATTACGGAAACCATAACAGCAGCGGGAACGTTGCCTGTTGTAGCGGAAGTTGTGGGAGCAGAATCAGCAGCAGGAGCAGCGTCAGCAGCGGGAGCTTCATCAGCAGCTGCGGGAGCAGCGTCACGTGTGATTGTGCCTTCCATAACAGCCTTAGCGTCGTCCTCAGAAACTACCATCATTTCAGCCTGGGGAGAACCAGCAGAAAGCTCAGCAGATGTGAAGTAGCAGTCGTTAAGCTGGAAGTAGAGACCTGCTACGCTCTCGTCCTCTTCACCTGTATCCCAGCCATAGCCCTTAAATTCAGACCATACGGACTCGGGAACAACAAATTCAAGAGTTGACTTGCCTTCGGGGATAATGATAAAGCCGTCGCCCTTTCTGATAGCTGTGTCACTTGTGAGACCGTCTGTGATAGCGTCCCAGTTTACACACATATTCATAGGCTTAGCAAGGTGATTGTGCTCACCAACGAGGGGTTCTTTAACCTCAACTGTAAGAACAACCTTAACGTCGCCGCCGATAGCCTCGAACTCGGACTTAGGAATACCCTTACTTGCAGCCCAGCCGCCGGGATACTCGGAATCGAGTGTAACGGTTGCAGCGAAAGCATTAACAGCTACCATGGAAACAGCCATAGCAGCAGCTGCGATTGCAGCTACGATCTTTTTAATCTTCATTGTAAATTTCCTCCAATTCAATAGCGGTCAAGCCGCTTTTTATACAATACCATTATACCATTTTATTTTTGATTTAGCAATTACATTTTTATATAAATTTTTTGAGAATTTTTGTATATAACAGAGAAAAATTTTTAGGGCGGGGCGTGCCAATTCATACTGCCTCCGCCCTGCGTTATAAAACAAAAGCCCGTCTCGATTTGAGACGGGCTTTAATAGTTCAAAACAAAGCCGTACGCTTAACGCTTACTTTCTTTTCTTAGCAGCGATAGCAGCAACGCCTGCAACAGCCATTACAGCAACGATAGAAGCAGCAGCTGTGTTTCCTGTAGCGGGAGCAGCTGTAGCGTTCTCAACAGCAGGAGCAGGAGCTTCCTCAACAGCGGGAGCTTCTGTTTCAGCAACAGGCTCAGCCTCTTCTTCCTCTTCCTCGGGCTCAACGTCAACATCAACGTCCTCGTCTTCAGCCTCTTCAGCTTCGGGAGCTTCCTCAGCAGCAGGAGCAGTAGTCTCCTCTACAGCAGCAGGAGCAGCCTTAGGCCACTCAGGCTCAAATGTACCATTGCAGTAAGCCGGTGTATCTGCATCTTCAACTGTAGCCAAAGGATTCTCGGGAGCACCTGCAGAAATTTCAGCAGATTTAATTGTTACATTATTAACCTGGAAGCCAAGACCTGAAGCACCAAGAGAAGCAACAACATCAGCAGGAACAACAAACTCAACAGTTGTCTGATCCTTTTTAACCTGCATCATTCCGTCAGGCTTTGCTGCAGCTTGTTCAGCAGTAAGCTTATCTGTAACGCCTGTCCAGCTGTTATCATAATCCATAGGTCTGAAAACATAACTGCTGTCATCACTAATATTAGATGCTTCAACAGTAAGAACAACCTTAACGTCTCCGCCGATTGCCTCAAGGTCAGACTTAGAAATGCACTTGCCTGCGCCCCAGTCGCCGGGATATTCTGCGTCAAGTTCAACTGTAACTGCAGGAGCAGCCTCAGCAACGGGAGCAGCTTCAGCAGCACCACTAATTACATTTCCGTCTTTATCAAGGAGATCAACAGATTTAACTGTAACTCCACCCTTTGAATAATCTGCAATCCAAAGCTGTACATACTTGTCATCGGCTTTGAAAATAGGGTCAGAAGATTTCCATGTAATTGTTCCATTTTCGATATCGGGGGTAATTTCTTTTCCGCCGTCAGTTGAGAACTCAATCTGCTTCCAGCCTGTAGAATTAGAGTTAGCACCAACAGCACCACCAATCCAAGAAGCCGCTTTGTCAGCATCAAATGTACAATTAAATGTTACACCGTAAATAGTAGTAACATCAAAGTTGTTGTCAACAGCCCACTGTGGCTTTCCATCGTCAGCAACAAGGTATGCAGTATACATAGGAGTACCGCCATTATCCCAATTTTCAACATATGTACCCACATCAATTGCAAAAGCGCTTACTGCCATTGTGGAAACCGCAACAGCAGCCGCTGCAACAGCAGCAAGAATCTTTTTAAGTTTCATTGTAAATTCCTCCAAATTTTTTTAAAAAATATTTAGTAATAAATTGCCCGAAAGCCGCGCAATATTACTTTCTCTTCTTAGCAGCGATAGCAGCAACGCCTGCAGCAGCCATTACAGCAGCGATAGAAGCAGCTGTAGCATTGCCTGTTGTAGCGGAAGTTGTAGCTGCGCCGTTATCAGCAGCGGGTGTCTCTGCAGCTGCGGGAGCTTCCTCAGCAGCGGGAGCAGAAGCTGCGCCTGCATATGCCTTCTGTGCGATCTCGTTTCCGTCGCCGTCAAAGAACTTGAGGTCGGAAACGCTTACAGTCATAGCTGTGATAGCCTCGTGGTTTGACCAGTCCATGAATACAAGCTCGGAATCAGCAGCAAGTACCTCTGTAGGAAGCAGGAACTTAGCCTCGTCTGTAGCAGTATATGTGCCGCTGCCCCAGTAAGCGTTTCCGTCGTCGTCATAATCAGGGCTGATCCAGTAGCCTGTGGAATTCTTGATACCGAAGTATGTACCGCCGCCAACGCCGTTGCCTGCCGCAGTTCCCTCGGGGATCTCGTAAGTAACTGTCCATGTTGCAGACTTAACGTTTGCAACGTCAGCCTCTTCAAGAAGCTCACCGATAGTGATACGGAGCTTTGCAGCTGCTCCATCGGCAGTTGCTGTGAAAGAAGCCTTGTTCTCGTCAACCGAGATAACCTTTACTGTGCTGGGATCATCGTCAGCATAGCTTGCGTTAGCCCAGTTTGTTGCGCTTGCGCTTACAGCGATCATAGAAACGGCAGTAGCTGTTGCTGCGATAGCTGCAAAAATCTTAGAAATCTTCATTTGATGTTTCCTCCTATTCTTTTTCTATGGCTATATTCTATTCCACTCTCAAATATGCAAACAAAAAATTCCGCACAAAAAACACATATGCAATTTTTTGTTTGAATTTTTTGTGCATATTTAGGTCGTAAAATAGAATTAACGCCATTATTAGTATTTTAATTATAACATTATTATTGGAATTTAACAACCTCTTTTTTGAATAATTATTTCTTATTTTTTTTGTTAAAAATAGCGAAAATGACGATAAACAAAAAGCACCCGTAAAAACTCACAGGTGCTTTATTTTTAAAATAAGGTTTTTCTGTATCTCACCCGCCCCTTGATAGGGGCTTAACACAATAACGGTACGCCGTTACTTAACTGCGGGGTAGAACAACGCCGCACGCGCAGTGCTTACTTTCTCTTCTTGGTTGCAACAGCAGCAGCGCCTGCAACAGCCATTACGGAAACCATAACAGCAGCGGGAACGTTGCCTGTTGTAGCGGAAGTTGTGGGAGCAGAATCAGCAGCGGGAGCTTCGTCAGCAGGAGCAGCCTCTGTTGTCTCCTCTGCGGGAGCAGCTGCGCCGCCAAGACCGGAAACTGTGAATGTTACTTCAACAGTCTCTGCGCCTGCCATGTCAGCCATATCGCCGACCAGACGAGCAGTCTTGCTCATAACGTCGCCGTCAGCGCATCTCTGGTCAATATCGCCGTTGGGGTTTGTAGCTGTATCATCGGGAGAGTTCCACTCATTGTAGAGGTTTACTCTTGTAGTAACGCCCGAACCGTCAGCAGAACAAGTGAAGCCTTCGCCTGCTTTTACTTCAACGCCGTTGATCTTAAAGGAATCAACAGTAACGATATAGGTCGTACCGAACTTTGTTTCGCCGTTCTTGATCTCAAGCGCATTGAACTGACCCAGATCGGTAGGTTCAGCCATTGTAGCGGAAACAGTGTATGTGCCGTCGCCTGTAACTTCAGCGTTTGTCCACTCAGCGTCATATTCAGACCAGTCAGCCTTGTTAAGGTTAAGATAAGCCGTACCGTCAGCAAGACCTGATGCGTCCTGAGCAGCAAATGCGCTTACTGCCATTGCGGAAACTGCAACGGCTGTTGCTGCAACAGCAGCGAGAATTCTTTTAATTTTCATAATAATCTTTCCTTTCAAGTCCATAAATTACTTTCTCTTCTTAGAAGCAACAGCAGCTGCGCCTGCAACAGCCATTACTGAAACCATAACAGCAGCGGGAACGTTGCCTGTTGTGGGAGAAGTAGTTGTAGTTGTTTCTGCGGGTGTCTCTGCGGGAGCTTCAGCAGTATCTGCTTCATTGGAAGCTGCTTCGCCGCTGCCAAGACCTGAAATTGTGAATTCGATCTCAACGGAATCGTTAGGCATCATATATCCGAACAGACCCTCATCTCCGCCAAGGTCGTCGTTCCAGATGTTGATAACGTGGAAGTCCACATAGGACTTTTTATCCGCGTCAGCCTGATAAGCCTCGTCAAAGGTATATTTTTCCTGACCGTCGATAGTAACCTTTACGTTAGTGACCGTTGCGTTGCCCATAGGAATATCGGTGGAAACATACAACTGGCTGAATTTCTCCTCACCGCTGAGATCTGCGCCTGTGAGGGAAACCTTGTAGGTTCCGTCGGCAGTGATCTCGACATCGGTGAAAGTACCAGCGATATCGGCAGCCTCGCCGTTAGCGGCAAGCTTGCTGTAATCCCAGCCAGCAACGTCTCTGCCGTACTGATCGCTGTCCCAAGCGTCTCTGTAGATCCAGCCCGGATTTGTCTGAACGTTAAGGTAAGCGTGGTAAGTGTCGTCAGCGAAAGCTGAAATAGCCATAGTTGAAACTGCAACTACAGCAGCTGCAGCCGCAGCGATGATTTTTTTAATTTTCATAATAAACTCCTCCAAAAAATAATGTGTATTGCGTCCACCCTATATTATGGGCAACCTTACAGCTTAATTATACAATAAACCGTTAAAAAAATCTATATCAATTTTGTAAGAAATAATAACGTTTACATTGTGCATTTTTACAGAATTAACATATTGAGGGAAATTTTCCCTGTCTTAAAAAGTAAACCGCCCCCTACAAAGGGGGCGGCAGCATTTTCAAAAATCACTGAAAAGTGATATGCCTGCGGAAGCTATCCGCCTTACTTAGCCTTCTTAGCAACAACAGCTGCAGCAGCAAGAGCTACAGGAATTACTGCGAGAGCAACAGGAGAGTTGCCTGTGCCGGGGTTTGTCGCAACAGGAGCAGGATCTTCAACGGGATCTTCTACAGGATCCTCAACAGGATCTTCTACAGGATCCTCAACGGGATCCTCGATCTCAACGGGATCCTCGGGAAGGTTGTCGTCCTCTGCCTCTACAGGTGAAGCGAAAGCTGTCATGCTGACCATAGCTGCAGACATTGCGCAAGCTGCGATAGCAGCAAGAATCTTCTTCATTTTCATTGTTTTTTTCCTCCATTCAATTGTTTTATCATAGTTTAACCTAACTATGCTGTAATTATAACATAATTGACGATTAAATCCAATTGCTGACACAACAAAATTTAAGACTTTTTTTCATATTTTTTTGTACACTACATACAAAAGTGCGATTATTTTTCACTCTAAAGTGAAAATTTGGTTACAATTTTTGTTACCATTTAACCGTTTTGTAAACTTTTGGAGAAAAAAAACTCCTATAAAACGGAATTGAGCCGACCCGCCAAAGCAGATCGGCTCTTCCGGAATGTCCGTAAGAAAATTTCTTATTCGGATAGTTTGACTTAGCAGCAGCTTTAGCAGCAGGTGCAGTCGTTTGTGCAGTTGTTATTGCATGTACAGCCGCAGGTATTGCCGTTATTGTTGTTGCCGCAGCAGAACCAGAGAACAAGCAGGATGATGATGATCCAGCAGCAGCTGTTGTTGCCAAAGTTAAGACCACAGTTCATAAAAAATACGCTCCTTCAAAAATATAATGTATTTTGAACAGCCGCAGCAAAAAGGCTGAAATCTCATTCGGCAGTCTTTTTTTCCGCCTTACCCTCTTGCCGTGGGGCTTTTCATAGTTCATTTTATGTAGAAGCGGAAAAAGCGTTACAAAAAATATTCAATAGGTTATTTTTCACGGCAATACCATGTATAAAGAAGTCCCCCGCGTCACGGAGCTGTGTGCCGTAACACGGGGGGATATTTTATAGCCGCTTAAAACAGCGAGCTCATAAGATTGCTTGTCATATCTTCAACAAACATCTTGATGCAGAAATTTCCCGCCGCAGCGCAAAGCGCGGCAGTAACAGCGGCAAAGATGACAAACATCCAGAACGTCGGTATCTTCAAGCCGCTTACATTGCGTACCAGACCGTAACAAAGCGCCACAAGAGATATCATCGCCGCCGAAATAAGGAGCGCGCCTATCGGAGCGTAGATGAGACCCAGCAGTCCCGCCGCAAGAACCATTATAGCCGAGGGCATCAGCGCCGTTGTCATGGTGTTGGCAGCCGCAGAAAAGCCGACCTGCTTTTTAAATATTTTCATAAACACTATGTACGCGATTATAAGCAGGCATATGCTTATTGCCGACCACAAAAACGCCGAGCCGAACACTCCGAAGAACGAGCCTGCGGTCACGTCAAAACGGGCGTATCCAAAGGAAGCCGCCTTAAATGCAGAGGCAATGAGCTTGTTCACATATATAGCCATTCCCAGCGATATAATGACCGCCTCCAGCACCGCCATTATTACCCAGAGTATGTCTGTGCGCTCCGAGTTATCCTTGACCTGTTTTTCGGGATTTGCCGCCGCGCCTGTTATCGTTGCAAGCACCTCGGACACGAACGGATTGTTTTTTAACGCTGCGGCAGCGTTTTTCGCGCCGTCAACAATAGCCTTTCCGTCGGGCAGCGACGAAGCCGGCTGCTCGTTTTCGGGAGAATAGCCGCAGGAGCAAGGCTCTCCCTCTGTAAGTTCTTTTCCGCATTTTGGACAAAACATAATATGATTCCCCTTTAAATTTATTTGGCAAAAATTTACCTGCCGATTTAATTATACACATTCCGACATAAATTGTCAAGCAAGCCGACATAAAAATCAATTTTTGTGTAATCAAAGTTTAATTTATCGTTGTAATTGTTTTGCTGTTTGGAATTGTTAGTTGGTTTTTGAATTTTGGAAACTATGTTATAAACTATTCGTTGTTCACAAAGGAGCGAGGGGACACCCTATAGGGGGAAGGGGGACAAATAAACCCAACAAAAATCGGCATTCCCCCTTCCCCCTGTAGGGTTTCCCCTCGCGCTCCTCTTCCTACACACCCCTATCCCCTTTGCCGATTTTTACACTTCATTAGAATTTCTCAATGTT
>JAAVHM010000004.1 GCA_014799675.1 Ruminococcus sp. | reverse complement strand
AAAGCTTGAAGAAACCTCCGAGCAGTATAAAAACGCTTCCAATCCGCTGTTTGCGTTAAGTATTGCGGCAAACAGCCTTGACAGCGTTATCATTCCCGAAATTATGGGCGTTCTGGAGCAATCCTTTGACCTGCTTGAAGCTTCGCAAGAAATTTTTCTGGAGGGTACGCAGGGTACTGTGCTTCTCACAAGAGACGAGGTAAGGGATATTGTTTTGAACCCTGGACTTGTCTTTGCGGCAATAGATTAAACTTTTGGAGGAATTTATATGAAAAAACAGTTAGCATTAATTTTTGCGTTGGGACTTCTTCTGTCAGGGTGCAGCACGGCTGATACGCAGGAGATCACAACGGTAACGTCTGCGGAGGAGACAACAGCTTCAGAAGATACCGAGACTGAAATTTCCGAAACTGAACCTGCCGAGACAACTACAGAGGAAACCACGGTTGTTACAGCAGGCGAAAATCAAGTAGTTATAGGCGGACAGGTGTACGATATAGATACCGAGGAATTGTATCTTTCCGCTCAAAATCTTACCGCTGACGACGCGGACGCTTTGAGCAAAATGACAAATTTGAAATCGTTGGAACTGAATTATTTCACCAATGACAATGTAGAAAATGTAAGTAATGCTTTAAGCAAGATAGAAGATTTTTCTGAGATAACTTTAATTTTGAGCGAAGTTGGAATAAGCGATCTGTCCTTTTTGAATGAACTGCCAAATCTTAAATCGTTGAGAGTAATTTTCAGCGGTATTAAAGATTACAGCACACTTAAAAATATTCCGACCCTTGAAACGCTTGATGTACGCAGTTCGGGAATAAGCGATTACACCCAGTTCAGCGGCTTGACGAATATTGCCGAGCTTGACCTTGGCGAGGGAGGCGCTGACGATTTAAGTCCTTTAATCGGACTTATCAACCTTAAAAAGCTGTATCTTGACCATTCGACTTTGGGTGATTTAAGTCCGCTGAGTGCCTTGACAGAGCTTGAAGTTCTTGATTTAGAGGAATCCAATGTTAGCGAGGAATATGTTGAGGAACTTCGTCAGGCTCTTCCAAATTGTGAGATATTTTTTTAGATTTTAAAGAAAGGAAAAATAAAATGAACGAAAAAGTACAGCTTTTGGTAGAAAACATTGAAAAGGTAATCATAGGCAAGCGTACACCAATTGTTCAGGCAATAGCGGCTCTGCTGACAGAGGGACACGTTCTTGTTGAGGACGTCCCGGGCGTGGGAAAGACCCAGCTTGCCGCCGCTTTGGCAAAGTCGGTAAACGGCGTTTTCAGCCGTGTCCAGATGACCCCCGACATCATGCCCTCGGACATCACTGGATTTTCCATGCTGAACCGTGAAACAGGGGATTTCGATTTCCGAAAGGGAGCGGCTTTCTGCAACTTCCTGCTTGCGGACGAGATAAATCGTGCTTCCCCGAAAGCACAGTCCTCGCTTCTTGAAGTTATGGAGGAACATCAGGTCAGCGCAGACGGCGAGACTTACACATTGCCTAAGCCGTTTATGGTGCTTGCAACGCAAAATCCCGTGGAAACCTACGGTACATATCATCTCCCCGAAGCGCAAATGGACAGGTTTGCCATGAAAATCAGCATGGGCTATCCCACCGCCGAGGAAGAAATTGCAATACTTGACAGGAACGAGTACGAAAACCCCATAAACCGCATATCCGCCGTCCTTACCACCGAGGACATTGTATCCTTGCAGGAACAGGTCAAGCAGGTGAGAGCCGCCGAGAATGTTAAAAATTACATTATTTCCATAGTTACAGCAAGCAGAAACAACGAGGGGATACGTCTCGGAATAAGCCCCCGAGGAAGCATTGCATTGTACAAAGCCGCAAAGGCGTGGGCGTTTATAAACGGTCGGGACTACATTACTCCGCAGGACGTAAAGGACTGCGGCGTATGTACACTTGCCCACAGGATAATGCTTTCACCGAAAGGAAAATCAATGTATGTTACCGCGGAGGCTGCTCTTGAAAATCTTTTGAGCAGCGTCCCCGTGCCGACAGAGTGAGGCGGAATATGATCTCAAAAATTTTACTGTATTTTATCGCGATCGGTTTCGGACTGTTTTTTGCGCTGTATATGTCCGCGGAGGTTGGCTGGGCTTTTGTGTACGTCCTTGTATGCGCGCCGATTTTTTCGCTTATTGTGACATTTGCTATACACAAATTAAAGTGCGTAACCATAAGGGCGGACGTAAGCCGCAGTATGCTTTACAAGCGTGAAAATGCTGTCCTGCGGATCTATTTGAAGAACAAAAGCCTGCTTCCTGTTCCGTCTGTAAAAATAAAGCTGTCGGCGACGGAAAATCTTTTAACGGAGGACGGTTTAGATTACATTGTGAGCATACCTCCCCGAACGGAAAGAGTTATTGAAGTAAATTACACCGCAAAGGTCTGGGGAGTTTGCGGCATTGGCGCAGAAGAAGCCGTNCTGAACGATTTTATGGNNTTTTTCCNTTTTNNAATGCCATGCACGGGAGCTTCCTGCGAGATAAAGGTTTTTCCCGACGTACCCGAAATACCGGGGGACGCTCCGCTTCTAAGGTCTGCCGCGGAGGCTGCAAAGTTTGCGGACGACAATGANGAGACCAANGAAAGCGACGGNTTTGTAAAATTCGGCGGTATGCCCGGTTACACCCATAAGGAATACGAGGACGGCGACCCTGTCCGCAGGATAAACTGGAAGCTTTCCTCCAAGCGGGACAAATACATGGTGCGGCTGGACGACGAGGTTGAGTCCATTCAGCAGACCATAGTTCTGGACGCCTGCGGGGGAATGGACGTTCTGTTGAACGAGCGTGCTGTAGAGGGTATGCTTGCGGCTGCATTGGGACTTGTAAAATGCGGCTTTGAAACGACGGTATATTGCTTATTTAACGGCGTTTTCACACAATTTGAAATCAACGACCCCGCAGATGTATCTGAATTGCAGACCAAAATGGCGGAGTACAAATTTGACGATCAGACTTATAAAGGCAGCAGAATTCCCACAGACTTTGTTGCGGGAAAAGGAATTTTGCTGTACACATCGCTCTTTGACAGCAAGCTTTCCGCCGAAATTTCTTCTGCGGAGGAACAGGGTATAACCTCTGTTGTTATAACTTCGGACAATACTTCGGTTGGAAACGCCCGTCAGATATGGCGGCTCAACGAGGATCACTCGGCGGAATTATTGGATTAAAAAGGAATCGGCTGTTGCCAAAAAAGGCAACAGCCGATTTTATAGGGATTGTTAGGGGAATGTATATGCACATAAACTGTGCAATGGTATATTACAAACGAAACCGACCAAAATCGGCTGTTGTGTTATAATATCATTTTTCATATTTGTTCTTTAACAAAATTATAGCATATCGCAAATAAAATGTAAAATGTAAATATGTAATGATAAATGCGTTTTATCACATATCATAACTGTAATATACCATATTGAAAAAGGAAAAATTATATTTTCTTTTCCATGTGGATATGTTCGCAGTATTGGTCGAAATAGATATCTCCGCTTGCGGTGTAGCCTATTTTTTCGTAAAAGCCCTGCGCCCTGCATTGCGCGGAAACCGCGGTTGTATCAGCTCCAAGCTCTTTTACTTTTGTTTCCAGAAGCTTCATGACCTCCGCGCCAATGTTTTTTCCCCTGTAGGGTTTCCTTACTGCAATTCTGCCGATAGTGTAAGTGCTGCCGCTTTCGGGAAAAGTTCTTCCCGTTGCAATGGGGATATCGTCGTCAAACAGCACAACATGCAAACATTTTTTGTCGTTATCGTCAAATTCATCATAAAAGCCTTGTTCATCTACAAAGACCTCGTTTCTGATAAGCTTTGCCTCGTCGGGGAGTTCATTATAAAATTTATGTGAGATCATTTTTTGCAGCTCCTTTTCACCGAACCAGTAGTGGAGGAAAGTCTTGAAGCCAAGCTTGCCGTACCACCAGTCAAGATATGTATAGTGAATAAATATTTCGTCGCAGCCCTTTTGTTTTGCGTCCTGAACAGCATTTGCCGCCATGGCAAGTCCTATGCCTTTACGGCGGTGCTCGGGGACAGTTCCGACGCAGCCCACCATTCCAACGCTGTTTTTATCCGTACTGATAATGGTGTCCACATCAATGTCAACAATGCAGAAGCCCGCAATTTTTCCGTCTATTTCAGCGGCAAAAATCGGACTGTCAAATGTGAAGTACTGAACCCATTCTTCGCTGACCTTTTCCACCGCCGTTAAAAGCTCATCTTTTCTGTCCTTGGAAATGTAGCCAAAGGTTACATTGTCGGGGCAGGGAGGTATGTCAAGTCCCTCAAAATCAAAATCAGACATATTCATACGCATTTCAAGACAGCCGTTTCTTGCGCGGTAGCCCTCGTTCTCAAAAAACTCGTTCTGCATATTTTTCCATTGCTCTTCGGGAGTAACTGCGCCAATAAAAAACTCCGAATCCTGCCCGCCGAGAACAGCTTTTTTAAAACCGTTTTTGGCAATAAGCTCCTCGCTTTTCTGCATAAGAGTATGTCCTATACCCTTGCCGCGAAATTCGGGAGAAACGCATATCAGGCGTATGCAGTTGCCGTCCACGGCTGTAAAGCCTGCAAGCTTGCCACTCTCGCCATGAGTAATAATTTCGCATTTGTCTGTATCAAGAAGCCTGTTGAATACGGCTTCCGTCATGGGAAACTGTGGGAAACATTCAAGAAAAAGCTTATAAATTTCAGTATTCATTTTTACAAATCCTTTCGTAAAAAATATGACGATATAAATACATAACTATTATATAATGTTTTCTAATTTGTGTCAAGATTAAAATGAACAATATACGTAAATTTTATAAAAAAATCGTCCCGAATAAATCGGAACGATTTTTATAATTAATGCTCAGCAATAATGATTTCAGCAATATCTTTGTTTGCTATGATACTTACTGTTCCGCCGATAGGGAAAGTAATATTCGGAAGAACATGACCGAAATCTGCGCCGAACACAACAGGAATATTATTCGGCACTTTGTCACGGATAATATCGGAAATCGTTTCGATAGTCATACCGCAGCTATCATCAAAACGTCCGAAAACAATGCCCTTGATCGTATCAGCGCCGTCAATTTGCAGGAGAGATTCCAGATTGCGGTCAAACTCATAGCAGAAATATTCGCCCATGATATTGTCATCTTCCAGAAAAAGAACCTTGTTTCTGATGTCAGGCATATAGGGAGTTCCTTGCAGCAAATTCAAAGTACAAAGATTGCCGCCGATAACAGTTCCCTCACAAGCGCCTTCTTGAATGGTGTAATATTTCGCCGCCGTTTCGGAAGGGGTGACAGTGATAGGTTCGTCATTCATCACGCAGTTAAAAAACGCTTTTCGGGTGTACTCGGCTTCATCTTCATATGCAAATGTGCAATAGTTTGGACCGTGGTATGTAACAAGTCCAGTTTTGGAATATATAGCATTAAGAAGGGCAGTAATGTCAGAGAAACCGCAAAGTATTTTTGGATTTTTAGCAATAAGGTCATAATCAAGGTGACGAAGAAGTTGATTTATACTAAAGCCGCCTCGACCTGCTATCACTATTTTTACATTAGGGTCACAAAACGCTTCGTGAATGTCCTCAACACGTGATTTAATACTTGAAGAACTGAACTTTCCAACCTCTTTACAGTTTTTTGAAAATGTGACATTAAAGCCCTCTTTGCTCCAGAAGTCAACTGCACGATGATGCACATCCTGCTTTACTTCATTTAGGCTACTGGACGGAGCAATAACTCTGACTTCATCTCCGAGTTTAAGCTTGCCTGCAATCATGCGATTACCTCCTTGTTTTTTGTAAGTTTTTTTAGTACAGATTTAATAAAACAAAATCACCCTCACATTAAATGTGGGGGTGACTATGCCTGCGCGGACTTCGCGCTGGCGCAGAAGGAGGGATTTGAACCCTCGCGCCGGTTACCCGACCTACACCCTTAGCAGGGGCGCCTCTTCACCACTTGAGTACTTCTGCAAATTGGTAAATTAATAAAAAATATTAATTGGCGGAGAGGGTGGGATTCGAACCCACGGTTCCTTTCGGAATCACTGGTTTTCAAGACCAGCTCCTTAAACCACTCGGACACCTCTCCGTATAAGCCGTAAACCGCCATGCGACCAACGACTTATATATTTTATCACAAATTCTTATTTTTGTCAATAGTTAAATTGAAATTTTTTCAGATTTTTTTATCGGAATGGTACTCTTTGGCAAAATCCATAAGCTTGCCGTATGTATTTTCCACCTTGTCGTCCATAACAGCGTCCAGCAGAACGCCAAGTATATTGCCGATCTCGCTGCCCTGATAGCCAACGGTTATCATGTCGTTGCCAGATACCGCAAGGTCTGCAATGCTTATGCACTGGTGTTCGTCAATAATTTTCGCAGCCTTTGCCTGCATAGCTTCCAGTATATGTATACGCTCAAAACAGGAGCTGTGCTTTGCGCGGTTGTTGCCTTTCATTATTTCGATAAGCAGGGGAAAGTCCTCCTCACCCACAGCGGAAAGCAGCTTCCTTACCACTTTGTAATCGTCCAATGGAATTACATAATGGTACTTTATAAGCTTTGAAACACGTTCAATGGTGTCGTTGGGGAAGTGCATATGCCTGAGAATATTTACCGCCATTTCAGAGCCGATTTTTTCATGGTTGAAAAACTGTCCGTTGCCCTCGTCGTCAAGCTTGAAGCAATGGGGCTTTCCAATATCGTGGAGCAGGAGCGAAAGCCTTACGTCAGGGTCGGACATTGAATGCTCAACAGCGGAGGCGCTGTGCTTCCACACATCGTAAACATGGTAGCGGTTGTGCTGGTCAAAGCCTATGCAGGGCTTTATCTCGGGGATAATAACAGCGATAACGTCCGCAAACTGGGTAAGGACGTTGTAAGGCGAAATCCCCGTAAGCAGAAGCATAAGCTCGCTTGCAACTCTTTCTATGGAAATGTTCAGCAGATTATCTTTCATATTGTGGATAGCGTTTGCGGTCTTTTCCTCAATGTCGAATTCAAGCTCGGAGGCGAACCTCAAAGCCCGCATAATTCTCAAAGCGTCCTCGCCGAACCGTACAGCGGGAGTTCCCACGCAGGCAATGCGGCGGTTGAACATATCCTTTTGTCCGCCGAATTCGTCAATAATGCCTGTTTTGGGATTGTACGCCATGGAGTTTATTGTAAAATCGCGGCGGGAAAGGTCGTCCAGAAGCTTTTCCGAAAACTCAACGCTTTCGGGGTGTCTGCTGTCGTTGTATTTTCCGTCAATGCGGAAAGTCGTTACCTCTATATTTTCACCCTCTGAAACAACAGTGACCGTGCCGTGCTTTATGCCTGTTTCGATAATTTCATATCCCTCAAAGCATTTTTTTATTTCGTCAGGTTTTGCAGATGTGGATATATCGTAATCCTTTGGAGTTTTTCCCAAAATCGCATCTCTGACGCAGCCTCCTACAGCATAAGCCTCAAAACCGAAGCTTTCAAGCCTTTCGATAACTGCAATTATATTTTCGGGAATTTTAATATTCATAGCATAATCAGTACCTTTCAGCGAATAATTGATAAAATATAAAATATGGCAAATACCAAAAATTCTGCCACAATATATTATAGCACACAGTTTTTATAATTTCAAGTATTTTTCACAAAAAATTAAAATTTTGTTATGCCAAAAATTCCATAGTATCATATGCGGCTTGCTGCAAATAATATTTTTGCCGAAGATAAAAAGGCTAAAATGTTAGGAGAACCAAGTCCTGCGTATATGCGGAATACTGTATATACGAACGCTTTGATCTCTCCGAAAATAAGGAGATTGTTATTATGAAGAATCCTTCTATTAAATGCGATGTAGCTTCCTGCAAGCACAATATGGACAGCGAGCATTACTGTACTCTCAACAGCATCAGGGTCGGCACACACGAGGCTAACCCCACAGTTCCCGAATGTACAGACTGCCTTTCTTTCGAGAAAAAGAGCTGCTGTCAGTAAAACTGAATAAAACAGTATAAAATGAAAAAAGAGGATAGAATTATTTGCCGAAATAACGGTAAATCAAATTCTATCCTCTGAACTTTTTATTTTATTCGCTTAAAAGAGCAAATCTCGGCTTGATGTTGCCGTGGTCGTCAACGTCCTCAAGGAACATATTAAGAGGTCTTACCCATATAATAGGCTTGTCGTGTATCTGCATATAGATCGCCTGCTCTTCACAGGTCTCGTGATCCTTGGCAACGTTCAGAACAACGTATTCACCGCCCTTGAAGTGCTTGTAGTGACCGCCGATAACGATTTTCCTGCCCTCTGGTACACCAACGCCTCTTATTCCGTTATTTTTTTCGGGAACAGGCTTAGGCTCGGGTACGGGAGTGGGTTCGGAAACGGGAACAGGCTCCGCCTTTATTTCGGGAGCTGCTTCTGCGGGCTTGGGAGCTTCCTGCTTAACGGTTTCAACTTTTATTTCGGGTTCGGGAACGATATCCGAGGAAAGACTGCTGTCCACAAGTACCATTGACTTGTTTTTAGGAACGGTAACCTCTGCTGTGCCGCCGTTTACGTCAAACTGCTTTCCAGAAAGCATATCTTTAAGCTTGGGATAATGTGTGCCAACTCTGAATGTGTAGTCTCCGTCGCTGATGTTAAGAGCAATGTATGCTACCTCGCCGTTCAGCTCACGCTTGAAAAGCAGGGTCTGATTTTTAAGGTCAAGCTTTGCGTAAGAGCCCGACTGGAGGGCAGGTACGGAAAGACGTATCGCTCCAAGCTTTGAGATGTGATTCATAAGATTGTCGTTTCTGTCTGGGATATTGTCAAGGTCAAGACATGGTCTCAGAGGAACGTCAGCGTCAGCGCCCTGACCCTTTGCGCCGTATATTCCGAATTCGCTTCCGTAGTAGACCGAGGGGACGCCGTACATACCGTACATCATAGTGTAGCAGCATTCCGCGTGGTCGGGATTTCTAAGCACCGACATAAGTCTTACAACGTCGTGGTTGTCAAGGAAGTTGTACATATAAAGATTTCCGTACTGACCGTGCTGATATTCGATAGAGTGGGCAATTTCAAAGTAGTTCCTGTCGTTGTGGGAGGAATAAATTCCTTTGTAGCACTGATAATTAGTAACACAGTCGAACATTTCGCCGTTTGCCCAGCGGTTGTACTGACCGTGAATAATTTCGCCCATAAGCCAGAAATCAGGACGCATATCGCGGGTAAAGCGGTGTATTCTTTTGATAAAATCGTCAGCAAGACAGTCCGCAGCGTCAAAGCGTATGCCGTCGATACCCCATTCTTCGATCCACATCTTTACTGCGCCGAAAAGGTGTTCAACCACCTCGTTGTTGTAAAGGTTAAGCTTGACAAGGTTATAGTGACCGTTCCAGCCCTCGTAGGAGAAATTATCGCCGTAAGGGGAGCGTCCGCCGAAATTTACTCCCGCGAACCAGTCCTTGTACCGTGAGCCCTGACCGTTTTGCTGCAAATCCTTAAATGCGGCATGGTCTCTGCCAACATGGTTGAATACGCCGTCCAGAATAACGCGTATGCCGTTTTTGTGAAGCTCGTCGCAGACCTGCTTGAATTCGGCGTTTGTTCCGAGACGCTTGTCGATAGTGTAATAATCGGTAGTGTCATAGCCGTGTTCAAAGGACTCAAACAGCGGTCCGAAATAAACGGCGTTGAAGTGCATTTTTTTCAAATGGGGAATCCATTCGATGACCTTTAAAATTCTGCCTTTTTCAAGGTCTTTGGCTTCCGAGCGAAATTTTTCGCAGCCGCAGAATCCGAGAGGGTAAATATGGTATACGTTGGTTTTTTCGATCCAATGTGACATTTTTTCATGCTCCGTTCTATATTAAAGTAATGTGTAAATTATACCACATTTTTAACTGTAAAGCAAGCGTATTGATTATTTTTAACAAATAATACTCAAAAAATAGTATTTTTTACCTAATTTCCGACCGATAGTCTAAAATATATTGTAAATTTTATCGTAATCTATTGCAATTTTATGCAAAAAAAGGTATAATAATATTTGTATACTTGCGAAAAGCTATATACAAACGGGCTGATCATTCGCCGTAAGCAGTCCGAAAAATTATAACGGCGGGGAAGGTCGCTTATTATGTTTAAGGAAATTACCGAAAATACTATTTCAAAGGCTAAGGAAGATATCGTTATCACACAGGGTATTCTTGTTCTTATCGCAGCGGTATCGTTTATTACGGGACTTATTATAGGTATACTCTGCGCCTCGGGTTCTAAGTCCGAAAAACGCAGGAGCAGACGGAGAAGAAGAGCTTCTTT
>JAAVHM010000003.1 GCA_014799675.1 Ruminococcus sp. | reverse complement strand
GGCTGGAGCTTGTGCTTCGGCAGTTCAGGCACATTTCCCTGCACACAGGGATGCTGAATGGGCTTACTGTTGAAAAAACAGGTAATTTCCCTGTCTATATAGGAGACAGCAATGCTAAAACGCCCGAAAAGCTTTTTTACGATTAATGTTAATCTATAATAAAGGAAGATAAACTATGTACAGTAAATCCGCAAAGGTTGCGGCTATTCACGATCTGTCTGGTGTGGGGAGATGTTCTCTGACCGTGATACTGCCAACAATGTCGGCGCAGGGTATTCAGGTGTGTCCCGTGCCCACGGCAATATTATCCACCCACACGGGCGGGTTCGGGGACGTTGTTCTCCGAGACCTGACCGACTACATCTCACCTGCTCTTGAACATTACAAGCGTCTGAATTACAAATTCGACTGCGTATACAGCGGTTTTCTTGCTTCAACGGAGCAGATAGACCACTGTCTTGAATTTTTTGAATACTACAAGGACGCATTAAAAGTAGTTGACCCTGTTATGGCGGACAACGGCAAGCCATACAAGACCTGTACTCCCGAGCTTTGCTCACGAATGGGAGAGCTTGCGGCAATTGCGGATATTATTACTCCCAACATTACCGAGGCGGCTATGCTTCTGGGTGAGAACCCACTCCAGCCCGACTCTGCAATGCAGAAGATAAAAAGCTATCTTGTACGGCTTTCGGAGCTGGGTCCGAAAATTGTTGTGATAACAAGCGTTTTTTCCGACGGCAGGACTTACAATGTTGGTTACGACCGCGACCACAGCAAGTTCTGGCGTATACCATACAATCTGATAAACGCGCACTATCCGGGTACCGGAGACGTTTTTGCTTCGGTACTGACCGGTTCTATTCTGCGGGGGGACAGTCTGCCTATTGCAATGAACAGGGCTACGGCTTTTCTGGAACGTGCAATAAAGACCACTTACAGCTACTCTACCGACTCGCGGGAGGGCATCATGCTGGAAAGCTGTCTTGATTTTCTTATCACGAACCCCACACTTTGCGACTATGAACAGATGTAAGTATCAGAGGCAAGAATTTAAGAAGCAAGAGGCAAGAATATGAATTTGAACATTGTACTGGTTGAACCGCAGATACCGCAAAACACGGGAAATATTTCCCGAACCTGNGCTGTTACGGGNGCAAGGCTTCACCTTGTGAGACCGCTNGGNTTTGANGTTACNGACAANAACCTNAAACGNGCGGGACTTGATTACTGGAACGAGCTTGANATNACCTACTACGACGGCTTGGAGGATTTTTTCTCGAAAAATTCGGGGAACTTCTTTTATTTCACCACAAAGGGGAAAAATACATACAGCGGCGTTTCTTTTCCCGACAACTGCTANCTNATTTTCGGGCGGGANGACGCGGGGCTTCCCGAATCGCTGCTTGTNNAAAATCCCGATACCTGTTTGAGGATACCTATGCGACCGCGTTTGAGAAGTCTTAATTTATCNAACTCCGTGGCTATTGCGGTTTACGAGGTGCTCAGGCAATGGGANTTCCCCGACCTTGCAAACGAGGGCAANCTTACTCAATATGATTGGGCATAATTTACCATAAGGCGGGAGCAAGCCCCCGCCCTACAAAAATATAAATAACCAAATATTTATAACGAAAGGAATTACNANTATGAGCAAAATAAAATTAATGACCGANTCGGCTTCGGATATCCCACAGGAACTGGAGGAAAAATTTGACATACGNATACTCCGTTTCCCTATCACTTTGGGGGANAAATCNTTNTACGACAGGGACTATGACAATCTGGAGTATTACAAAATGCTTAAAGAGTCGAAGGATTTCCCCACACACGCGCAGATAACGGCTTTTGAATTTGAGGANCTNTACAAGGAATANTTTGANCAGGGNTATGACGACCTTATTTATGTTGCTATCGCTTCTCTCGGCTCTGCTACCTACAGCAACGCNGTNATGGCTATCGACAATTTCTATGAAAACAATCCCGAGGCAAAGGGCAAGTACAANGTTCACGTTATTGATTCGGGAAACTACACGGGCGTGTACGGTATGCCGCTGATACGTTCCGCAGAAAAAATTGCNAAAGGNGCTTCCGCGGAGGAGGTCGTGGCTTATATGCAGGACTGGCTTGCTAACGCNGAGGTACACTTCGGCTGCTACACTCTTGAATTTGTAAAGCGTTCGGGACGTGTCAGCACNGCNGCCGCTTTCGTTGGGGAGCTTATGGGGCTTCGTCCNGTTATACAGATCAAAAAGGGCGTTTCCACNACGGACGCAAAGGTTNGNGGCGACAAGGCNGTAATTCCAAANATCGTTGAGATAACCGCTAACAGGATNATTCCNCAAACGCCTTACGGTCTTGTGTANGCTGACAANGACGAGCAGGTAAAGGAGCTTGCGGCGGCGCTTACCAANAAGCTTGGCTACCCGCCCGAAATGCAGTTCCGTATAGGCGGCGTAATTGCGGCAAACGCGGGTCCCGACCTTGTTGGGGCGTTCTTTAAGGGTAAAGACTNANANAGGCAAGATTTNCAGAAGCANNAAGCNAGAAAGGCGTTNNTNCNNANCGGTAANGCCTTTTTGTTATTTTATTATTTTACGNGGATAACTACGTCTCCTATNGTNATGCTTTCAANGCTGTCAATATTTATCGGTTTCTCNAAAGAAAAATGTACTACATTAAATTCTTCATCAATTTCTCCGTCATCATCATTATCGGTTAATGCAGAAGTTGAATAAGAGTAAGTAACAGTAAATTCCTCACCGCTGTCAAGCTTTACTATAACAGGATTTTCGTCGTCAAATNNTATTGGTACTCCGTAATTAACAACATCATCTAATAGAATATCAAGCGTTATAGCGGAATATTCTACANCNGTAATTACAGACGACCATATGCCGCAGTCAACGTTCCTGAANGGTTCATTAACGCTTACNNTNCNTTTCTCAATANTATAATCCAACGGGAAGGTTATCGTCCACTCGCCTTCAAGTACGACGTCTTCATTTTTGCGGAGATATTCCAGATAAGCCCTATCTTCTTCATCGTCAACATACGATTCGCCGTACTTTTCCTGAAGCTTGGCAATTTCAGCATTGTCAATAATTCCGGAAACATGATACGTAAATGGCGTACCTATCAAACTAAAATTCTCATCTTCAGGAATAGCTTCATTTCTGAAATAAAGAATTACAGTAGTTTCATCAATAACATCAAATTCACCATTAGAAAGTATAAACTCCGATTCTACTATATTTGCTCTGCCATAAGATTCTATCCTTATGTGCTCNGGAAAAACGCCGCCGTCNGTTCTTTTTAACTCAATTGCGCCGAACACCTCTTTTTCAGTACCGCCTATGCCGAGTACTCTCAANGAAAGCCTGTCGTCCCCCGTGACNACAACGTTTTGGGGTACTGTTGTTATACCCTCAAGGTATTCCGTANCGTTGTTGAACAGNCTGCCGAAAATCCTTTCAAGGTCGATAANTCCCAATGCGGAAGCNGCAAGAGTACCNNTTNCCAAAACGANNACCGCCGCTGCTGCCGCAANNANNGCCNTGCCNATNNTNCNAATNCGTACANGCTTGNTCNTGCTTGNGGGGATATTCTCCATTACCCTGCTTTTTANCGCCGCTGTGNTGTANTTATCCTCNCCCGNCTNNGNAAAGTCNTTTGGNGTGTGCAGAGAAAACAANTCGTAAAAATCAATCTTCATAAACAATTCCTCTTTCCGTAAGTATTTTTTTNAGACGGCTTCTTGCACGAAAAAGCCTTGTTTTTGCCGCGTTTTCGGTAATTNCCANNTTNGCGGCGGTTTCTTTCAGAGGNCGGCAGTAGTAATACGTCTCCACCAGAATTTCCCTGTCGGAGCTTTCCAGCAGTTCCATAGAAGCGGAAAGAGCCTCCGCAAGCAGACGCTTNTCCGTTTCGTTTTCAATATCGCCCTCGGCGGTGATAANNTCGTCCTCNAANGGCTGCCATTCCTTTAGGGTNCGAAGTCGGCTCANCGCCTTGTTNCGTGCCGCTGCCGCAAGATAGGATTTTANATTGTCCGCTGTGACCGAANTCGGNTTACGCCATACTGCTGTGAAAACGTCGGCGGAAANTTCNTCNACGTCNCTTTCCGACAGGGCGGGCAGGACTATCCTGCGGATTATCGTCCCCACATANGCGGCGTATTTNTCCATAAGGGCTTCAANNCCTCGGACTTTNCCGCTTTTCAGCAGGCGGACTATTTCTTTGTCTTGCATTTGCCGTATCTCCTCCTTTCACTCTTATAGACGCTGCCATACAACAAAAGGTTACACAAGAATAATTATTTGTAGGGGCGGATTCTATATCCGCCCGCCGTACACCGTGTCGGAACATTTTCAACGGGCGCATACAGGATGCGCCCCTACGGAAATATTACCACAAAAAAATTTATATAAAAAATTGTTTTCCGTGATTTTTTTCGTCAGGGTATTGAAAAATTCTGCAAAATCTGATATAATTAGACGATAAATATGTAAAGGCGGCTTTTATATGGATACGGTCTCAAAATTTACCAATCTTATTGATCTGAACGATATGCCCGTGGAATGGTGGAACAAGGTGGTTGCCCTCGGTAAAAAAATTGCTGACAGTCCCGAAGAATATTCGCAGGCTTGCAGCGGCAAGATAATGGCGACCCTTTTTTATGAGCCGTCCACAAGAACGCAGATGTCCTTTCAGGCGGCAATGCTGCGGCTGGGCGGGACTATTATCGGCTTTGACAACCCTGCCACTTCCTCCGTCGCAAAGGGAGAGAATTTGAAAGACACCACAAAAATTGTGTCCGGATATGCAGACATTATGATAATGCGCCACCCGTCGGAGGGTTCTGCAAAGGCTGCCGCGCTTACGGCGGAATGTCCCATAATCAACGCGGGAGACGGCGGGCATCTTCACCCTACCCAGACGCTTACCGACCTGCTTACACTTTCAATGGAAAAGGGCAGGCTGGATAATCTTACCATAGGCTTATGCGGCGATTTAAAAAACGGCAGGACGGTACATTCGCTGTGCAAGGCTCTTTCCTGCTACAAGGGCAACAGATTTGTGCTTATTTCAACACCCGAGCTGCGGCTGCCGTTTTACATAAAAGATATTCTCACGGCGGCAAACTGCGCTTATGAGGAGGTAAACTCCATTGAGGAAGCTATAGGCAGTCTGGACGTGCTGTACATGACAAGAATTCAGCGGGAACGCTTTTCCTCGGAGGAGGATTACGAAAAGCAAAAGGACGTATACTGTCTTGACAGGGCGAAAATGCTGAAAGCGAAGTCCGACCTGTGCGTGCTTCACCCCCTGCCCCGTGTGGACGAGATTGCTATAGAGGTTGACGACGACCCTCGGGCGCTGTACTTCAAGCAGGCTAAATACGGTATGTTCGTCAGAATGGCGCTTATTCTCACGGTGCTGAAAAACGAGTACCCCACTACCCTGCTGAAAGGCAAGGTACACAAAAGCGTTGAGTGTACAAATCCCAACTGCATAACGCGCAAGGAGAGTTATCTTCCCAAAAGCTTTGTGGGAA
>JAAVHM010000002.1 GCA_014799675.1 Ruminococcus sp. | reverse complement strand
TTCATGGTACGGCAGCAGTCAATAAGCTTTTCCATAAGCTGATAGTTGGAAATAGTGAAGTTGCGCCACCTGCCCAAGCCAGTTCTTGGGTCCATAAGGAAGCCGACAAGTATCCAACCTGTGGGGTTGAGTATCTCGTCACGGGTAAGATTTCCGCTGTCAACCTTGTCAACGGCGATCATCATATCGTCATAGTGACCGAAACGCTCCTCGCCGCCGTAATAATCGTAAATAATTCTCGCGCATGAGGGAGCGATACGGCTCTCACCTCTGTACTTGCCCTCAAGCTGATTGCGCTCAAATTCGCTTGAATGATGGTCGAACCAAAGACCGCAGCCCTCAACGTAAGGCACGTTGGCAAGGCAGTCGTCCTCGGTTATCTCGATAAGCCCGTCCTGCAAGTCCTTTGGGTGGGCAAACTTCCAATGGTCTATAACTCCGACATCTTTCAGCAAAGCGCCGCAGGCAAGTCCGTCAAAGTCCGAACGTGTAACAAGTCTCATTTCAACACAACTCCTAACAAATTAATTGGCATACATATATATGTTAATATTATACAACATTTCATTTTAAATTTCAAGTGTTTTTTGGGAAAAAATTAAGAAATGCAGGAATTTTGAAATTTAAGACTGAATATCGCCGTATGTATCGGCTTCGTACAGCTTTGTCGGTCTGCCCCAATCATACAAATCAAGCCCTATCTCACGGAAACCGTATTTTTCATAGTACCCTATATGGTCTGTGGTAAGATACAGCTTGTCAAAGCCAAGCTTTGCCGCCTCATTTCTTGCATGATCAAGAAGCATTTTTCCCATTCCCAAGCCGCCCCGCATATTCGGGTCAACGAAAAGTGACGTAATAAAGGGAGTAAACTCATCTTTCCTTGTTATAAGGTCATGCTCGGAAAGCTGATAAAATCCCGTTATCTCATCTTCACCCCCCAAAGCCACCCATGTTTGCGGCAGAAGTGCTGCGGTAACGCTTTTATCTGCGCACTCGGCAAAACATTCGTAAACTTTGTCCCATTTTTCTTTGCAGTACTCCTTTACTCTTTCGCATAATGCAGGGCTGCCAGCAATTGATACTATTTTCATGTAAATTCTCCTTAATGCGGTCAAATAAAAAATGTTCCCGATAACAGGAACACTTAAAATTTATCATATAACATTATTTGCTTTGACCGCGTTAAGCAGCATAACGTGAATGACAGATATTCCCGAATCGGACGATTAAATTTCTCATATCATTCACCTGCCTTTAAAATTTAAGTAATTATATCACATATCTGCGCTTTTGTCAAGCCGTTCAAATCCAAATTTGAAAGTTTTGTTAAATTATAACGAAATATGCTCAAATGCAAAAAAACACTTGCTTTTCCGACAAAAAAATGGTATACTTAAAATAATATTGTTTTATGGAGGAACTGTTATGCCGATAAAGTATATTTTCGTAACGGGCGGAGTTGTTTCGGGACTTGGCAAGGGTATCACCGCCGCTTCCTTGGGACGGCTTCTTAAAGCGAGAGGCTACCGTGTTACGATACAGAAATTCGACCCGTACATAAATCTTGACCCCGGAACTATGTCCCCCTATCAGCACGGAGAGGTTTTTGTCACCGACGACGGCGCGGAGACTGATCTTGATCTGGGACACTACGAGCGTTTTATCGACGAAAATCTTTCGGTAAATTCCAACGTTACCACAGGCAAAATTTACTGGAACGTTCTTACAAAGGAGCGTCGGGGCGATTATCTCGGCGGCACGGTACAGGTTATCCCTCATATTACCAACGAGATAAAGGAACGTGTTTACAAAGTCGGCAAGGAGACCAACACAGACATTGTTATCACCGAAATAGGCGGCACGGTTGGCGATATCGAGTCCACGCCTTTCCTTGAAGCGATACGTCAGGTCGTTACCGAGGTTGGCAGAGAGAACGCTATGTACATTCACGTTACTCTTGTCCCCTATATCGCAGGCTCGGAAGAGCTTAAATCAAAGCCCACACAGCACTCTACAAAGGAGCTGCTTTCAATAGGCATACAGCCCAACATTATAGTATGCCGTTCCGAAAAGGAAATTCCCGAGGATATGCGGAGCAAGATCGCTCTTTTCTGCAACGTCAGAAGCTGCGACGTTATTCAGAACCTTACTGCTCCCTCACTCTACGAAGTTCCCCTTTGGCTTGAAAAAGAGGGTCTTGCGGACGTTGTCTGCCACCACTTGGGTCTTGAAAACAGAAAGCCCGACCTTGACGAATGGATAGATATGGTAAACCGCACGTCCGCCGCTGACAAAAAGGTCACTATAGGTCTTGTGGGAAAATATGTTGTTCTGCACGACGCTTACCTTTCCGTTGCGGAGGCTCTCCGTCACGGCGGTATAAACTGCGGCGCAGAGGTTGATATTCAATGGATAAATTCCGAGGAGATAACCCGTGACAACGCTTCGGAAATGCTTAAAGACTGCGACGGAATTATCGTCCCCGGCGGCTTCGGAGACCGCGGTATCGAGGGCATGATAGAGTCCATACGCTATGCGAGAGAAAACAAAGTACCGTTTTTCGGAATTTGTCTCGGTATGCAAATGGCTGTTGTTGAATATTCGAGAAACGTTTTGGGCTTCAAGGACGCAAATTCTACCGAGTTCGGCGAAACGGAACACCCCGTTATTGACATTATGGAGGATCAGAAAAACATTACCGAAAAAGGCGGCACAATGCGTTTGGGTCTTTACCCCTGCAAGCTTACGGATGGAACGACCTCCGCGCGGGTATACGGCGAGCCGCTTATTTACGAGAGACACCGCCACCGCTGGGAGTTCAACAACGCTTTCCGCACACAGCTTCAGGAAGCGGGCTTGACGATCGCGGGAATTTCCCCCGACGAAAGGCTTGTGGAAATTGTTGAGATAAAAGACCACCCATGGTTTGTGGGAGTTCAGTTCCACCCNGAGTTCAAGTCAAGACCNAACAAGCCNCANAAGCTTTTTGCGGACTTTATCAGGGCTTCGGTTGAAAATATGGAAAATAAATAAAATTAAAGACGTACTTCCGTATCATACGGGCAGTACGTCTTTTTATTGTATGTTATTTTATATGCTCTTTCAGTAAGTTTTCCACCGCTTTGAAACGCGGGTCGTCCCGTATTTCGTCGTACCTGCTGTCGGAAATTTTCATCAAAAATTCTTCGCTGAACGTGTTGGTGAAATTCTTTCCCGTATTTGCAGCTTTATACTCCAACTTGTTTAAAAGTAAGGAAACATACGGCTTTTTCTCGGGAAGCAAGTCAATATATTTTGCATATTCCGCTGCCTTTTCAATGCTGTCAAGAGCAAGACCTAAGTCCCCTGCTTTAATTGCCATTGCCGATATCTCACGGTGCAGGAAGGAAAGATTGTAGGCAAACACATTATAGTCTCCCTTGTCAAACACAATGTCATATATTGCAATCGCTTTTCGGAGTATCTCAATTCTCTGCTCCCAAGTAAATTCCGGATTGTTTTGCGCACTTATATCTGCCATAGTCTGCAAACACAAAAACATGATATTTGTAAGCTGACAAATGTTATTTTGAGTGAGCCTGACAAGATCCTCGCCTTTAACAATATCCATCTGTGTCAGCTCTCTGCTTTTCCAAATAAACGGAAGCTTTTCCGCCGCTTCAAGAGCCTTGTCGTATTCCCCTAAATTTCGGTAGTAGATGCACAATTCACCCTGCATCATNTTTCGTATTTCGGGGTCGGTACATTCCGCAAGAATTCTTTCCGCTATCTGAACGGCTTTCAGATTATTTTGGCGGTATTCCTCGCTTTTATTGTCAATAGCAACAAATGTAATGTTCATTGCATAATGCGAAAGCAGTTCATAATTGTTGGGATAAACCTTTACCGCCTCTGCAAGAAGCTTGATATTTTCCTCAATAAGTCCCTTGGACATATTGTTCTTTACCTTATCAATAATTTTTTTAACGTCTGCGGAATCATGTATTTCTTTCACTCCCATAAGCTCATCGGTGGTTATGCCGAAATATTCCGCAATNGTTGGAAGCAGCTCAATGTCGGGATAAACCTCTCCCCTCTCCCACTTTGANANNGACTGAAAAGATACTCCCAAAATATCCGCAAGCTGCTCCTGCGTAAGCTCACGAAGTTTTCTTTGTTTTTTAAGATTTTCACCAATGTATAATGTCATAAAAACGTCCTCCTTAAAACATTTTGGCAGCGCTGTTATGTTTATATTATAGCGTAAAATCAGTTTAAAAACAATAACTTAGATATTGAAAGCTATTCAACCTGAATTAGAATTTTTCCCGCTTTGTTTTTTCGGACTTTATCAGAGATTCGGTTTAGAACAATAAATTTTAAAGACGCACTTCCGTATTATGCGTCAGTACGTCTTTTTTCATATACTATTTGATATGCTCTTTCAGTGAGTTTTCCACTGCTTTGAAACGTGGGTCGTTCCGTATTTCGTCGTACTTGCTGTCGGACATTTTCATCAAAAGCCTTTCGCTGAACGGGTTGCTGAAATTCTTGCCGATATGTGCAGAATTGTATTCTATCGTATTTACAAGCAGGGAAACGTGGGACATTTTGTCGGGCAGTTCGTCCATATATATCGCATACTCCGCCGATTTTTCAAGACTTTCCAGAGCAAGCTCAAAATTTTCCGCGCGCATTGATACTTCCGCTATATCGCGGTGCAGAATAGAAAGATTGTGCGCCATTGTAATATAGTCCCCCTTGTCGAAAACAATATTAATTATTGCGATCGCTTTTCGGAGTATTTCAATTCTCTGCTCACAATTAAGCTTCGGATTGTTCTCTGCATTAATATCCGCCATATTCTGCAAACAGCAGAACATAAGATTGGTAAGCTGATAAACGTTGCTTTGAGTAAGCCTGACAAGGTCATCGCCTTTAAGAATGTTCATCTTTATTATCTCGCTGCTTTTCCACATTGACGGAAGTTTGCCTGCCGCTTCAATGGCTTTGTCGTCTTCCCCTAAATTCCGATAGTAAATGCACAATTCGCCCTGCATTTTGTTTCGTATTTCGGGGNCNGTACATTCCGCAAGNATTCTTTCCGCTATCTGGACGGCTTTTAAATTATTTTGGCGGGACTCCTCACTTTTACTGTCGATATCGACAAAAGTAAGATTTGACGCATATCGTGAAAGCAATTTATAATTGTTCGGNTATATTTTTACCGCTTCTGCAAGAAGCTTGATATTTTCCTCAATAAGTCCTTTTGACATATTTTCCTTTTCTTTGTCAAGGATAGCTTTCACCTCCGCAGTGTCCCGAATTTCGTTCATGCCGATAAGCTCGTCAACGGTTATGCCGAAGCAGTTAGCTATNGTCGGGAGCATTTCTATNTCGGGGTAACCCTCTCCNCNCTCCCACTTTGANANNGACTGAAANGATACTCCCAAGAATATCCGCAAGCTGCTCCTGCGTAAGCTCACGAAGCTTTCTTTGCTTTTTAAGATTTTCNCCNATGTANANGGTCATAAAAANGTCCTCCTTAAAACATTNTGGCAGCGCTGCTATGGTTATATTATAGCGTAAAATCCGTTTNAAAGCAATAACCGCTTTATTGAAAACACTTCAACCCAAAGTAGAATTTTTCCCGCATTGTCTTTTTTCAGGACATTATTTTTCCAAATTTGACCGTATACAAACCGTAAACCCGTTTTCCACACTAATGTGGAAAATAAGTTGTTGAATTTACGCACTTTTTCACCTTTTCCACCGAGTTTTCCACATTTTCGAGGCAATTTTTGGATTTTAGGCATAGTTTTCCACATATTTTGTGTACTTACGGTATAGAANTGTCAGAAACAGNCAAAAATACAATTGTTAAAAAAGAAGAAAGGGAGTCCCAAAATTATGATAAAAGGCGTAAATAAACGTGTCGTTGAAATAACAAGCACCGACAACGAATATTTTGAAAGAGCTGTGCTGTACGTCCGNCCCGACAAGCTTGACCTGCCCTCGGCAAGACTGGAGGAAGAAGCGAGAGAATACGTCGGAAGAATTGCTCCGAAGCGTGAGAGCGACGCTGTTTCGCTTATTTTGAAGCTTAGCCTTGCGGCGGCTTCAATACTGGCGGTTACGCTTGTGGTCTATCTGATAATTTTTCTGTAAAATTTTTGTAATATGGTTGTGTTTTTTGCTGTAATGTGTTATAATTAATATGAATATATCTATAAGTAAACTTACTATGTACTTTCTGTTAATAATATATGGAGGATACTATGCCATATTACGACAAAAAANCAAATGTTAAAAGAAACGGTTATACACGTCCCGAAAAAAAGTTTGAAAAAAACAATTTCATTGAAGAGGACGAAAGNGAAANCAACGGGCTTATTGNGGGAAGAAATCCTGTGATAGAAGCTTTAAAGGCNGGCAAGAGCCTTAACACGATATTCGTCAGCAGCGAGGGCGGCGGAAGTCTCGGTCTGATTTGCAAAATGGCTAAGGAAAAAGGCATTGTTGTAAAACAGGTCTCNGAATCAAAGCTTAACTCAATGTCGGGGNGAGCTTCCCACCAGGGCGTTATCGCAAGCGGTGCGTGCGCCGAATANGTTACGGTGGAGGACATTCTGGCTGTTTCCGAAAAAAAAGGTACAAAGCCTTTTATAATAATATGCGACGAAATCGAAGACCCNCACAATTTAGGCGCGATAATACGTACTGCCGAGGCT
This sequence comes from Ruminococcus sp., assembly GCA_014799675.1. Classification (GTDB taxonomy): domain Bacteria; phylum Bacillota; class Clostridia; order Oscillospirales; family Ruminococcaceae; genus RGIG8773. The sequence continues at coordinate 7,912 of JAAVHM010000002.1, read as the reverse complement.
GCNGGGGCGGACGGGATAATCGTCCCCAAGCGCAGGAGCGCGGCTCTCACNGAAACGGTTTTCAAAACCTCTGCGGGGGCGGCAAGCTGGCTTCCTGTGGCAAGGGTATCAAATATTCCTGCAACCATAGATACGCTTAAAGAAAACGGAGTATGGATATACGGCACGGACGCCGAGGGAGAAGATTACACCAAAGCCGACATGACGGGAAGCGTGGGACTTGTTATAGGNTCCGAGGGCTTCGGCATGGGCAGACTTGTAAGGGAAAAATGCGATTTTCTTTTAAAGCTCCCAATGTACGGAAAAATAACTTCCCTTAACGCTTCGGTAGCGGCGGGAATTTTTATGTACGAAACGGTCAGACAGCGTAAGGTCTGATAAAATTTACCGATAGATCATAAATTATGAAAGGAGCGCTGAATTTGGCTGACGGAAAATACTCTATTGACGATATTCTTAATGAATATTCGGAAAATTCCGATAGGGAAAATAAAAAAGCTTCCGACATAGATATTGATAATATTTTAAACAATTACGGCGGAAAGTCCGATAAAACGCCGTACACAAATGACGATACAGCCGACAGCCCAAGCCCTACATATAAACAGGACATAGTCAGCGGTACAGCTTCGGGCNAACAGTCNGAAGCTGCNGATGACAGCGATGATTTTACTAAAAAATACGGNAAGCTTTCTCAAACGCTGAACTCGGTTCACGATAAGAAAACGGTGGAAAGCTATACCCCCGAGCCTAAGCCCAGCCGTTCCTTTTCGGAAAAAATGGAGCAGGCTGACATTTACGGCGACGAAGCCCGTGAGGAAGAAGAAAAGGAAAAAGAACCCAAAAGCAGTCTTTTCAAGCGGGAATCCCATAAGAAATCCGAGCCGAAGAAAACAGCGGTCTCCCCTCCCGAGCCGCCTATACAGAGCGCGGCGGAAACTCCCAAGACTGTCAGCGACCCCTTTGAAAAATATTCGGCAATTGAGGAGAAAAATCTTGACGACATTCTTAATGAGTACTCCGACAAAAAGAAAAAAAGTGCAAAATCTGAAAATACTGTCCACAGGGGCATAACAGACCTGTTTACAAAGCTTATTCCAAAACAGGACGACAGCAACGGNATTTCGGGAAACACAGAGCTGCTTGACGGAATGATGAAAGCTAAAAAGGAGCGTTTGTCCCGAACACAGCACGTTGCCCCTATTGAGAGGACTTCTATCCTTGATATTGACCTTAATCTTGACGATAAAATTATTCAGGACACGTCCCAGATACCTGTTGATACCGAGCAGCACGAGCTTGACAAGATATCTGCNCTTAAGGAACGCCGAAGCAAAAAGATAAAGGATTTTATACTTGTCGGCGAAGAGGAGGACGTTTCCGGCGAAGAGGTNGAGGACGACACTCCCAAGGTCATTGACGATTTTGAAAGCTTTGACGACGCCGCTTCAATCGCTCACGACATCGGTCAGCTCAAGGGAAGCCTTATTCTGCGGCTTGTTGTGCTGATAGCCTGCTTTGCCGCAAGCGCATATATTGCCATTGCAAACGACACACAGCGTTTGCCGATAATGGAGCTTTTAAGCAAACGCACACAGACAAGCACATACCTTTTTGTAAATGCAATTCTCGGTCTGCTTGCCGCTTTTTCAAGCTATACGGTAATTTCCTGCGGACTGTCAAAAATTCTTTCCCTCAAAGCAGACTGCGACAGCCTNTGCGCNATNTCNACGGTAACTTCTATCATTACNTCAATGATAATGTTTGCAAATCCAAATCTCATNAAGGGCAGCTTTGTNCACATTTATATTCCNGTTGCAATCGCTTCCCTGCTGTTCAACACNATAGGNAANCTNCTNATAGTNAGCAGNACNCAGCNCAGCTTTAANTTTGTTTCNGGNAGCAGNGAAAAATACGCTATTTTCCCCGTTACCGACGAGGANACNGCGCAGAATTTCACACGNGGTACTTTAAGGGACTTCCCTAACCTTTCCGCNATGAGAAAGACAGAATTCCTTTCCGAATTTCTTAAAACCTCTTACGCAAACGACAGCACNGACAGCTTCTGCCGNATTTTTACNCCNGTNGTAATTGCNGTGGCNNTAGTAATTGCNGTAATTGCGGGTATTGTCAGCGGNCCGNAATANGTTGNTTCNTCTNTTTATATCGGCATTTCGGTTTTTGTNGGNGTNATNTCAATATGCACNGGATTTTCCATGATGCTNNTNGTAAACGTNCCCATGATGAGGGCTGANATAAAGGGCGCGGAAAATCAGGGNGTTGTNCTNGGATTTGACTGCATTGAAGAATTTGCGGAAACAAACAGCGTCCTTGTNGACGCAAATCAGCTTTTCCCGCAGGGNAGCGTTAAGCTTGCGGCTATAAAGGTTTTCTCCGACACGAGAATAGANGAGGCTATCGTTGANGCGGCNAGNCTTACCACACAAGCGGGAAGCATACTGAAAAATATGTTTTANGACATTATTGCNGGAAANACAGAGNTNCTNAANCCTGTTGAAAGCTACATTTTTGAGGACTCAATGGGNCTTTGCGGCTGGATAAACAACAAGCGGGTGCTTCTCGGCAACAGNGAGCTTATGGTNAACCACAGCATTGAGGGTATGCCGCCGCTTACAAAGGAAAAGGAGTACACCGAAAACGGCAGGACTGCCGTGTACCTTTCNATCTCGGGAGAGCTTTCGGCGATGTTCCTTGTTGAGATAACTCCGACCTTGGAGATTATTCAGGCTNTNCAGGANTTGCAGAAAAACGANGTTTATATTATGATACGGTCGGTTGACTCNATNGTTTCCATAAACCGNCTCTCGGAGCTTTTTGAGATTTCCCCCGAATATCTGAAGCTGATACCGTTCAGAGTTCACGAGCAGTTCAACGAGGTAACTTCCTATCAGGTAAATCAGCGGGCTTCTCTTGCCTGCTCGGGAAAATTNTCCGCGTTTGCTTCNCTNATTTTAAGCTGCAAGCACATGAAAGGCACGATAAATGTCGGTATCGGCATTCAGGCNGTTTCAATGTTTTTGGGAATAATAATCTGCCTTGTTATGGTGATTTTAAGCAGTTTTCAGGAGCTTTCGGTATCAATGTTCCTTGCATATAATTTTATTTTNACTTCGGTACTGCTTATTTTCCAGCTTTTNAGAAAGAATTAAAAAATGTCCCGAAANTCTNAAAAGATTTTCGGGACATTTTTTATTTTAGTNATATTCCCCTTTCAAGNAACACCTTTTTTGCAGTAAAAACTGCGTTNAGAACTCTTGGAAAACCTGTGTACGGTATGCACTGCAAAAAAATNTCAACAATTTTTTNNGGCGGAATTCCCGTNTTTAATGCTCCGTTGATGTGTACTTCAAGCTGCGGCTCGCAGCCTCCGAGAGTAAGCAGGCTTGCAAGCGTGACTGTTTCTCTNTCCTGCAAGGAAAGCTCNTCTCCCGANTAAATGTCNCCGAATGCAAACTCTACAATATATCTNCCCAAATCGGGAGANATATCTTCAAGAGATTTTATAACGGCTTCTCCCCCGCTTCCGTCAACTGCGGACAGATTTTCCAGACCCTTTNNGTAACGCGATTTTTCCATAATATCAATTCCTTTCAGAAATAATTCAGCTTTTCAGCTTTTTTCAGTATACTTCTTAAAGCGTACTTTAAGTCAATAAACAAATTATTAATTTTAGGAGAATAAAATGACCATAGGAAAATTTTCAGAAATAACAGGCGTATGCTGCTCTGCTCTTAGGTATTACGAAAATAAGGGACTTATTCGTGTAAAACGNGANGCCGCCAACCGCAGAGATTACTCCGAAAGCGATATTGAGTGGATAAAGTTTCTGCAAAAGCTGAAAAATACGGGAATGAGCCTGAAAGATATGAAGCGTTACTCCGACCTGCGCTATGAGGGAAGCTCGACTATTGCNGAAAGGCTTGAATTGCTCCAAAAGCACANNCTTTACGTCAATGAGCAGCTTGAAAAATGGNTGGAGTACTCAAAAAATTTAGATGATAAAATTGAATGGTACAGAAATAATTTGCCATAAAAAANGCTCCGTAANCACGGAGCGCTCTTTTTATCATATTTTAGAAATCTTAGCGAAATTNGCCATAAGCTTTTTAGTACCCACGGANTCAAAAGCTATCTCAAGCATAGCGTCGTTGCTNATNTTTTTNACGGAAACNACCGTNCCCTCGCCGAAAACATTGTGCTTNACGCGNTCCCCCACGCTGAATTCTGCGGAAGCCTGCTTCTTGTTCTGCTCTACCCTGCGGTTTGCAAGCTCGCTCTGGAGNCTGTATTTNGACACGCTNTGAACGATTATATCNTTTTCGTCCGCGTCGTANGTTTTGACNGTGCTGTCGATACGCTCGTAATACTCNGNACTTATCTCCTTTGCAAACCTTGAAATAAGNTTGCGGTTCGTTGAGCCGAAAAGCATACGCTGTTTTGCGTGTATCATNTAAAGCTTTTTCTTTGCNCGGGTTATNGCNACATAGGCAAGNCGGCGTTCCTCCTCCANATCTTCAAGGCTGTTCANNCTGCGGAGACCCGGGAAAATTCCGTCCTCCATNCCNATTATGAACACCGTGCCGAATTCGAGACCCTTTGCGCTGTGTATCGTCATAAGGGAGACCACATTGTCGTTCTCGTCAAGCTTGTCAATATCTGTGTACAGGCTGACTTCCTCCAAAAAGCCNGAGAGGGAAGCTTCCTCGCCGTTNGCTTCAACNTACTGNACCATNGTGGTTTTCAGCTCGTTTATGTTNTCNAGTCTGCCTGCGCCCTCGTCGCCGAGAAGCTTCATTGCGTTTGCNTAACCCGTTTTATCNAGAAGTTCGTCAAGAAGNTCNTCAAGNGGCAANGTCTCCGACNTNTCNNNNAGNTNCACAAACATATTNGCCGCNTTTAAAAGCGCGGAGGATTTTTTCGACAGNAGNGGATAACTCTCGCTGTTCAGCATAACNTCAANGGGAGACATATTCAAATCTGTGGAAATCTGTTCTATAAGGGTAACNGTCGCNTCACCNATNCCCCGCTTCGGNTCGTTGATTATNCGCTTNAATCTNAGCATATCNCNGTCGTTGTTCAGCACAGCNAGNTACGCAATAATATCNTTTATCTCCTTGCGGTCGTAGAACCTCATTCCGCCNATAACNCTGTANGGTATGCCGCTTTGTGTGAACGTNCGCTCAATGCTGTTGGACTGGGCGTTCATACGGTAAAGAACTGCAAAATCNTTGTAATTGTCGCCCTCTTTNATNTTGTCNAGNATAACNTCCGCGACAAATCTTGACTCGGCGGACTCNTCAACAGCCTTATAGATAGTGACCTTTTCNCCGTCACCCGAGGAAGTCCAGAGCTTTTTGTCCTTTCGGGTCGTGTTGTTGGCAATCACCGAATTTGCCGCGCTAAGTATATTCTGAGTTGAACGGTAATTCTGCTCAAGNCGTATAACGGAGGCGTTTTCAAACTGTTCCTCAAAATTAAGGATATTTTCAATAGTAGCNCCTCTGAATTTGTAAATGGACTGGTCGTCGTCGCCCACAACGCAGAGGTTTTTATGCTTGCCNGAAAGCAGAGAAACAAGNCTGAACTGTGCCTGGTTNGTGTCCTGATACTCGTCCACCATAACGTATTTGTAGAGATTTCTGTAGTGGTCAAGCACGTCCTCGCTGCTCTCAAAAAGCTCAACCGTGAGACGGATAATNTCGTCAAAATCAAGNGCGTTNGCTTCCTTTAAGCGTTTCTGATACAGCTTATAGAGCTTTGCNATACCCAATTTNCGNTANTCGCCNTTAGCGGCTTCCTCAAACTGTTCGGGAGTGACAAGNTTATCCTTAGCGGAGGAAATTGCCGCAAGNACAGCCTTTGGCGGGAACGCCTTATCCGAAAGGTCAAGGGGGTCGTAGCAGGATTTCAGCAGACGCTGACTGTCGTCGCTGTCGTAAATTGTAAAGCTTGAAGTATACCCCAGCGCAGTAATTTCCCTGCGGAGAATTCTTACNCATATGGANTGNAACGTTGCGGCAGCAATNCTGTTTGCGTTTTCNCCAAGCATTGCTTCAAGNCGGGATTTAAGNTCCCCCGCCGCCTTGTTTGTNAANGTGATAGCAAGGATATTCCAAGGGTTTATTCTGTTTACNGCAANTATGTCCGCAAGACGTGANGTNACGTTTTCGTCGAGACTTCCGTCATATTCGTTTAAAAATTTGATATCGTCCTCCGAAATNCCGGCGGGGACATATTCATCGGCATATGCGTTGCCGAAATTNACCATNTTTGCAATTCTGTTTACAANCACCGAAGTTTTTCCGCTTCCCGCACCNGCNAGGATAAGCAGCGGACCGTTCACGGTAAAGACCGCCTTTTTCTGCATATCGTTAAGCTTTCCGAAATATTTNTCCAAAGCGGCTNTCTTTGCCCCGATAAAATCAAGATTATTTGCCATACAGACCTCCAANATNTTTACCTGAAATTGAAATTTTAAAGNCNTAATTAACATACAAACTTTATTTTAACATACATACTATTATAGCACATTACAAGAATTAATTAAAGTACTATTTTTCATTTTTAACATTTTTATAATATTTATGGAATAANTAAATTNTTTCCGNCAATAATCTTATTGGCAAACAGTATAAGGGTACAGAAAATTATGATGTAAATTTGTTAAAATTTCCAAAAAAACCTTTACTTATATGAAATTTTGGTGTATAATATAATGGACAAGTTATATAATTATGTAAATTTTAATACAACGAAAGGTCGGGATATATTGAAAGTAGATTTCAATAAAAAATACAATACTATTTCTGTGTACTGCATAATCACATTTGCGATCTGCCTTGCATTGGTACTGGTCTGCATACGCTCCGCTGAAATTTTCGATTACATAAAGCAGTTTTTTAAGGTTATCGCTCCGGTAATATGGGGCATAGCTATCGCTTACATCTGCAACCCTGTTATGAAGCTTCTTGAAAGGCTGTTCCAAAAGCTTTTTGACAGGAAAAAACCTCACCCTAAGCTTAACCGTTCCCTTAGTATTTTTATAACAATGCTTCTGCTTATAACGATAATTGTTTCAATTTTAGCGCTTGTTATAATTCAGGTTCGGGACAGCATAATGGAAATTCTTTACAGCATACCTACCTATATCAAGCAGTTGGAAGACTTGGTAGTAAAGCTTTTGGGAGATTATCCCGAGGCTGTTCAGGTGATAGAGACCCAATTGGAAACTATCCAGCCAAAGATCATGGAATCTGTCAACAACATTATTCCAAAACTTGGCGACATTTCCCTTAAAGTCAAGGACGGCGCAATAGGCTTTATTGTTTCAATGAAAGACTTTATAATCGGTTTTATCGTTGCGATATACCTCCTGTTCAGCAAGGAGACCTTTACCGCACAGGCAAGGAAGACAGTCTATGCGATATTCCCGAAAAATCTATGCAAAGGCATACTCCGTACCTGCGCTAAAGCCAATCAGACCCTTTCGGGCTTCCTTTCGGGAAAGCTTTTAGATTCCCTTATCATCGGCATTATATGCTTTGCCTGCATGAGAATAATGAACTTGGAATTCGTTGCTCTTATCAGTATTATCATAGGCGTAACAAATATTATCCCGTTTTTCGGACCGTTTTTCGGAGCAGTCCCCAGCGCGCTGCTGCTGCTTATGACAAACCCCAAGCACGTCATACCCTTTGTTGTTTTCATTATAATTTTACAGCAGTTTGACGGCAACATTTTGGGACCCAAGATCTTGGGAGACTCCACGGGACTTTCGCCGTTCTGGGTAATGTTCGCTATCTTTGTTGGCGGCGGCTTGTTCGGATTTATCGGTATGCTTTTGGGCGTCCCCGTGTTTGCGGTAATATATGCTTTGGCAAGCGAATTTTTT
>JAAVHM010000001.1 GCA_014799675.1 Ruminococcus sp. | reverse complement strand
AGGATATCGGGACGAAGCTTTTACATCTCTCTATAAAGCTTTGGAACACGCCCGCGCCCTTGAAAAACATCTTGACGGCGGAGAGCATTATTTTACCGCGCCTCTTGTGTCCCATGTAAAATGCAGGTCGGGCGAACCCATGAAAATAGCCGCTTTTCTGCCCGAGGATTTTCCGTTTTGGCAAGTCCCCGACTGCACGCAAATCAAAAATGAAATAAAATCAGACCCCCGCTGGGCAGAATGGTCTGAAAAATGCCAACAGTAATGATAAAAATAAAAACGCCTGCGCCAAAGAAAAATTTCTCGGCGCAGGCGTTTTTTCAATACCTAATTGGCTGTCCGTTCAAATTGTGAATTATACAAATTCGCATAAAACCCGCCCTTTTCAAGCAAACTTTCATGGTCGCCCTGCTCGATAATGTTGCCGTCTTTCATAACGAGAATAACGTCCGCGTCCTTGATAGTGGAAAGACGGTGNGCGATAATAAAGCTGGTCTTGCCTTTCATAAGCTTTGCAAANGCGCTTTGTATCTTCTGCTCGGTGCGGGTGTCTATGCTGGAGGTCGCCTCGTCCAGAATAAGCATGGGCGGGTTGGTGAGCATTACCCTTGCNATGCANAAAAGCTGCTTCTGACCCTGCGAAAGGCTTCCNCCGTCCTCNGANACCATTGTGTCGTAGCCGTCNTGCATACGCCTTATAAAGCTGTGGCAATGGCACATTTTCGCCGCCGCAAGAATTTCCTCCTCGGTTGCGTCGGGCTTGCCGTAAGCGATATTTTCCCGAATTGTNCCCGTGAAGATCCANGTGTCCTGCAANACCATTCCGTACATTGCCCGAAGCTCGCTGCGGCGCATATTCCGAATATCCTCGCCGCCTACCTCTATACTGCCCTCCCGAACGTCGTAGAACCTCATCAGCANATTTATCAGCGTGGTTTTTCCGCAGCCNGTCGGACCNACAACAGCTATNCTCTGACCCGATCTAACGGAAAGATCAACNTTCTCCAGAAGCTTCTGTTCGGGCTTGTAGGAGAAGCTGACNTTGTTTATATNCACCCTGCCGTCGGCGTTTGCNGGNGCGGGAGGTTCTTTTTCGGGAATTTCCTCCGTCTCGTCAAGAACGTCNAAAACNCGTCTTGCGGAAGCNAAAGCCGCCTGCAATTCTGTGATAACTCCCGTTATCTCGTTGAANGGCTTTGTGTACTGGTTCGCATAGCTTANAAANGTCGCTATCTGACCTACGGACATTGCNCCNGNCGCGCCGCTNATTACGGAAATTGCGCCGAAAATNCCTGTTGCNGCGTAAACAATTCCGTTTACAAATCTTGTGCANGGATTTGTCAGCGCGGAGTAAAACTGCGCCAGAACGCCGCATTTGTAAAGCCTGCCGTTTATTTCCTCAAAACGCGCCTGCGCNCTGTCCTCGTATGCAAAGGCTTTCACTATTTTCTGACCGCCNACAAGNTCNTCNATACAGCCGCTAAGNTCCCCGCGGACNGCGGACTGCTCCCTGAATTTNTCNTGGCAAAGCTTTGTTATAAACGCCGCAACAAACAGGGACANCGGCGTNATAAGAATTACCACAACNGCAATTCCAACATTAATNCGNAGCATGAAAATAATAGTGCCGACTATAGTTACAATACCCGTCAGAAACTGNGAAAAGCATTGNAGCAANCCGTCGGAAATTGTCTCAANNTCCACGGACATTCTTGCAATAATATCGCCGTGGGCGGTGCTGTCGATNTAACCCAAGAGGNAGCTTGTTCAGCTTTGCGTAAAGCTGCGCCCGCATATCGCTTACCGCGCGGTAGGTTATTTTATAGGTGCANANNGACATGANCCAGTTGAAAATTGCNGAAANAANAACCGTNACNACAATAAGCAGNACGTAACGCTTTACGCCCTCAAAATCAACGTTGTTCTTGCCGATAATNTAGTCAATTCCNCGACCNACAAGAATNGGCGTNTANAGGGACAATGCCACGCTTACCACCGCCGAAATCACNGCNGGGACTACCAACGCCGCNCATGGCTTTGTGTAGCTTAAAAGTCTGCCTATAACTGGCTTTTTTTCAGTATTCTTAGCCATTACGCTCCCTCCTTGCTTGCTGTGCCNCCNGCACTTTTTTCCTGTGACAGAACAATTTCACGGTACACGTCACAGCTNTCCATAAGCTTGTCNTGAGTGCCTATGCCAACCGCTTCGCCGTCGTCCANGACNATTATTTTGTCGGCGTATCTTATNGAAGTNGCNCTTTGGGAAACAATTATCACAGTCATATTCGTTGTNTTTTGTGCGATNGCTTTTCGGAGAGCCGCGTCCGTNGCAAAGTCCANNGCCGACGCGCTGTCGTCAAGAATTAATATTTCGGGACTGCCTGTCANNGCTCTTGCTATNGTAAGNCTTTGCTTCTGACCNCCCGAAAGATTTCTTCCNCCCTGCGCTATCTCCGTATCAAAGCCCTCGGGAAGCTTGTCGATAAACTCNTTCGCCTGNGCTATGGNCACGGCTTTTTCCATGTCGNCAAGGCTTGCNTTTTCGTTTCCCCANCGGAGGTTGTCNGCAATNGTTCCCGAAAACAGCACTGCCTTTTGAGGNACAACTCCNACCTTTTTNCGCAGGTCGTCAAGCTTGTAATTTTTCACGTTTTCGCCGTCTATCAGGACTTCCCCCTGCTCCGCGTCGTAAAAGCGGGGAATAAGATTTACCAGCGTGGACTTACCCGAACCCGTGCCGCCGATAACGCCCACAGTCTCCCCCGCATTGACGGAAAAGCTGATATTTTCAAGAGCGTTGTCGCCGTTTTCGCTGTAGGAAAAGGAAAGATTTTTAAACTCTATTTTGGGAACGTTCTGCCTTGCGTTTGCGCCCTCTCCGTCAACAATTGAGGGGGCTGTGTCAAAGACCTCGTTTATTCTTGCGGAACAAGCCGCCGCCTTTGTGAAAAGCACCACAAGGTTTGCCACAACAACAAGGGCAAGGGAAATTTGTGTCATGTAATTTACAAAAGCAATTACCTGCCCCTGTGAAAGGTCGCCGCTGTCCACACGGAAGCCGCCGAACCAGACTATTGCCGCAATTGCAAGGTTCATAATTGCATAGGTAAGCGGGTTAAGAAGCGCGGAAAGCCGTCCCACACGCATTGATGTTTCGGCGTAATCCTCGTTTGCCGCGCCGAAACGTTCTTCCTCCGCTTCCCCTCTTGAAAANGCTCGGATAACTCTTGCGCCCGTAAGGCTTTCTCTNGTTATCAGACTNATTTTGTCAAGCTTTTTCTGTATNACCTTATAAAACGGNACGGAGCGNGACATTATAAGATANAGCACAAGAGAAACGAGAGGCATTACCGCAAGGAAAATTACNGAAAGCTTTAAATCAATNGTCATTGCCATAACAGCCGCGCCTATTACAAGAAAAGGCGCGCGGACAACAAGTCTGATAAGCATTGCAACTGCGCTCTGNACTTGGTTCACGTCCCCCGTAATTCTCGTGATAAGAGAGGGCGTTCCNAACCTGTCAAGCTCNGCGTGNGAAAAGGTATTTATNTGTCTGAAAAGGTCGTTGCGGATAACNGTTCCCACNCCCTGCGAAGCCCTTGAAGCAAGNTANTGNCANACNAGCGCNCAGCAAAGTCCCAGNACGCCAAGCAGAACCATAATTCCGCCCATTCTGTAGATGTAGGGCTTTCCCGCGCCGCCGTTTATNCCCGTGTCGATTATGTCCGCCATGATAAGCGGCACGATAAGCTCAAATATCGCCTCGGTAAGCTTTGCGGCAGGNCCNATTATAAGCTCCTTTTTAAAAGCTCCCAAATATTTTTTTGCAAGTTTAAACATNTTTTTCNTCCCCCTCACNTTTNTTNCTGAACACAACAAGCTTGCTGAAAAGGTANTTTATTATAAGTATAAACACCTGGGCGATAAGCTTCATGANGTACTCGTTTTGCAGAAGCACCCTNACGGTAAAGCTCATAAAAGCAAGCTCCAGAAAATATGTTGTAAGCCTTGCGCCGTAAAANGCGNCGGCTTGCTTTATCCAGTCCNACTTTGTTGCGGACTCGTTTTTAAAGACCCANACCTTATTGGTGAAAAACGCAAAGGTCGCGGCGCAGACCCAGCTTACGGTTGTATTCACCTCNGTNGGGAANCCCATAAGCAGAGGTATATACTGNGTNATTATTGAAACGGCGGTAGTCATTGCGCCGACTATAAGGTAAAGCATTACGCTTTCGTGNNTGTAGTAAAAGTCCCGTATAAATTTCGGGAAAATCTTTAAAATTTTCGCAATAAGCTTGTCCAGCAAAATGATGCCTCCCAATGAAAAAATACATATAACNTATAGTATAACATATAAAATTGGAAAAATCATTAAATAATGTAAAATTCTTTTTTAGAGAATAGAGATTAGAGGTTAGAGGATAGAAATATTATAGCTGTACATAAAAATATCCGGACAAAATTCGTAGGGGACGGGTTTCCCGTCCCGCGTTCACGATACAAGCCGTGCGGTTTGTATCGCGGGCGGGGAGACCCCGCCCCTACGTAGGGTTATTTTTATGGATTGCAATAATTTCAAAAAACCCTTGCAAATTTATGGAAAGTATGGTATTATAATCTATAAATACATTTTTGGGGGAAAAGAGTCTACCCTCTAACCTCTATTCTCTATCCTCTATAAGGAAAGGTCAGGTCATATTTGTGAGTTATGTAAATTACATAGCAATTGCGGTACTTTTGGTAATGTCCGCGCTTTTTTCCTCAATGGAAACCGCTTTTTCATCGGTAAATAAGATACGTCTGAAGCACGAGGCTTCAAACGGAAACAAAAAGGCGGAACGCGCTCTTAACATTGCGGAAAATTTCGACAAGGCTCTCACGTCAATTCTTGTGGGAAACAATATTGTGAATATTTTATCATCGTCCCTCGGCACGGTTATTTTTACGAAAATCTTCGGCACGGCAGGCGTGGCGATCTCAACAGCGGTCATGACGGTGCTGGTGCTTATTTTCGGAGAAATAATACCGAAATCCTTTGCAAAGCAGAACGCCGAGAAATGCGCTCTCGCCTTTGCCGGGATACTGGGCGGGATAATGTTTATCCTTACGCCCATATCGGCAATTTTTTCACAGCTTCAAAAGGCTTTGGCGAAAATTTCAAAGCCCGACGATTCCCCGAATTTTACCGAGGACGAGTTAAAGTACATCATTGAGGAAATTGAAGACCAGGGCGTCCTTGAGGAGCAGGAAAGCGACCTTGTGCGCTCGGCTCTGGAATTTGACGACATTACCGTGGAGCAGATACTCGTCCCCCGCGTAAAGGTGGTTGCGGTGGAACGTAACGAGGATATAGAAACTATCACGGAAATTTTTATCCGCGACAGATACACAAGACTTCCCGTGTACGAGGAGACCGTTGACAACATTGTGGGACTTATAAACGAAAAGGATTTCTTTGCTCTTGTGACCCGTCCCGAGGGCGCTCCCGCAGGCATTGAGGGAATTATACAAAAGGCTTTGTACGTTTCCGAAATGAAGCTAATTTCGGAAGTGCTTTACGAAATGCAGCGGAGCACGATTCACATGGCTATCGTTAAGGATCAGTACGGCGGCACAAGCGGTATTGTCACAATGGAGGACATCATCGAGGAGCTTGTGGGCGAAATTTACGACGAAAACGACGAGGTAATAGACAGCGTTGTGGAGGTCGCGGAAAACACCTATGACATTCAGGCGGACACAAGCATAAGCGATATGCTGGAAAAGCTTGGTCTGCCGAACGACCTTATCGAGACCGACAGCAACAGTGTCGGCGGCTGGGTAATGGAGCTTTTCGGGCGCATACCCGAAAACGGGGACACTATCACTACGGGAATTTTCACGGTGACTGTCCTTGAAGCGGACGAGCAGTCCGTGTCAAAGGTGGGCATAAAGCTGGACGTTCCCGAGGAAAAAGAAGACGAATGATAAATGTGTCGGAGCATTAAATTGTTCCGACATATTTTGTTTACACATTATACAATTATATCTTAAAACGCGTTGTTGATTTTTAACAGAAAATGATATATAATTAATATGTATATATTTTTTGGAGGAAAATTCAAATGAAAAACAAAACTATGAATTTCCTGACTTTGAGCATAATAACTGTGATCATTGCCTGTATTATCTTGTTCGCGGCTTTGGGAATTTTTATGAACAAAAAAAGCGATGAGACTTTGAATGAAATGGGTACAATATATATGTCGGGTCTTAACGAGCGAATTTCCATGCACTTTGAGACAATTATAGATATGAGATTTTCAAGCTTGCAGGACGTTATTGAGGAAGTCCCCGACGAGATAAAAAACGATTATGAACACAGAAAAGCCGAGGTCGGCTACATAAGTTTGGCGCACGATTTTAAATACCTTGCGCTTCTCGACCAAGAGGGAAATTTCGATATGCTTTGCGGCGAACCCATATCCTTTTTCGACGCCGATGCGTTTTTAAAAACCATGAAGAACGGCGAAAGAAAAATAGCAATGGGCAAAACGGAATCGGGTGAAAATATTGTGATCATCGGTATTCCAGGCTCATATCCCCTTGCAAAAGGAGGGCGCAGCCTTGCGGTGCTCGCGGGCTTCCCTTCCTCGGAAATGGAACGAATACTCGCTCTCAATGAGCAGAGCGACATTGTATTCTCACACGTTATACGTCAGGACGGAAGCTTTGTTATCAGAAGCGTGGACGCTGTAACGGACAACTATTTTGACAGGATAAGAATGCTTTTCGGCGAAGCCCGCGGGTCACACGCCGAGTACCACGTCGAAGAGCTGAAAAATGCAATGGAAAATAACGAGGAGCTTTCCTCCATATTCGATCTGGACGAGGAACGCCGTCACATCTACTGCACGGCTCTNCCCTATTCGGAATGGTATCTTATCACTGTTATGCCATACGGAATTATGGATCAGACNGTAAGCAATTTCAGCAGGCTGTGGATATCAATGGCAATTTTATGCTGCGCCGTTATTCTTGGTATGCTGACAGTAATATTTGTAAAGTATTACAAAATAACGGGGCATCAGATCGAGGCTTTGAACAACGCNAAAAANGCTGCCGAAAGCGCAACAAAGGCAAAGAGTGAGTTCCTCTCAAACATGAGCCACGACATACGNACGCCCATGAACGCCATTGTGGGCATGACGGCGATAGCCACCTCCAACATAGACAACAAGGAGCAAGTCACAAATTGTCTCAGAAAAATAACTCTTTCCAGCAAGCACCTGCTTGGGCTTATCAACGACATTCTCGATATGTCAAAGATAGAAAGCGGAAAGCTTACGCTGAACATGGAACAGATCTCTCTAAGAGAAATAATTGAGAGCATTGTAAACATTGTTCAGCCCCAGGTCAAAGCGAAAAAGCAGGAATTTGACGTATTCATAAGCGGAATTGAAGCGGAGGAAGTTTACTGCGACAGCGTGCGGTTCAATCAGGTACTGCTTAATCTGCTTTCAAACGCGATAAAGTTTACTCCCGAGGGTGGAAAGATAGAGCTTTCTCTGAATGAAGAGGCTTCCCCCATTGGAGAGAATTACACAAGGGTAAATATTATTGTAAAAGACACGGGCATAGGTATGTCCGAGGAATTCAAGAAAGTAGTGTTTGAGTCCTTTGCGAGAGAGGACTCGAAGAGAGTACACAAGACCGAGGGAACTGGTCTCGGCATGGCTATCACAAAATACATTGTGGACGCTATGCACGGCGCTATAGATGTCGAAAGCGAACAGGGCAAGGGTACGACGTTCCATGTTACTCTTGATTTGGAAAAAGCTGAAGAACGGGAAGAGGATATGATACTCCCAAGCTGGAATATGCTTGTTGTGGACGACGACGAAATGCTTTGCGAAAGCGCGGTGAATTCCCTTAAATCTGTGGGGATCGAAGCGGAGTGGACTTTGGACGGCGAATCCGCTGTGGAAATGGTTTCAAAACGCCACGCGGCAAACAACGATTACGACGTTATACTTCTTGACTGGCGGCTTCCCGGAATGGACGGCATAGAGACCGCCCGTGAGATAAGAAAGCACACGGATATGCCCATACTTCTCATTTCGGCATACGACTGGAACGAGATCGAGGAGGAAGCGCGGGCGGCGGGAATAAGCGGATTTATTGCAAAGCCGCTGTTCAAATCCACGCTTTATTACGGTCTTAAACAGCTTGTGACCGGAGACGAAATTGAAAATACCGCAAAGACGGAGGAAGAGGTTTTCGAGCTGGAGGGCAGGCATATCCTGCTTTCGGAGGACAACGACCTTAACTGGGAGATCGCAAACGAGCTTCTTTCAAGTCAGGGGCTTATTCTCGACCATGCGGAAAACGGCAAGGTGTGCGTTGAGAAATTCCAAGCATCGGCTGTGGGTTATTATGACGCGATACTTATGGACTTGCGTATGCCTGTGATGAACGGCTACGAGGCGGCGGACGCTATACGCGCTCTTGAAAGGGCGGACGCAAATATTCCTATAATTGCAATGACGGCGGACGCTTTTTCCGAGGATAAGCAGAAATGTCTTGCCCACGGAATGAACGCCCATATTCCAAAGCCTATTGACGTCCGCGAGGTCATAAAGCTTTTGGAAAAATACATTGACGAGCAGTCCTATTGATGAAAAACACCGTTGAATTTTTCACAAAAATGCATTGACTTTTTCAAAAAATATGTTATAATTATATATAGCTGTAATTTTATTTAGACGACAAATTTTTTATTCTTAAAAACGATTTTAAAAAAAAAAAAAAAAATCGTTTCTAAAAATATATAATATTCAAAACGGAAAAGAAAAAAAAAAAAAAAATGAGTAAGATTGATGATCTGAAAGCTCTTGGAGTAGACATTGAAGAGGCTCTTGACAGATTTATGGGCAACGGCGCGCTTTATGAAAAAATGCTTAATAAGCTTACAACAGCAGTAAAAGACGTTCAAGTCCTCCCCTGTTTTGAAGCGGGAGACTACAAGGCGGCTCTTGAAAACGCTCACGCCCTTAAAGGCGTTACGGGAAATCTTTCGGTCACGCCTCTTTACAAGGGTTATACCGAGATCGTAGACGAGCTTAGGGCTGATAATCCCGAAAAGGCAAGAAAAATTCTGGACGATATTCTTCCCGTCCAGGAGAAGATCATTGCCTGCATTGAAAAATATCAGTAACGGCAAAATTTTTCTGCCGAAATATAAAAACACAAAAATTACGGAGGTGTCAATTCTATGGATACGAATGTGACAGTTGACAATAGCACTGCAAAATCCAAGGACACGATCTTGATCGCTGACGATATGGAAATGAACAGGGAAATTTTGGCGGAGTACTTCAAGAAAAAATACACTATCCTTGAAGCGGGCAACGGTATTGAAGTTGTTGAAATGCTGAAAAGCCACCCCGAGATCAACGCTGTTCTGCTTGACCTGATGATGCCCGAAATGGACGGTATCGAGGTTCTGAAAAAAATGCACGAGACGGGCGATATACTGCATATTCCTGTTTTTATCGTTACTGCCTCAAATAACGACCAACCGCTGGCGACGGCTTATGACCTTGGCGCTGTTGATATTATTTCAAAGCCGTTCACAAAGAATTTCTTCCAGAACCGTGTTGCAAACATCATTGAGCTGTACAGAAACAGAAACGAAATGGAAAGCATTATCGACGACCAGATACAGCGTTTCAACAAAATGAACCGTTCTATGATCGAAACTCTTGCGTCGGTAATCGAGTTCCGTGACTGCGAATCGGGCGAGCACGTAAAGCGCATAAGCGGCATTACAAAAATAATCATGACGAACGTCAGCGATATGTACCCCGAGCATCATATGTCAAAGCAGGAAATTGACAAGATCGCTATGGCGGCAATTCTCCATGACGTTGGCAAGATATCCATTCCCGACGGTATCCTCAACAAACCCGGCAGGCTCACTAACGAGGAATTTGAGATAATGAAGCTCCACACCGTCAAGGGCTGTGACATTCTTGAAAGTATGCCGCGGGGAATGATGGATCAGGATATTTACGATTACTGCTATGACATATGCCGTCACCACCATGAGCGTTGGGACGGAAAGGGCTACCCCGACAAGCTTAGCGGTGATGAGATCTCCATATGGTCGCAGGTCGTTGCTGTGGCGGACGTTTACGACGCGCTTATCTCTCCGAGAGTTTACAAAAAGGCGTTTGATACCGAGACAGCTATAAACATGATATTCAACGGCGAATGCGGTACTTTCAACCCGAAGATACTCAAGGCGTTCAAAGACTGCCTTGAGGAGATCAAGGGAGAAAGCGCAAGCGTACTTACAGAAAAGCCGAGGTAAGCTACATAAATTTTGGAAAAGAAAAAAAAAAAAAAAATACCGT